>NZ_JBIBKS010000007.1:0-367955 GCF_042959345.1 Streptomyces sp. NPDC007905 | reverse complement strand
CCCCCACGGACGCCGCCCTGGCCGCCGACCTCGCGCTGCCGATCGAGGAGCTCGAGCTCACGGTCCGCTCCTACAACTGCCTCAAGCGTGAGGGCGTCCACTCGGTGGGTGAGCTCCTGGCGCGCTCCGAGGCGGACCTTCTCGACATCCGCAACTTCGGTGCGAAGTCCATCGACGAGGTCAAGGCGAAGCTGGCCGGCCTGGGCCTGGCCCTCAAGGACAGCCCGCCCGGATTCGACCCGACCGCCGCCGCCTTCGACGCGGACGACAACGGGAACACGGGTTTCATGGAGACCGAGCAGTACTGAGCGCCAGGTCGCGGGGGAGCCAGGAAGGCGGAGGAGCCAGTGATGACACCGGCCGACCGCACCTGGCTCCCCCGAGGGGCCACGGGCGGAGGGACAGACGCCCAGCCCGGCCAGGCACGGTGCACATCGCCGAGTGAGCGGCGCTGCTGGCGGCCCGCGGCGACGAGTTCGTCGGCGTGACCCTCAAGGGCTACACAGGGATGCGGTGGGGCACCGTCGGCCCGGAGACCGAGTTCGCCCGGCCCGGGGCCATACTCGCTGAACATCAGCTGTACGAACTGGACTCGGGCGAGCTGGTCCGCCGGCCGCCCAAGGACGACAGCTACCGCACCATCGACGCAATGGATTGGTTGTCCGCCCTGGTCGCCGACCACATCGCCCGTACGAAGCCGCCGCCGTGCCCCTGCCATGGCAAGCGGTACGTCTTCCGCGGGCAGGGCACCGCCCGCACCTGCGGACACCAGGGCGCCAAGCTCGTCGATGTCACCCGTAGGGCGGGAGTCTCCACCGGCACGGCCTCCTGCGTCCTCAACCACCCGGAGCGTGTACGGAGAACACCCGCGACCGAGTGGAACTCGCCATCCCTGAGCTGGACTTCGGATGCCGTGGACACTCAGAGGCTCGTGAACGGCGTTCATCCCCGGACGCGGCTCGCGTACCTGGCCGCGACGCCAGGTGCGGCGCTGGCGGCGGTGTGGCTTGCGGCGACGGGGACGCGCCGCCTGGTGGCATGGAGGCAGCGGTGACAAGGCTGACGGGCAGTGCCCTGGGAGTGACGATCTTCGTCGGCGAGAACGGCGTCTGGCGCCACAAGCCGCTGTACAGCGAAATCGTGCACCGGGCGCACAACTCCGGGCCGGCCGGCGCCTCGGTGTTCCGCGGTGTGGAGGGGATCGGCGCTCCCTCGGGGTCCGTGGCGGCCGGGGCCGCGTCGCCGCGGGGGCAGTTGCTGCTCGGCACCGGCCTGTGCGGGGCTTTGACGACGTACTCGACGTTCTCGTACGAGACGCTCCGGCTGGCGGAGGACGGGGCGAAGTTCTTCGCCGCCGCCAACGCCGCCGCCAACGCCGCCGCCAACGCCGCCGCCAACGCCGCCGCCAACGCCGCCGTCGGCGTGGTGGCCGGCCTGGGGGCGGCGTTCGTCGGGATGTCGTTCGCGGAGGGGCTGTGGGCATGAACCCGGCGGAGTCCGAGGAGGGGGAGGCGGATCGGCCGGCGGCGCGGATGACGCCATGGCGGTTCGTGGTCTGGTTCGGCACGATCAGCCTGCTCGCGGATTGCGTCTACGAGGGCGCCCGCTCGATCACCGGCCCGCTGCTGGCCTCCCTGGGCGCCTCCTCCCTGGTCGTCGGTGTGGTGACGGGGGCGGGTGAGGCGGCGGCGCTGGGGCTGCGGCTGGCCTCCGGCCCGATGGCGGACCGGACCCGCCGCTTCTGGGGGCTGGCGATCGCCGGTTATGCGTTGACGGTGGTCTCGGTGCCGCTGCTGGGTGTGGCCGGGGTGTTGTGGGCCGCGTGCGTGCTGGTGATCGCGGAGCGGGTGGGGAAGGCGGTGCGCTCGCCTGCGAAGGACACCCTGTTGTCGCACGCCACCGCCGCGACCGGGCGGGGTCTTGGCTTCGCCGTCCATGAGGCGCTGGACCAGATCGGCGCTGTCGCCGGCCCGCTGCTGGTGGCAGGCGTGCTCGCGCTCACTGGGAACGACTACGGCCCCGCGCTCGGCGTCCTCGCCGCCCCCGGTATAGCCGTACTGCTGCTGCTGTTCTGGCTGCGGGCCCGGGTGCCCGACCCGGAAGCCTACGAACGCGACCTGAAAGCCGCAGCGCCTACGCCCGCAACACCGCGGGTGCAGGGCGGGCGGATGCCGAGGGCATTCTGGCCCTACGCCGGCTTTACGGCGGCCACCACGACCGGCTTCGCGACCTTCGGCGTGCTCTCCTACCACCTGGTCGAGCGGCATCTGCTGACCGCCGCGTGGGTGCCGGTGGTGTACGCGGCGGCGATGGCCGTGGACGCGGTCGCGGCGCTGGCCACGGGCTGGCTCTACGACCGGATCGGCCCGCGTGTGCTGGTTGCTCTGCCGGTGCTGACCACGGCCGTGGTGGTGCTGGCGTTCACCGACACGGTCGCGATCGCGGTGGCCGGGTCGCTGCTGTGGGGTGCGGCCATGGGCATCCAGGAGTCCACCCTGCGCGCCACGGTCGCGGATCTGGTGCCCAGCGGTCGGCGGGCGACCGCGTACGGCTTGTTCGCGGGCGTTGTCGGCGCGGCGAGCCTGGCGGGCGGTGCACTGACGGGCGGACTGTACGGCTACTCGATCCCCTTGCTGATCACGGTGGTCATCGCCATCCAGGTGCTGGCTGTGGCGTTGCTGGCCGTCACACGTGTCGGTCGGCGCTGACACGCCTGCGGAAACCTGTCGTCGTCCTCGGCTCAGGCGGCAGGGACGGATCGGCCGCGGCGAGCTCGAGCAGGCGGTTGTACTTGGCGACACTCCACCGACTCCGTCCGGGGGTGCCCCCAGCCGCGCGCGGGGGCGCCGGACCTGATCTGCCCGCAGCCGGCGCCTGCGACGAGGTCGGCGATGAAGACAAGGATCGACGCGCCGTCCCGGCCGTTCACCCGTGCTCCCTTCCGCCGGCGCG
Source organism: Streptomyces sp. NPDC007905 (assembly GCF_042959345.1). NCBI lineage: Bacteria > Bacillati > Actinomycetota > Actinomycetes > Kitasatosporales > Streptomycetaceae > Streptomyces > Streptomyces sp. NPDC007905. Next base: position 365,003 of record NZ_JBIBKS010000007.1, on the reverse strand, counting down.
GGCGCGCGAGGCCTCGATCTCCGCGTAGGCCACGTCCCGGCCCTCCCAGTGGGAGCCCTCGACGCTTTTGCCGGGTTCGAGATCCTTGTAGACCTCGAAGAAGTGGGTGATCTCCAGGCGGTCGAATTCGGGGATGTCCGCGATGTCCTGCAGTCTGCGAGGACATGGACCACGAGGGGCTGTACGACGATTCCGTGGACGGGATCGACCAAGATCCCGTCGGAGGCGTGCCAGGAGTCGCGCCCATGGGGTTCAAGACGTGGTTCACCCCGTTCGACAGAGGTAGGCACGTCCATCCGTATGCGGCGGACGAACCAGAAGCGGCGACGCAGTGAGCCGCGGATTCGCGAACCTGCAGCCGTGAGGCGCCGGGCGTGAGCCCCGCCGCGGGGCAGAGGCCTGTCCTGGCTTGGAGAAGCCGACCAAGATCTTCTCCCGGATTTCTCCCCAACGATCTCCAGGAACCGCTCACTCGCCGGGCAAGTGCGCGCCTGTGCTGAGGGTTGCCTCAACGGCGGTTGGCGGATACGGACAGGGGTGATCCGAACGGCAAGGTCCGCCTGTCGTTCCTGGGCTGGGCGGTGAAGTGCGGCGCCTGCAGACCGGATGTCCGGGAAAGGTATCGGGACGGTCCGAGCCGAGTGGTGCGATTGAATTTCCTCGGGCAACGAAAGGGTCGTGCTGAGGTTGGCGCTGTCCCGTGCTAAACTTGTCTGCAGTTGCAGTTGTGGTTCCCGAAACTTCAAGTGCTTTGGCGGCTGGATGTCGTCGGGCATTTTTGTATCTCCGGTGCTTATCCGGACGGGGTTCATTGTGGCAACGCAAGGGTTCACACGGTGTGGGCCCGCGGGCACTGCCCCCAAGGAGATGTGACATGGCTACTGGCACCGTCAAGTGGTTCAACGCGGAAAAGGGCTTCGGCTTCATCGAGCAGGACGGGGGCGGCCCGGACGTCTTCGCCCACTACTCGAACATCGCTGCCCAGGGCTTCCGTGAGCTCCAGGAAGGCCAGAAGGTGAGCTTCGACGTCACGCAGGGCCAGAAGGGTCTGCAGGCGGAGAACATCGTTCCCGTCTGACGTCGGCGCGTGTGACATATCCGGGGTCCCGCCTTGTGGCGGGGCCCCGGATCGCTGCTTTTTTGCATTCCGGTGGAATTCATTTAGTCTCACATTCGGCTCGTTCTTGCAATTCATCCGGCTCATTCCTGTCGGGAATTCCTCGGGGCGCGCCCTGCCGAGGAAGGTTCTCCATGAGCCGTTCAGCACGCACGAACGACCGTTTCCGTCCACGGGGGCAGGGGCGCCCCGGCGCCGGCCCAGGCGACACCGGGCGCCGTCCCTCCGCACCACAGGGGGAGTTCGCGCTGCCGGCCACCGTCACCCCGGCCCTCCCCGCGGCTGCGACCTTCGCTGAACTGGACATGCCGGTCGAGTTGCTGAAGATGCTCACCCGTCTCGGCCTGAACGAGCCGTTCCCGATCCAGGCCGCCACGTTGCCGAACTCCCTCGCAGGGCGCGACGTCCTGGGCCGCGGGCGCACCGGATCGGGCAAGACGCTCGCCTTCGGTCTGGCGCTCCTCGTACGCACGGCAGGGCAGCGTGCCGAGTCGCGCAAGCCGCTGGCCCTGATCCTCGTGCCCACGCGCGAACTGGCCCAGCAGGTCACCGATGTGCTCACCCCCTACGCCCAGTTGCTGAAGCTGCGGCTGGCCACCGTCGTGGGAGGTATGTCCATCGGCAGGCAGGCCGGCGCCCTGCGTGCCGGGGCCGAGGTGGTCGTCGCCACTCCTGGCCGCCTCGCGGATCTCATCGAGCGCAAGGACTGCCGCCTGGACCGAGTGAACATCACCGTCCTGGACGAGGCCGACCAGATGGCGGACATGGGCTTCATGCCGCAGGTCACCGAGCTGCTGGACCAGGTGCGTCCCGACGGCCAGCGCATGCTGTTCTCGGCCACGCTGGACCGCAACATCGACCTGCTGGTCCGTCGTTACCTCCATGACCCGGTGGTCCATTCGGTCGACCCGTCGGCCGCCGCGGTCACCACGATGGAGCATCACGTGCTGCAGGTGCACGGCGCCGACAAGTACGCCACCGCCACCGAGATCGCTGCCCGCGACGGGCGCGTGATCATGTTTCTGGACACCAAGCACGCGGTCGACCAGTTCACCAAGCATCTGCTGAGCAGCGGGGTGAGGGCCGCGGCGCTGCACGGCGGCAAGTCGCAGCCCCAACGCACCCGCACCCTGGCACAGTTCAAGACCGGTGACGTCACGACGCTGGTGGCCACCAATGTCGCGGCTCGAGGTATCCACGTCGACGACCTCGATCTCGTCGTCAACGTCGACCCGCCCAGCGACCACAAGGACTACCTGCACCGCGGTGGCCGTACCGCCCGGGCCGGCGAGTCCGGCAGTGTCGTCACGCTGGTCCTGCCCGGCCAGCGCCGGGAGATGGCCCGTCTCATGTCCGACGCCGGCATCAGGCCGCAGATCACGCAGGTCCGCTCCGGTGAGGCCGAGCTGAGCCGCATCACCGGCGCCCAGGCTCCCTCCGGTGTCCCCGTCGGCGGCAGCGGGCCGGTCGCGGAGCGCCCGAAGCGCGGCGGTGCCCCCTTCCGCGGTCTGGGCACCAGCCCGGGGCGGGCCGGCGGCGGTGGCGAGTCACGCCGGTCTGCTGAGGCCCGCCAGATCGCCGAGGCCCGCAAGGCCGCCCGGGTCCGTCGTGGCGCATAGGCCGGCAACGGTCCCCGCGTACAACCGCGAACCCTGAGCCCGCCGTTCACCGTGCCGTGCAGACCGCGGCCGTCGGCGGCGCGGTCGCTCCAGTGTCAGCGCTGCTCCGGCATGTCCCAGCGGACGCGCAGAGCCGGGGGCTTGCGAAAGACCAGGCCTCTGGGCGCGGTGGGCGAGTCGGGGCCGAGCCGCAGGCCGGGGAGGCGGTCGAGGATCGTGAGGAGGCAGGCGCGGGTTTCCAGGCGGGCAAGGTGGGCGCCCAGACAGAAGTGCGGGCCGTGGGCGAAGGCCAGTTGGAGGCGGGAGTTGCCCCGGCGCAGCTCGAAAGTGTCGGGGTCCTGGAAGATCTCGGGGTCGCGGTTCGCGCCGGCGAGGGAGACGACCACCAGATCACCGCGCCGCACGTCGGCCCCGCCGATCGTCACGTCGGCGGTGGCGTAGCGGTCCACGACCGCCGCGGCGGGTTCCAGGCGGAGCGATTCCTCGATCGCCGCGTCGGCCAGGTCTGGATCGTCACGCACGAGGGCGAGTTGACCAGGGTGGGCCAGCAAGTGCAGTACGGCGTTGGCGATCATGCCCTCGGTGGTCTCGATACCGCCGAACATCAGCACCGCGGCGTTGGCGACGACCTCAGGCAGCTTCAGGCGCCCGCTCTCGGCCGCCGCGACCAGCAGCGACGCGTCGCTTCCTGCCGCTACCGTCGCCTCGACGCTTCCTCGTAGCCGGTCGAACGCCGCCGCTCCGGCGGGGTTCGCCGACCGCCCTGCGGTGATGTCGGAGACCGCGTTCACGATGGCGTCGTACCAGGTCAGCACCGCCTCGGCGTCCGCGTCGACCAAGCCCAGCGACTCGGCGACGACGGCGACGGCCAGAGGCCCGGCCACCTCCCGGCGCAGTTCGGCGCTGCCTCGCGGCCGGATGCTTTCCACGAGCCGGGTGGCTTCCTGTTCCACGAACCCGGTGAACCGGTCATGCACATCTTGCGCGCGGAACGGGTCCGTGAAGGGGGCGCGGTGCCGCTTGTGCTCGGCGGCATCCAGGGAGAGCATGCTCGGACCGACCACCTGGGCGGTGGAGAAGCGGGGGTCGTCCACCGTGAACGTCGCGGCGTCGCGCATCACGCGCAGTGCGAGATCACGCCGGGTCACCAGCCAGCCGCCCAGCGCGGGAAGCCAGGAAACCGGCTCGCGGGCGCGGAGCAGGGCGAGCCGGGGGTGGGGGTCGTCCTCCAGCTCCGTGAGCGTGGTCGCGGAGCCGAGCGGAAACCGGCGCGCTGTCACCATGGAAGCCGCCCCCTGTTCCCGATCCTTGGCATTCCGGCCTCCCCGGAGCCCACTCAGAGCCTATGCGTCTCCGGCTGCGCCTTGAGCCGGTCCCGCACCGTGAGTGACTCACCCCTGCGGTCGGCGTGGCCCCGAAGACACCGGAGGGGCGGAATCCCCCCAGCGGAGGTTCACGGACGAGGCGGTGCATACAGTCAGGGGCCGGCGGGCAGCCGCGGCGCATGGCGTCCGTGCTGGTCACCCGGCCTTCGGGGCGTGGACTTCGACGTCGGTGCTTTCGTCGACGGCGATTGCGCAAGCGGATGGGCGCCCGGCTGGCCGGAAAGGGCGGCGGGACCGGGCCGGGGAAGCCGTCGGACCCCAGACCCGGGCCGAAGCCGAGTACGCGCCGTTCCCGGGCAGCGGCTTCTTCCGCATCGGGCAGAAGTCGCCCGTCATCACCGCCATGGGCCGTCGTCCGGTCGCCGAGGGCTGCGGGCACTACGCGGAGAGCCCGAGCCCGGAGTGGACCGAGGCCGACCGCAGGTCCTACGCCGCCTGGCAGCACAAGCCCGGCTTCAAGGGCGGGGACGCCGACGGCATCCCGGGCAGGGCCGGCTGGGACCGGCCGAAGGTGCCGTCGGACGACTGAACAGGAAGAAGGGCGCCGGTCCCTCAGGCGTCCTTCTCGTTCTTCAGGTTCTTGATCCGTACGGCTTCCCTGCGGACCTCGGCCTGGGTGGCCTGCTCCTTCTCCAGCCACTCGGGCCGCTCCTGCCTGAGCGCCTCGATCTGCTCGGTGGTCAGCGGTTCGGTGACCCCACCGCGCGCGAGGCCGGAGATGGACACACCGAGCCGCGCGGCGACCACCGGGCGCGGGTGCGGACCGTTCTGTCGCAGCTCGCGCAGCCACTCGGGCGGATTGGCCTGCAGCTCGTTCAGCTCGGCGCGCGAGACCACACCCTCCTGGAACTCGGCGGGGGTGGCGGGGAGGTACACACCCAGCTTCTTCGCCGCGGTCGCGGGCTTCATCGTCTGGGTGCTCTGCTGCGAACTCATGAGGCCAGGGTATCGGCCGTGTGCGGGCCGGCCGACCACGGCCGGTAACCTGGCCTGGTGACAGGCTCGCAGGAAACACCGTCGTTCCGGCTCGCGTACGTCCCCGGAGCGACGCCCGCCAAATGGGTGCGGATCTGGAACGAGCGCCTGCCGGAGGTCCCGCTCACCCTCGTCCAGGTCCCCTCCACCGAGGCATCGCACGTCCTGCGGGCGGGGGAGGCCGACGCCGGCCTCGTGCGGTTGCCCGTCGACCGTACGTTCTTCAGCGCGATCCCCCTCTACACCGAGGCCACGGTCGTCGTCGTCCCCAAGGACCACCTGGTCACGGCGGCGGACGAGGTGACCCTGGCCGACCTCGCCGACGAGGTGCTCCTCCACCCCCTGGACGACGTCTTCGAGTGGGACAGCCCGCCCGGTGAGCCCGCCTTCGAGCGCCCCGCCACGACGTCGGACGCCATCGAGCTGGTGGCGGCGAACGTCGGCCTCCTGATCGTCCCGCAGTCCCTGGCCCGCCTCCACCACCGCAAAGACCTCACCTACCGCCCGGTCGTCGACGCCCCCCAGTCGAGCGTCGCCCTGTCCTGGCCGGAGGAGGCCACCACCGATCTGGTGGAGGACTTCATCGGCATCGTCCGCGGCCGCACGGTCAACAGCACGCGGGGCCGTACGGCGGCGAAGACCGATACCGAGCAGAAGCGGAAGCAACCGGAGCAGGGGGGCACCCGGCAGAAGCCCGCGGGCGCGAAGACGACGGGTGGCAAGCCCGCAGGGCGAACCGCACGGGGCCGCACGGTCTCGGCGGCCGGCCGCCCGGCAAAGCGGGGAAAGCCACGCCGGAAGTCCTGAGCCCCGGGCACACCGACCGACCGGCACCCGGGGCGTCGAGCCGCAGGGCGGCCGGTACTCGGGACGCCCGAGGCCGCGGGGCCGGGCGCTGATGTTGCGGCGTCCGGGGCCGTGCGTCGGCGGGTGGCCGGTGTCGGCCGTGCCGGATGCCGCGACCTCTCAGGCACCGCGGCGGACCGTTTCCCCGGCACCGCCCTCCTCGGCATTCCAGCGGACCGCCGTCCCGCTTTTCTCCGGTTCCGGACGCACCTGGCGCTCCCGAAGATCCGCGACCGCCAGCACCAGCGCGATCATGATGATCCCCACGGCGGTGAGCAGTCCGAGCTGAATGGCCGTGGTGGAATGCCCGTGGTTGGCCAGGTGTGCGAAGTACACCGCGCCCACCACCGCGATACCGGCCGCCGAGCCGACACGCTGGCCCGTCTGGAGGACCCCGCCGGCCGCACCGGCACGGTGGACGGGAACCCGGGTGAGGGTGAGGGTCGTGTTCGGGGAGACCGTCAGCCCGGAACCGATTCCGCCGACGAGCATGGGCAACGCCGTGGCCCACCCGACGCCCCGTCCGGGCACCAGCTCCACCGCCACGACCACCCCGAGCAGCCCCAGCGCCACCCCGACCAGACCGATGACGACCAGCTTGCGCCCGAAGCGCACCACCAGCCGGCCCCCGGCGGCGGCGCCGACCGCCGAGGCGGCCGCGAAGGGGAGGACCGAGAGACCCGCCGCCAGGGCGCTGTATCCGACCGTGTTCTGCAGGAACAGCGTGTAGACGAAGAAGACCGTGGTGAAGCCCGCGAAGTACGTCAGGCTGATCAGGGCGCCGAGGGTGAAGGACCGCAGGGAGAACAGGTTCAGATCGACCAGGGGTGCCCGCCCCTGCTGCCCCTGCCGCCTCTCCCACGCCCAGAACGCGGCCAGCAGCAGCGCGGCCACCGGCAGCAGCGCCCACTTCTCCCGCCCGGTCCACTGCTGCTCCTGCACGAGGGGCAGCATCAGCGCCAGCACTGCCGAGCCTAGAAGCAGCACCCCGAACAGGTCGAAGTCCTCCCGCTTCTCCCCCGACCCCGGGAAACGGGGCAGCAGCCGCAGCCCCGCGGTGAAGGCGGCCACTCCGATGGGCAGGTTGACGAAGAACACCCAGCGCCAGCCGTCGTCGGTGCCGACGGCATCGATCAGCAGACCGCCCGCCAGCGGGCCCACCGCCGTCGAGACCCCGATGACGCTGCCCAGCAGGCCGAATGCCTTGGCCCGCTCGGCGCCCTGGAACATCTGCTGGATCAGCCCGGAGGTCTGCGGCGCGACCATGCCGGCCGCCGTGCCCTGGATCAGCCGGAACAGCACCAGCCAGGAGGCGCCGGGAGCGAGCCCGCAGGCCGCCGAGGCCACCGTGAACAGGGCGAGCCCGACCAGGAAGGCCTGGCGCCGCCCGCGCATGTCGCCCAGTCGGCCCGCCGGGACGAGCGCGAGCCCGAAGGTCAGGGCGTACCCGGAGACCACCCATGACTGGGCAGCCTCGGAGGCGCCCAGCCCGCGCTCCATCGAGGGGAGCGCCACATTCACGATCGAGGTGTCGAGCAGCGAGATGAAGCCCGCTGTCAGACAGACCCCGAGCGCCTTCCACCGCCGGTCGTCGGGGGTGGGCCGGGCCTGGACTGTGGTCATGGGGTCACGCTAAGCAGCCAGCCCGCCCAGCGCACGCCGGGAGCGCTTCCGCGCGCGTCGGAGCCCCTCGGGTGCCGTTCAGCGGGACGCGGCCGAATCCCTCAGCCACGCGTAGGCCGACTGGGCCGTGAACTCCGTCTGGCCGCCCCGCAGCAGCAGCGACGCCGTGGCGAACTCGGGCGCGTCGGCCTGGGCGGCCACGTACGGGACGGCGATGCAGCGCATCCCGGCCGCGTGCGCGGCGGCCGCACCCGGCGCCGCGTCCTCCAGGACCACGCAGTCGGCAGGGTTCGCCCCGAGCCGCCGGGCGGCCTCCAGGAAGACGTCGGGGGCGGGCTTGCCGTGGGCGACCTCGTCGGCCGAGACCACGGTGTGCAGGAAGGCGTCCAGACCGGTCCCGGCGAGGATCGCCTCGATCGCCTCGGGAGAGGAGCCGGAGGCCACCGCCATCGGGACGCCTTCGGCGGCCAGCAGCTCCACGAGCTTCCGCATCTCGGGGTAGGGCCGAGTGTGCGCCCGGGCCAGCTCCAGATAGCGCCGGTTCGTCGCCTCGAGCAGTTCGCCCACCGGGGCGCACAGGTCGTAGCGGTCCCGCCAGATCGCGACCGACTCCAGGGTGCTGATGCCGACGTAGCCTTCATGCTCCGCCCAGGTGAAGTCCGGGACGCCGTGCTCGGCCAGGGTCTGCCGGCTCGCCTCGTAGTAGTTCGGCTCGCTGTCCACGAGCGTTCCGTCGAGATCGAAGATGACCGAGAGGGCGCCGAGCTTGCTCATGCCGTCCAGCATGCAAGCGTCAGACGCGGGCCGCCCGGCCGACCGACTCCACCAGGGGCAGCAGCCGGTACGGCACGCGCTCGCGCAGCGCCACCTCGGTGCGGGTGCGCACCACGCCCGGCAGGCTGATCAGCTTCTGGATCACGTCCTCCAGGTGGGCGTTGTCCCGCCCGACCACCCGGGCCAGCAGATCCCCGCCACCCGTGATCGAGAACGCCTCGACGATCTCCGGTACGGCGGCCAGTGCGTCCCCGACATCGTCCAGATGGCCCTGGGTCACCTCGATGTGCACGAACGCCAGGACCGGATGGCCGAGGGCGGAGGGGGAGAGTGAAGGGCCCGTACCGGTGATCACGCCGTCCCGCTCCATGCGGTCCAGGCGGGCCTGGAGCGTGCCGCGGGCGACGCCGAGGATGCGGGCGTACTCGCGCACGCTGGTGCGCGGCTGTTCCAGCAGCAGCCGCAGGATGCGGGTGTCGAGTTCGTCCACGCTCATGATGCACGACTGTACCAATGGCTCACACCTGGGCGGACCCGGTGTGCCGCCCGACCTGGGCCGTTGGCGCTACGGCAGAGGGGGATGGGCCGACGGGGCTGGACCGATGGTCCAGTAATTCAGGTGACACTTGAGCCAGTGACCCCGGTGATGCTCTCATGGACGCGTCGATGGCGCTGCGGATCCCGCGGCGCCTTTTTCGTGCAGGCGGTCACAAGGGGGCGGACAGCAGTGCTGAAGAGGATGTTCGTGGCGCCGGACCCGGGGCGGACGCGGTTGCGCTTCGCCGCGCGGGCCGTCCTCGGCATCGGGCTGGCGGTCGTGGTGTGCGGGCTCGCGGGACACTCGCTGCCCGGTGGCGTCACCGGCGGCCTCGCCGCGCTGCTCGCCCTGTTCACCGTCGCCGACGCCACCGTGCGTGGGCAGGCGGTCACCACAGCGCTGCTGCCCGCCGTCGGCGTGCCGGTGCTCGCCGCCGCGGCCGAGCTGCACGACCACCCGGTGGCGCGGGACCTGGCCTTCCTCGCCGTGGTCGGCGCCGGCGTCTACGCCCGTCGCTGGGGCCCGCGCGGGCACAGCCTCGGCGTCTTCGCCTTCATGACCTTCTTCGTCGCCCAGTTCCTGCACGCCACGCCCGGACAGCTGCCCGAGCTGTACGCCGCCGTCCTGCTGTCCGTGCTCAGCGCGGCCACGGTGCGCTTCGGTCTGTGGTGCTACGAGCGCCGGCTGCCCGCGGCCGTCGTACCCGCACCGCCCGCCGGGACCGGACTGGCCCGCGCGACCACCCGGCAGGCGGTCCAGGCGGTCGTCGGCGCCGGGTTCGCGCTGGTCGTGGGACAGCTGGTGTCCGGGCAGCGCTGGTACTGGGCCGTGGGCGCCACGTGGTGGGTCTTCGTCAACACCGCCTCGCGCGGCGAGACGCTGGTACGCGGCTTCCGACGGGTCCTCGGGACCGTCATCGGCATCGGCCTCGGCCTGCTCGTCGCCGTCCCTGTGCACGGCGCCCCCGTCCCCACGGCCGTCCTCGTGGCCGTCGCCGTCTTCGGCATCTTCTACACGGCCGCCGTCTCCTACACCTGGATGATGCTCTGGGTGACCCTGCTCGCCGAACTGCTCTACGGCCTCCTCGGCGTCCTCAGCCCCGGCCTGCTCGCCCTGCGCCTGGCCGAGACCGGTGTCGGCGCCCTCGGCGCGGTGCTCGCCGTGCTGTTCGTGCTGCCCGTCACCACGCACGCCACCACCGACGCCTGGATCCAGCGCGCCCTGCGCTGCGTGCACGCCTGCACCGCGGAGGCCGCCGCCCGGCTCGCGGGCTCGGCCACGGCCGACCCGGCGCCCCGCGTGGCCGAACTGGAGCAGCTGCTCGGCCGGGTCCGGCTGTCGGTCGCTCCGCTGGTGCACCCGCTGAACCCGGTGCTCGGCCGCAAGCGGCGCGCCCGCCGGGTCCTCGCCCTCCTCGACGACTGCGCCCGCGAGATCCGCGGCCTGGTCGTCGTCGCCGCCGACCCCGAGGCCTCCCACGACGCCCGCCTGGCCGCCGCCTGCTGGCGGGTGGAGACGGCGGTCGAGGCGCTCACCGAGGGCGGCTCCGAGCATGTCCACCGGCCTGCCGAGACCCCGGCCGAGCCGGCCCTGGCCCACCTCCACGGCCTGGAACGGGCGCTGGCCGAGCTGGCCGAGCCCCTGCGGGCGCCGTCCGGGTCGCCGCTGGTGGGCGCCTGAGGGAACACCCCCGCTGTTGGTCTAGACCGAACGTGATCGACTGCTACCGTCGGCACTGGCTCAGACCGAGAGGGGACAGCCGTGGCAGAAGGCGGCAGGCGGCACAGGGCGTTCATCGGGTCGTTCACGGCGGCGGGAGGTCCCGGGCTGGTGATCGCGGAGGTCCACCCGGGCAGCGGTGCACTGAGCCTCACCGGCGGCCTCGGCACCGTCCCCGACCCCTCCTACCTGGCCCTGTCACCGGACGGGGACATGCTCTACGCGGTCAGCGAGACGGCCGAGGGCGCGGTCGCCGCGTTCCGCGTCGGCGGTGACAAGCCGGAGCCCGCCGGGCCCCCCGTGCCGGTCGACGGCAGCGGCCCCACGCACCTCAGCCTGTACGCCGGGCACGTCCTGACCGCCAACTACGGCTCCGGCAGCGTCAGCGCCGTACCGGTGCGCCCGGACGGCACCCTCGCACCGGTGCCCTCGGGGCAGCTGCAGCACACCGGCTCCGGCCCGCACGACCGGCGCCAGCGCGGCCCGCACGCCCACCAGGTCCAGCCGGACCCCAGCGGCAGGTGGGCCGTCAGCGTCGACCTCGGCACGGACTCGGTACGCGTGTGCACCCTGGACGGCGGCGTCCCGGCCCTGCACCGCGAGATCGCGGTGCGGCCCGGCTCGGGCCCACGCCATCTGGCCTTCCACCCGGACGGCGAGCACGCCTACGTGGTCAACGAACTCACCCCGACCGTCACCGTCTGCCTCTGGGACGCCGCCGGCGGCTCCCTGAAGCCGCTGACCGAGGTCCCGGTCCTGCCGGGCGCCCCCGCGGGCGACGCCCACCCCTCGGGCATCGTGGTCTCGCCCGACGGCCGCTTCGTGTGGACCGCGACCCGCGGTGAGGACGTGCTGTCCGTGTTCGCGGTCCAGGGGGACGGGCTCCGGCTGGCCGGCACGGTGCCGTGCGGCGGGCACTGGCCGCGCGCGCTGGCCGAGCACGACGGCTTCCTCTACGCGGCCAACGAACGCTCCGGCGACGTGACCTGGTTCGCCGTCGACGAGAGCACGGGAGTGCCCCGCTACGACGGATCCGTCGAGGTCGCCGCGGCCTCCTGCGTCGTCTTCGGCTGAGCCCCGACGACACAGGGCGAAGGGCCCGCTCCAGCCACTGGAGCGGGCCCTTCGCCCTGTGTCGTCGGGTGCCGGCTGCGTCAGCGGACCGGCGTGCCCTGCGGCTGCGGGGCGATGCCCAGGGCGGTCGTGTACTTGGCGAGGGCGAGCTTGCCGATCGCCGGGTAGGCGCCCAGCGGCTCGGCCGTGGCGCAGCCCGCCTCCTCGGCGGCCGCGGCCAGCAGCCCGGGGTCGATCTCCGGGCCGATCAGATAGGGCGCGAGGGCCAGCTGCTGCGAGCCCGAGGAGCGCAGCTGCTCGGCGACGGAGGAGATCGAGCCCTCCTGGTCCAGGGCCGCCGCCATCACCGGCACGGCCAGGCGCGCGGCCAGCAGCATGCCGGTGATCCCGGCCGCCTGCACGGCCTCCTCGCCGCCCACGGAGGCCAGGACGATGCCGTCGGCGGCGGTGGCCACGGTGAACAGCCGGGCGCGGTCGGCGCGGGCCAGGCCGGCCTCGGACAGGCGCACGTGCAGCGCCTCGGCGAGCAGCGGGTGCGGGCCGAGGACATCGGTCAGCTCGGCGGCGACCCGGCTGTCCATCACGGACTGGCGGACCTGGCGCAGCAGCGCACTGTCCGGACCCGCCAGCAGCGGGACGACGACCGCGACCGGGCCGTCGGGCTCCTTGACCTCGGCACCGGCGGCAACGGCCCGCTCGTAGCGGGCGGTGCGCTCCTCGGCGGCGCGGGTCAGCACGGAGCGGAGGGTGGGGAACTCGGTGTCGTCCCCTTCCACGAACCCGATCCGCGCATCCAGGCCGGGCAGCTCGGAGCGGGCGATGCTCACGACATCCTCGGCGAGGCTGCGCGTGGCGGCGCTGGGCGCGCCGGGGACCGCGAGGACGAGCGCGGGCGCGCCCTCGGGAGCCACCAGCGGTTCCGGTCGGCGGTGCCGTCCGGGCTGGCGGGGTCGCGGCATTCGTACTGGCAGGCCGGACGCGGGCCCAGTGGGGGAGCTCATGGCGCCGCATGTTACTGGCTTCCAGGGCTCCTCTGTTCGGGGAGGGTGCAGGTGAGCGGTATCCGTCCGGTTTTGTCTGATGAGTTACGTCCGCTTGGCACATTTTCCGGGCACTTGCCGGACACATGCGCTATGAAGAGCGTCAATCCCCTTTTGCGGAGACCACGTAGAGCAGCGACGGTTCACCCGGCAGGGTGAGCCGGCCGGCCGCCAGCTCGGTCGCGATCCGCACACAGCCGTGCAGCGGATCGCCCTCGGCCGGAACCGGCCGGGCGTGCGGCAGCCGACGGGCCAGCTCCTCGCGCAGCGGTACGAGGAGCGGGTCGCCCAGGTGGAAGAGGCCGCCGGTGAACGACACTTCGGGCGCACCGGAGGCCGGGCACACCGCCGCGGCGGACTCGGCCATGTTCCGCGCCGCCGCGCGCAGGATGCCGGCCGCGACCGGGTCGTGCGGGGCGCAGGTGGCCACCTCAGGTGCGAAGGAGGCCAGCATCGCTGGGCGGTCGGTGCGGGGGTAGAGCAGGCCGGGCAGCCCCCGCACCGGGCCGAACTGCTTCTCGGCGCACGCCAGCAGGGGAGCGGAGCCGCCGTCCCGGCCGTCGTGGGCGCGCAGCGCCGCCTCCAGCCCGGCCCGTCCGATCCAGGCACCGCCACCGCAGTCGCCCAGCAGATGCCCCCAGCCGTCCGCGCGCCGCCAGCCACTCAGGTCGGTGCCGACGGCGACGAGGCCAGTGCCCGCGGCGACGACGGCACCCGGACGCGGTCCAAGGGCGCCTACGTAGGCGGCCACGGCGTCGGCGGCGAGCGCCACGGAACGCACACCCAGCTCCCGGGTGAACGCGCCCGGCAATTCGGCGCGCAGCGCGTCGCCCAGGCTGGCGAACCCGGCGGCGCCGACGACGGCCGTGCCCAGCTCCCCGACCCCGGCCTCAGCCGTCAAGTCGCGGACCAAGGGCACAAGTTGCGCCATCAGATGGGCGGGATCGATCCCCCGCGCACCGGTACGGACCGGCTCCCGCGACTCCCGCTGCGCCGCCGGCGGCTGCCCCGGCACGCCCACGGCGACCCGCAGACCGGAGCCTCCGGAGTCCACGGCCAGGTAACCGGGGACGGTCACGGCAGTCGCCGGTCCACCGGCTGTCCGACCTGCTGGATCAGCAGGTCGTTGGCCCGGCTGAACGGACGCGAGCCGAAGAACCCGCGGTCGGCCGACATGGGCGACGGATGCGCCGACTCCACGGCCGGCAGACGTCCCAGCAGCGGACGCAGATTGCGGGCGTCACGCCCCCACAGGATGGACACCAGCGGCTTGCCGCGCCCGGCGAGGGCCCGGATCGCCTGCTCGGTGACCTCCTCCCAGCCCTTGCCCCGGTGGGCGGCCGGACTGCGGGGTGCCGTGGTCGGCGCCCTGTCGAGCAGCAGCACGCCCTGCTGCGCCCACGGGATGAGGTCGCCGGTCGACGGCTGGGGCAGCCCCAGGTCGCTGTTCAGCTCGCGGAAGAGGTTGATCAGGCTCGGCGGCAGCGGACGTACCTCTGGCGCGACCGGCAACGACAGGCCGACCGCGTGTGCGGGAGTTCCGGGATCTGCGTATCGAGCGTGAGGGGCTGACCGGACGTGATGACGGTGGCGGAGTGGCTTGATCACTGGATGCAACAGGCTCCCCTCCTCCCCGGTCACCGGTTGCGTGAGCTGCTCGACCGGTTCGAAGATCTCGACGAGGAGGAAGAGTAGCGCCAGGAGCGGCGGTTGTGCGTGAGGGCTTCTGTGTTGTGCCGGGGCACCGCGCCCACCAGTAGAGTGAGGCGCCGTGGCACCACGACCCTTGCATGAACTTGTTGAAGCAGGCTGGGCGAAGGCTCTAGAACCTGTGGCTGAACGCATCGCGGCCATGGGGGATTTCCTCCGCGCCGAGATAGCGGCGGGCCGGACTTATGTTCCGTCGGGGGCGAATGTCCTGCGGGCTTTCCAGCAGCCTTTCGATGACGTCCGTGTCCTGATCGTGGGGCAGGATCCCTACCCCACACCCGGGATGGCCATCGGACTGAGTTTCGCGGTCTCGCCGGAAGTGCGTTCGTTGCCGGGGAGTCTGGAGAACATCTTCCGGGAGATGCACTCCGACCTCGGGTTGCCCCAGCCGTCGAACGGCGACCTCACCCCGTGGACGCAGCAGGGCGTGCTGTTGCTCAACCGGGCGCTCACCACGGCACCGCGGAGCCCGGGCGCCCACCGGGGCAAGGGCTGGGAGGAGGTCACCGAGCAGGCGATCCGGGCCCTCGCCGGGCGCGGCAAGCCGCTGGTGTCCATCCTGTGGGGGCGTGACGCCCGCAATCTGCGTCCGCTGCTGGGACGTCTGCCGGCCGTGGAGTCGGCGCATCCGTCGCCCATGTCGGCCGACCGCGGGTTCTTCGGCTCGCGTCCGTTCAGCCGGGCCAACGACCTGCTGATCCAGCAGGGCGGACAGCCGGTGGACTGGCGACTGCCGTAGCGCATGTTGCGTGGCGATGGCTTGCAGGGCGGCGGCCTCCTGCCGGGGGTGCCGGACTCTCGCCGGATGAGCTTCTGGTTGAGCGAGAGTCTTCACCGACCGTGCCTCAGAGGGCCGTCGACATGTTCTCGATGACGTCGCACGTGGAGTGCGTGGCGGTCCTGGAGCCCGCCACGAAGAGCCTCTGACTGGCGAGTTCTCGACTTCCAGAGGTTCCGAGCGGATCGAGCCGACCTGTTTTCACGGGCGCACGCCGTGGAGCAGGCCGCATGCCGGACGGACGCTGGCTGACCTGCGGTTTCGGTAGGTGACGGGAAGGCGGACGCGTGGTGCCCCCGGGTCTTCGCTGGGGCTGTGCCGGGCCGTTCTGACACTGATGTGACGCCCGCCTTGATGGATCGTCAGGTTGTGTATGCCAGGGCTGGGTGATGTGGTTCGTGCCCGGACCGCCGTTCACCTCCTTGATGCGGGCGCCCATTGCCGCACTCGGAGGTCGCCCGGCGGCGCCGTGCGAACTGCTCGTCCGCCGGTCACGGGCCGGTGTGCAGCATGGCCGCCAGCAGGGTCGGGCAGGTCCCGGTGCCCGGTGGGATCCCAGCCGGGATGTGGTGGCCAACCGATCGAGGCAGGCGCGGAACGGACGCAGCATCCGCCCCGCGCGCGGGCATCGTCAGCGTTCCGGGGCGGCGATCCCTGCGCGCAGTGCCTTCTTGTCGACCTTCCCCATCGGTGTGCGCGGAAGCTGCGGCATCGAGATCAGCCGGTCGGGGATCTTGTAGGCGGCCAGGCCGCGGCTCCTGAGGAACTCCTTCATGGCGGACGGGCGGACGTCCGCCTCGTTGAGGACGACGAACGCGTAAGTCCGTTCGCCGAGCACGGTGTCCGCCACGCCGATCACGGCCGCGTCCTGCACGGCGGGGTGAGTGCGCAACTGTCGCTCCACCTCCTCCGCGGAGACCTTCTCGCCGGCCCGGTTGATGACGTCCTTGATCCTGCCGACGATCATGATGTTGCCGTCCGGCCTGCGCCGGACGAGGTCGCCGGTGCGGAAGAAACCGTCCGGCGTGAACGAGCGGGCGTTCTCCTCGGGGGCACGGTAATACCCGCGGATGGTGTACGGCCCCCGCACCTGCATCTCGCCCGTCTCCCCATCGGGCACGGGGTTCCCCGACTCGTCCACGATCCGGACCTCGTCACCCGGTGACATCGGGCGGCCGTCCGTGTTGACAGCCACCTCCTGCGGGTCGTCGAGCCGGGTGTGGGTCAGCAGCCCCTCGCTGATGCCGTACCACCGCTGGATCCGGCAGCCCAGCACCTGGGCCGCACGGCGCGCCAGGGCCGGGTCGAGCGGCGCGCTGCCCACCTGGATCAGCAGGCGGGACAGTTCGCCGGGCGGTCGTCCGGAATCGGCCCACAGCCGCAGCACCGAGGGCACGACCGTGGTCACGGTGACCCCCTCGCGGCGGATCAGCGAGAAGACGTCATCGGGCCGCACGCTCGACGTGAGGACCGCCTTCCCGCCCAGCAGGAGACTGCCGAACACGCCCGGACAGGCGAGGGCCGCCTGGTGCGCGACCGGGTTGACGGCCAGGTACACCACCTCCGGGCCCACCTCCATCGCCTCCGCGCAGGCCCGCATGACGTACTCGTAGTCGTCGTGGGTCCGGGGAATCAGCTTCGGCAGTCCGGTGGTGCCACCGGAGAGCAGGAACAGCGCGGGGGCGGACGCGTCCACCCGGGGTAGCGCGACGTCCTGGGCGTCCAGCGACTCCAGCTGTGTGAACTCCTGGGCGTCGCCGCTGACGATCACGTGCGGGACCGACGGGATCTCCCGGGCGATCGTGCGGTAGTCGAACCCGCCGAACTCGTCCTTCACCACATAGGCAACAGCGCCGGAGTGAGCGCACAGATGCGTGATCTCGGCCCTGCGGTGACCGGGCAGCGCCAGCACCGGGATGGCTCCGGCCCGTAGCAGCGCGAAGACCAGGACGACGAACTCCGGGATGTTGGGGAGGTGCACCACCACCCGGTCCAGGGGCCTGATGCCCAGTCCGATCAGGCCGTTCGCCAACCCGTCCGCGCGCCGGGACAGCTCAGCGTAGGTCATCCGGCGTTCACCGCACACCACGGCCACCCGCTCGGCGTTCCGTTCGCACGACTCGTGCAACAAGTCACCGATCGGCCGGCCGAGCCAGACCCCTGTCCGGCGCAACTCCGCCGCGAGCTGTCCGGGCCAGTGCACAAAACCGTCAAGCATGATCGCGTTCCCTTTCAGCGGTCGGTCGAGGCCTGGATCGAGGGGGCGCGGAGGTCCGGGTGGAGCCGCGGGTGCGCTCGGTCCGTCCCGGCCGCCCTCCGGCGGCAATGCGGCCGGAGGGCGGGTGCCTCCACGCGGTGGCGGGCGGTGTCCGGTGTGGTGGTGCGCGACGTCCGCGCGCGACGTGAGCCTGGTGCCGTGCGGCGGCGTGCCCGCGGTCCTTGCTGTCCTGTCCCTTGGCATCGTCAGCGCCGCGGTCCGCCGCCCCCCGATCTCTTGCCGACATCTGTCGCGGGCCGCGCGAATCCGCGGCGAGTGGAAAACATGGTGCGGACGGAACGACGGCCGGCCAGGAGGGCGAAGAGGATGAGCCGGATACGGGAACGCGGATGGGTGCGGTCGATGACCGCCGGTGACCCGCTCGGCGTGCGGGTGGTGTGCTTCCCGCACTCGGGGGGCTCGGGGATCGCCTTCGGCGAGTGGTCGGCCGCGGTGCCGCCCGGTGTGTCGCTGATGGCCGTCCAGTACCCGGGCCGCGGCGACCGCTTCGGAGAGCCGCCCGTGGACGACGTGGTCGCGATGGCCGGCTGCGTGGCGGCGGAGCTGCTGCGGTTGCCGCCGGGCGACCACGTACTGTTCGGGCACAGCTTGGGCGCGCTGGTCGCCTACGAGACCGCCCTGCTGCTGCGGGACGCCGGCGAGGAACCCCTGGCGCTCTGTGTGTCCGCCGCTCTGCCGCCCGGACGGATGAACAACAGAAGCATCCACCTGGCACCCGACGACGAGTTCTGGACGACGCTGTGCGCGCTGGGCGGCATCGAACCCGCGATCGCCGAGAACGCCGAGCTGCGCGACCTCCTCTTGCCCGTCATCCGCTCGGACCTGCGGGCCCACGCGACCTATCGGCCCCGTCCCGGCACTCGTCCGCTGTCCTGTCCCGTGCGCTGCTACCACGGCGAGGGCGACCCGTTGGTGGAGCAGGCCCAACTGGCGGGGTGGGCGGGCGTCACCTCCGGTGGCTTCACGGAAACCGCGCGGCCGGGCGGGCATTTCCATGTGACGGCCGACGTCGCGGAACTCGTCGCGGACGTGCTGAGCCAGGGCCGGAAGTGAGGCGGCCTTGACCACCATCGCCGTGATCCCCGGTGACGGCATCGGTCCCGAGGTGATCGAGCCGGCCTTGGACGTCCTCGACGCCCTCGGCCTCGGGGCGCGGACGGACGTCCTGGACCACGTCAACGCGGAAACCTACCTGCGCACCGGAACGGCCCTGACCGGAGCCGACCTCGACCGCATCAGGTCCAGCGAGGCGGCTCTCCTCGGCGCGGTCGGCGATCCGCGGCTCAGCGACACCGCGTACGTGCGCGCTGTCCTCACCACTCTGCGCCTCGAACTCGACCTCTACGTCAACTACCGGCCCGCCAGACTCTGGCACGACACGCTCAGTCCGCTGCGCGACCCGGCCCGCCGGGCGATCGACTGCGTGATCGTCAGGGAGAACACCGAGGGGCTCTACAGCGGCATCGGCGGCGGTACGCGCACCGGGACTCCCCATGAGATCGCCATCGACGTGGACCTCAGCACCCGCCAAGGCGTGTCACGCGTCCTGGATTTCGCCTTCTCCGTGGCGCGCAGGTCGGTGTGCCTCGTCGACAAGGCCAACGCCGTCCGCAACGGCGGGCAGCTGTGGCAGCGGTGCTGGAGCGAGGCGGTCGCACGGCACCCGCATGTCGAGACGTCCCACCTCTACGTGGACACCGCCGCCCTGCGGCTGGCCACCGATCCGACCGCCTTCGACGTCATCGTCACCAACAACTCCTACGGCGACATCCTCAGCGATCTCACGGCCGCGCTCGCCGGCGGCCTGGGCGTCGCGGCGTCGGCGAATCTCAACCCCGTGACCGGACAAGGGCTCTTCGAGCCAGTGCACGGCAGCGCCCCGGACATCGCGGGTACCGGCACCGCCAATCCGTTCGGCGCGATCCTCTCCGTGGCCCTGCTGGCCGAGCACCTGGGCCGGACCGAGGCGGCGGATGCGGTCCGCCGTGCGGTCGCCGCGGCCGTGGCGACCGGCCGCGTCACCCCCGATCTCGGCGGATCCCTCAGCACGAAGGAGGTGGGCACCGTGGTCCTGACGGAACTGCGGCGGCCGTAGCGAGGTGCGGACGCGGATACGACCGCGGAACTGCGGGCGGAACAACGGACGAGGGGCGGGGACAGCATGAACGGCAACGGCACGAACCGCACGGACGCGAACCCGGAGACCGTCATCGTGGGGGCCGGTCTGGTGGGCGCGGTCACGGCTTGCTACCTCGCCCCCCGCTTCGGACCGGTCACCCTGCTGGAGAAGCGGGCGGACCCCAGACTGGAGCCCGGTCCAGAACGCCGGTCACTCGTCGTGATGCTGTCGGCGCGCGGCTGGCGCGCCCTGTCGGACCTGGGCGTCGCGGACGCCGTGCGCCGGATATGCGTCCCCCTGCACGGACGCTGCGGGCACCTGCCCGACGGCCGGACGCGGTCGACTCCCTACAGCCGGGACGGACAGCCCATCTGGGCGGTGGAGCGCCGGCGGCTGCACCAGATCCTGCTGGACGCCGTCGAGGCGACCCCCGG
Organism: Streptomyces sp. NPDC007905; assembly: GCF_042959345.1. Lineage (NCBI taxonomy): Bacteria > Bacillati > Actinomycetota > Actinomycetes > Kitasatosporales > Streptomycetaceae > Streptomyces > Streptomyces sp. NPDC007905. The sequence goes on along the minus strand of NZ_JBIBKS010000007.1, from coordinate 344,974 downwards.
TGTGCGTATCCGCTTCGGGCAGCGGGTGCGCTCGGTGGACCTGGACGAACCCGCGGTGCTGGTGGAGGACCGGCACGGCTCGCGCCGGCTGACGTGCCGCCGGGTCCTCGGCTGCGACGGCGCGCACTCCGCGGCCCGGGCCGCCCTGGAGGCGCGTGGCGCCCGGGTCGAAGTGCGCAAGCTGGACCTGGCCTACCAGGAGATCGACGTACCGGGCGGCCGACTGGACCCGACCATCACGCACTACTGGCCCACCGGGAAGGCGATGTTCGCCGCGCACCCTCTGCCGTCGGGAAAGCTCTCCGGCTCCTTGTTCATGCGTCTGGACGGCCCCGCCCCGTCCTACGCGGCGGCCCGCGGCGGCCAGGACCTGTCCGAGATGTTCGCCGCCCACTTTCCCGAGCCGACCGCGATCATCCCCGACATCGCGGACCAGCTAGCCACCAAGGCCGTCTCGACCCTCACGGCCGTCCGCTGCGACCGATGGGTCTGGCGAGACACCTTCGCGCTGCTCGGTGACTCCTGTCACGCGATGGCGCCCTTCATGGGGCAGGGCATGAACTGCGGCTTCGAGGACGCCCGGGTCCTCGTCGACTGCCTCGACGCCTCCGCCGACTGGGCGGCGGGCCTGGCCGCCTACGAGAAGTCGCGGACCGAGGACGCCGACGCGATCTCCGGGCTCTCCTACCGGCACTACTTCACCATGGCCAACCCACCTCGCGAGGAGACCGCCGCGGACGTGCTGCGCGGGCGGCTGACGGCCCTCTTCCCCGACCGGTTCTTGCCGCTGTACGAGCGGTGCGCCTTCAGCGAGGAGAGCTACGCCTCCGTACTGCGCGACGACCGGCGTCTGGACCGGCTCGTGGCGGATCTGCTGGCCCGGTACGGCACCGAACTGGTCTCGGCGCCCGACGACCGGCTGCGCGCCTGCACCCCTCCCCCCGCCCCGACCACAGCCACCCTGGAGGACTCCGGATGTTCGTGATCCTGTTCAAGTCGCACCTGTCCGAGCAGGCCGGCGAGGAGTACTACGCCACCGAGGAGCGGATGCAGGAGCGGGTGCGCGCCATCGCCGGGTCCGACCCGGTGGAGGTCAAGCACTACACCGGGGAGGACGGTGAACGTCTCGCCGTCATGATGTGGCGCGACGAGGAGACGTTGGACAAGTGGCGTTGCGACCCCGAGCACCAGGTGGCGCAGCGCATGGGCAGGAAGCACTGGTACTCCGCCTACGAGTTGACCGTCGCCCAGGTGATCCGGACCAGCGCGCACCACAACCGGAGCCCGGCCGCAACGGCCGAGGAGCCGCGCTAGCAGGCGGAGGACGGCCGTGGTAACGCCCAGATCCGCAGTCGGGAGACGTTCTTCGAGGGCGGTTGCGGGCGCCGGACGGACGCCTGCCCGCGCGGGGTGGCGGACTTCTTTCGGGTGATGGCCAATTCCTTTTCGATCTCTGGCCAACATCTTTCATCGCAGTTGTTCAACCACATGGACCGCGACAAGCATCGGCACGGCGAGGGGCCGCTGACCGGGAAACCACTTTTTGCTGGGGGCATTTTGATGGGTTGCACCGGCGTCACATCCGCGCAGGAAGCCATGTGGCTCGCGCAGGAGTTCACCCCTGACGTACCGAACAACGTCGCGACTCTCTGGGACATCCACGGTGACCTGGACACCGCCCTGCTCGCTGCGGCCCTGCGGGCGGCGGTGGCGGAAGCCGACGCGCTCAGGGTGAACTTCCGTCGCGACGACGACGGACTGCGGCCGGTCGCCCGGGACCTCGGGGCGTGGGAGCCGTTCCGCCTCGACGTCGGCGACGCCGCCGACCCCGCCGACGCGGCCCGCGCCGTCGTCGCCGATCTCGTGCGCCGGCCCTTCGACCTGACCGAGGACGCGCTGCTGCGGATCGGCTCCATCCGGCTGCGCCCCGGCCGTCACCTGCTCGTGCTCGTCTTCCACCACATCCTCACCGATGCGTTCGGCGTTCTCACCCTGCTGTCCCGGCGGATCGCCGAGATCTACCGCGCGCTGCGCGCCGGCTCCGCGTTGCCGGAGGGCGCCCCGAACCCGCCGGAGGACGCGGCGGCGAAGGACGCCGCCTACCGGACGTCGAAGCGGTTCGCCGACGCCGAGCGGTTCTGGCCCGACTACCTCGCCGGAGACCTGCCCGCCGCCCGTCTGCCCGCCGGTGTCCGTCCGGGCGCCGGCGCTCCCGCCGGCGAGCCCGGGTACTGGGACGGCCTCACCGCTTCGCAGGCGATGTCCACCCGCACCGTGACGGTCCCGGCCGCCGAACTCGCCGCCTGGGAACACGCCTCCACCGCGGCCGGGACCTCGGTGCCCGACCTGATCGCCGCGTCCGCCACCGCGTTTCTTGGGCACATGTGCGGTCTGTCCGAGCCGCTGCTGACCATCACCGTCAATCACCGCGTCGGCGCACTGCGCCGCTCCCTCGGCCTGCTCTCCAACCGGGTGCCGCTGCGCTCGAGGGTGGACCCCGCGGCCGACTTCGTGGAACTGGCCGAGGCGCTCGGCCGGGAGCGGCGCCGTGTCCTGCGGCACGCCCGGCACGACATATCCCTGATCAAACGGGCCACCGGCCACGCCGGCGACGCGCGCAGCCCGTTCGGTGCCGTCGTCAACGTGCTCCCTTCCGTTGAAGCGCTCGACCTGGCGGGCGCCTCAGCCCACTTCGCCGGTGGCACCTTCGGCGTGATCGACGAGGTGATGGTCTGTGTCTACACCGACGGAAGGGCCGACAGCGACCTGTACGTCCGGTTCGACGCGCCGCGGGCCGAGTACGACGACCAGGACATCGCCGGGCTCGCCGAGCGGTTCGTGACGTTCCTGCGGACGGCCCTGGCCGACCCGCACGCCCCGGTCGGGACCGTCACCGCGCTGCACCCCTCCGAACGCCGCGCGCTGCTCACCGAGTACGCCGGACTCAAGGTGACCCTGCCGCCGGCGACCCTGACCGAACTGCTGGACCGGCAGGCCCACGCCACCCTGGACGCCGTCGCGCTGACCTTCGAGGATTCCCGGACGACCTACCGGGAACTGGCCGAGAAGTCCGGCCGGCTCGCCCGCCTGCTGACCGAGCGCGGCGCCGGGCCCGAGCGGTTCGTCGCGGTGGCGGTGCCCCGTTCCCCGGAACTGGTCGTCGCGCTGGTCGCGGTCCTCAGGGCGGGCGCCGCCTACGTCCCCGTCGATCCGGACTACCCGGCCGCGCGGGTCGAGTTCATGCTCGCCGACGCCAAGCCCGCGCTGGTGCTGACGGTCAAGGACACCGCGGACCGGCTGCCCCGGACGGATGTCCCCGTGGTCATGGTCGACGACGCCCCGCTCACCGAACGGCCCGTCACCTCCGCCCCGCACGGTGTCGACCATCCCGCGTACATGATCTACACGTCGGGATCGACCGGGCGGCCCAAGGGCGTCGTCGTCACGCACGCCGCGATCGTCAATCGGTTGCTCTGGATGCAGGACCGCTTCCGGCTCGACGGCACCGACCGGGTCCTGCAGAAGACGTCCGCCTCGTTCGACGTGTCCGTCTGGGAGTTCTTCTGGCCGCTGATCACCGGCGCCACCCTGGTGGTCGCCCGGCCGGACGGGCACCGGGACCCGGACTACCTCGCCGGGGTGATCAGGCGGGCCGGTGTCACGACGGCGCACTTCGTCCCGTCGATGCTGGCCGAGTTCGTCACCGAGGAGACGGCCGCCGCGTGCACCGGTCTGCGCCGCGTCGTGTGCAGCGGAGAGGCGCTGCCGGCCGAGCTGGCCGCGCGATTCCACCGGACTTTCGGCGTGCCGCTGCACAACCTGTACGGGCCGACCGAGGCGGCCGTGGACGTCACCGCGTGGCAGTACCGGCCCGGGGCGCGCACGATACCGATCGGCACCCCGATCTGGAACACTGCGCTCTACGTCCTCGACAGCCGGCTGCGACCGCTGCCGCCCGGCGTCTTCGGCGACCTCTACATCGCGGGCGCCGGACTCGCCCGGGGCTACCACGACCGCCGGGGCTTGACCGCGGAGCGCTTCGTGGCCTGTCCCTTCGGGGAACCCGGGCGGCGCATGTACCGGACCGGCGACCTGGCGCGCTGGAACGCCGACGGCGAGCTGGAGTTCGCCGGCCGCGCCGACCACCAGGTGAAGATCCGCGGCTTCCGGGCCGAGCCCCAGGAGATCGAAGACACGCTGACCGACCACCCCGGAGTGCTCAGGGCGGCCGTCGTCGCCCGGCCCGGCCGAGGCGCGGACAGAGCCGCGCAGCTCGTCGCCTACGTCGTCCCGGCCACCTCCGGCGGCAGCGGCCCGACCGGCACCGACTGGGACCTGCACGCCGGTCTGGACCTCGCCGAACTGCGGGGCTTCGTCGCGGCCCGGCTGCCCGCTCACCTGGTGCCCGCCGTCTTCGTCGCGCTGGACCGCATGCCGGTGACCGCGAACGGCAAGCTGGACCGGGCCGGGCTGCCCGAGCCGGAGATCACCGGCCGTGCCCACCGGCCGCCCCGGACCGGTGACGAGAGCCTCCTGGCCGCCGCGTTCGCCGAGGTACTGGGCCTGAGCGACATCGGGGTGGACGACGACTTCTTCGCTCTGGGCGGCGACAGCATCCGGGCGATCCAGGTGGTGGCCCGCGCCCGCGCCGGTGGTCTCGCGTTCAGCCCGCGCACCGTGTTCGAGTGCCGCACCGTCGCCGCGCTTGCACAGGCCGCGACCCGCGACACCGCCCCGGCCGCCCTCGCCGAACTCGAGGGCGGGGGCGTCGGCCTGCTGCCGCTGCCCCCCATGGCCCGGCTGTACGCCGAGCGGGGCCCCGGCCTGGACCGCCTCGCCCAGTGGCTGGTGCTGGAGCTGCCCGCAGCCGTCGGCCTCCCCGGCCTCACCGCGGCCCTGCGCTGCGTCCTGGACCGGCACGACGTCCTGCGCTCACGGCTGACGGACGACGGCCTGCTGGTGCAGCCACCCGGCACTGTGGACGCCGGCGCGCTCGTCGGCCGGGTCGACTGCCCGGGGGACTGGGACGGCGAGGCGTGGCAGACCCTGCTGCGCGCCGAGGCCGGCGAGGCCGTGCGGCACATCGACGCCCGGGCCGGGCAGATGCTCCGGCTGGTCTGGTTCCGGGGGGCCACGGGCGGGCCCGGGCGGCTACTGGTCGCGGTCCACCACCTGGTCGTCGACGGCATGTCGTGGCGGGTGCTGCTGCCCGACCTGGCCGCGGCCTGGCGCCAGGTCCAGGAAGGCCGGATCCCCGCTCTGCCGCGGGTGGGCACCTCTCTGCGCCGATGGCTGCACGCCCTGGCCGACGAGGCGGCCCGCCCGGAACGGGTGGCGGAGGTGGCGTTGTGGCGCGACCTGCTCGCGGCCCCCGTCGCACCCGTGGGCTCCCGGCCGCTCGACCCCGGCCGGGACCTCACCTCCACCACCGACACCGTCCGGGTGGAGCTCCCGGCCGACCTCACGAACGCGATCCTGACCTGCGTCCCCGCGGCCTACCGCAGTGGCGCGGACGACGTCCTGCTCACCGCCCTCGTCCTCGCGCTGGCCCGGGAACGGGAGGGTCTCAGCGACGGCACGGCGGTCGTACGGATTGAAGGGCACGGCCGACAGGATGAGCTGGTGCCCGGTGCGGACCTGTCCCGCACGGTCGGCTGGTTCACCACGGTCACCCCCGTACGCCTCGACGTCTCGGGGATCGACGTCGACGCCGCGATCACCGGAGGAGCCGCCGCCGGTGACGCCCTGAAGCGAGTGAAGGAGCAGCGGCGGGCCCTGCCCGACCAGGGCATCGGCTACACCCTGCTGCGCTACGTCAACGACGACACCGCGGCGCTGCTGCGCCCGTATCCGGCGGACGACATCGGATTCAACTTCCTGGGCCGTTTCTCCTTCGAACGCCCGGAGCCGGCGCCCGGCCAGGACCTCACCCGTGGCTCCGGATGGACCCCGGCGCCCGAATGCGCCGAGTTGGTCGCCGCGCCCGCCGCGGACATGCCGACGCCCAGCGCGCTCGAGCTGAACGCCCTGGTGACCGGCACCGGCGACGACGCGCGCCTGACGGCCCTGTTCACCTTCGCCACCGGAGCTCTGACCGCCGACGAGGTCCGCGCCCTGTCCCGCACCTGGTGCGCCGCCCTGCGCGGCCTGCGGAACCTGGTCGAGTCCGGCGGGCGGGGGCTGACCCCGTCCGACGTCCCGCTGGTCACCGTCAGCCACGAAGAACTGGACGACTGGCAACGGCGCTTCGGACGCGTCAGCGACGTATGGCCGCTCACGCCGTTGCAGGACGGGCTGCTGTACCACACGATGCTCGCGCAGAGCGCGTCCGAGGCATACCAGACGCAGTTCGTGTTCCGGCTCGAAGGCCCGGTGAACCCGGCGCGCCTGCGGGCGGCGGGCCAGGCCCTGCTCGACCGGCACCCGAACCTGCGGGTCGCGTTCCAGCCGAGCGCCACCGGTGAGCCCGTGCAGGCCGTCGTGGACGACGTCCCGCTGCCCTGGCGGCACCTCGACCTCACCGGCGAGGACGACGCCGCCACGCGGCTGGAGGAGATCCTCGTCGAGGAGCGGGACGCCCGCTTCCGCCCGGACAGCCCACCGCTGCTGCGCCTGACCCTCGTCACGATCGGTCCCCAGCACGCCGAACTGGCCCTCACCGCCCACCACGTGCTGCTCGACGGCTGGTCGGTGCCGCTCATCGAGCGCGAGCTGATGGACCTGTACATGGTCGGCGACGCCGGCACCGCACCGGTGCGCCCGCACGGCTACCGGGACTTCCTGGGTTGGTTGTCACGGCAGGACACGGCACGTTCCGCCCGCGCGTGGGCTGAGGAACTCGCCGGTGTGGCGGAGCCGACCCTGCTGGCGCCCATGACGCCCGGGGCCCGGCCGACCGGCAGCGGCAGCGGGCAGATCGACGTGCCGCTCACCGGCGAGGACTCCACCAGGTTGGCGCGCCGCGCCGCGGAGTGGGGCGTCACCACCAACACCCTGGTGCAGGGCGCGTGGGCCATGGTGCTGGCGCAGCTCACCGGCGGCCAGGAGGTGCTGTTCGGCGCCACGGTAGCGGGCCGGCCCTCCGGGCTGCCGGGCGCGGACACCACGATCGGCCTGTTCATCAACACGGTCCCGGTGCGGGTGCGATGCACGCCGGCCGACCCGGTCGCGGAGGTGCTCGGCCGGCTCCAGGACGCCCAGGCGAGACTGCTGGACCACCACCATGTGGGGCTCGCCGACATCCAGCGGGCGACCGGGCTGAACGAACTGTTCGACACGCTGGTGGTGTTCGAGTCGTTCCCCGTCGACCGCTCCGGACACACGGCGGCAGGCGCGTCGGCGCACCCGGTGGTGACCGGTATCCGCCCGTACGCCCCGCCGCACTATCCGCTGACCGTGATCGCGGCGGCCGACCCGCTGTTGCGGATCTCCTTCCAGTACCGCCGCAACGTCTTCGAGCCGACTGCCGTGGAGGCGCTCGCCGACCGGCTGGTGCGGGTGCTGCGGCAGTTCGCCGCCGATGCGCGGGCCACCGTCGGCGCGCTCGACGTGCTGTCCGACGCCGAGCGCGAACAGGTGCTGCACGCCTGGAACGACACCGCGGTCCCGCCCCCCGAGCGGACCGTCCCCGACCTGCTCGCGGCGCGGGCGGCCCGGACGCCGGACACGGTCTGTGTCGAGTTCCGCGGGCACCGGCTGACCTACCGGGAGCTGGACGAGCGGGCCGGCCGGCTGGCGCACTGGCTGGCCGGGCAGGGCGTGGGCCCGGAGTCCAGGGTCGTGGTGCTGCTGCCCCGCTCGGCCGACCTGGTGGTGGCCCTGCTGGCCGTGTGGAAGGCCGGCGGCACCTATGTGCCGGTGGACCCGGAGTACCCGGCCGCCCGGGTCCGGGCCGTGGTCGAGGACAGCGCACCGGTGCTGGTCCTCGACGAGAAGCGGCTGGCCGGGGTGGACCTGTCCGACCGGTCCCCTCACCCTGCCCACGGCCCGCGCGTTCCGGTCGGCGCCGACCACGCCGCCTACGTCATCTACACCTCCGGCTCCACGGGGACGCCCAAGGGCGTGGTGGTCCGGCACGGTGCGCTGGCGATCCTGTTGACCGGCATGCAGGATCGGTTCGCCCTGACGCCGGACGACCGGTTGCTGGCCTGCGCCACCGTCGCGTTCGACATCGCCGCGCTGGAACTCTTCTTGCCCCTGCTCGCCGGCGGCCGGGTGGTACTGGCCGGAAAGGACGACATCACCCAGCCGCCGGCACTGCTGGACCTCCTTGAACGGTCCGGCGTCACCGTTATGCAGGCCACCCCCGCGCTCTGGCAGAGCCTGGTCACCCACGCGCCGGCCTGTCTGACCGGGCTGCGGGTGATCTCCACTGGCGAGGCCCTGCCTCTGGCGCTCGCCGAAACCCTGTGTCGGCACGCCGCCGAGGTCACCAACCTCTACGGCCCGACCGAGACCACCGTCTACGCCACCGCAGCCCGTCTGCTCCCCGCCCGCTCCGGCATGCCTCCCTCCGTCGGCGGCCCGGTCGCCGGCACCCGGATCCTCGTGCTGGACCAGGCGCTGCGCCCGGTACCGCCCGGCGCCACCGGTGACCTCTGGATCGCCGGCGAGGGCCTGGCCCGCGGCTACCACGACAGGCCGGGCATGACCGCGGAGCGGTTCGTGGCCTGCCCGTTCGGGCCACCGGGCGCCCGGATGTACCGCAGCGGGGATCTCGCCCGCTGGACGGACACGGGTGAGGTGGAGTACCTCGGCCGCTCCGACCATCAGATCAAACTGCGCGGCTACCGGATCGAGCCCGCCGAGATCGAGCACACCCTGGCCCGCCACCCCGCGGTCCGCCGGGCTGTCGTCATCGCCCGCGAGGACCGGCCGGGGGACCACCGGCTGGTGGCGTACGTGGTCCCGGAGACCGGCGCCGAGCCCACCACGGAGCTCCTGCGGGAGGCGGTCGGGGAGCGGCTGCCGGCCTACATGATCCCGGCCGCGTTCGTGACCCTCACGGAACTGCCACTGACGCCCAACGGCAAGCTCGACCGGTCCGCCCTGCCCCGCCCGGAGTTCGCCGGGGACGAGTACCGGGCTCCCCGCACACCCCGGGAAGAGACGCTGTGCGCGCTGTTCGCCGAGGTTCTGGGCGCCGCGCGGATCGGTCTCGACGACGATTTCTTCCTGCTGGGCGGCCATTCCCTGTTGGCCACCCGGCTGGTGGCCCGGGTGCGCGCGGAAATGGGCGTGGAAATCCCGATGCGCATCCTCTTCACCGCCCCGACCGTCGCCGAACTGACCGCCCGCTGGAACGAGATGTCGGCCTCCACTCGAAAGCCGCTGCGGAGAATGACCGAAAGGTAGGAGAAACCATGCCCCCCCTGTCGTACGCGCAGCGGCGCATGTGGTTCATCAACCGCTTCGAAGGCCCTTCCTCCACCTACAACATTCCGCTGCTCCTGCGCTGCCACGGCCCGCTCGACACTGTCGCACTGCGGGCGGCGTTCCGTGACGTGATGGTGCGCCACGAAGTCCTGCGCACGGTCTTCGTGGAGACCGACGGCCAGCCGTACCAGCGTGTTCTCGACCCTGCCGAGATCGACCTGCCCTGGCAGGACTGGGGCCGGGTGGCCCCCGAGCGGGTGCCCGGCGTGGTGGCGTCGGTGAGCGGCAGTTGGTTCGACCTGTCGAGGGACGTGCCGCTGCGCGGCTGCGTCCTCCAGAGCGGCGACGAGGAGTTCCTGGTCGTCCTGGTGATCCACCACATCGCCGGCGACGGCGGCTCGCTGGCCCCGCTGGCACGTGACGTGTCGACGGCCTACCGGGCCCGGGTGACCGGCACGGCACCGGACTGGCCCGAACTGCCCGTGCAGTACTCGGACTACGCGCTGTGGCAACAGGAAATGCTGGGTGACGAAAAGGATCCGGACAGCGTCGTCTCGGTACAGAGCGCTTATTGGCGCGAGGAACTGGCCGGTGTGTCGAAGCCTCTTCCCTTGCCCTTGGACCGGCCCCGTCCCGAGGTGGCGAGTTTTCGGGGCGGATCGGTTCCGGTCGGGTTGCCCGCCGAACTGCGCGCTGCTGCGGAGAAGTTGGCGCAAACCAATGGTGTCACGACGGCGATAGTGCTCCAGGCAGCCTTGGTGGTATTGCTGCATCGGCTGGGAGGAGGCAAGGATGTGACCGTCGGCTCGCCGATCGCGGGCCGTACGGAGGAGGCACTGAGCGAACTGGTGGGCTTCTTCGTCAATACCTGGACGCTGCGCGTGCAGGTGACTGCGGAGCGGACTTTCGAGTGGGTGCTTGAACAGGTACGGAAGAAGGCGCTTGCCGCCTACGATCACCAGGATGTGCCGTTCGAGCGGCTCGTGGAGCTGTTGCGGCCGGAGCGGTCGACCGCGCATCACCCTCTGTTCCAGGTGGTGCTGGCGTGGCAGAACAACACCCCACCGCACCTGGACCTGCCGGGTCTCACCGTGACGATGGAACCGCTGCCCACCGGCAGCGCCAAGTTCGACCTGTTCTTCAACCTGGCGCCGGACGACTCCACCGGCTCCGTCGTCGGTGAGATCGAGTACGCCACCGACCTCTTCGACCGCACCACCGTGGAGGACATCGCGGCACGGTTCGTGGCCGTTGTCGAAGAGGTGGTGGCCGACCCGAGGACCACCGTCGGCGCAGTGGCCGAGGCCGGGCCCGGCCGGTCCGGCGACACTCTCGACGCAGCCGAGCGCCACAAGATCCTCGTCGAGTGGAACGACACCGCCCGCCCCGTCCACTGCCCGGGACCGGTCCATCTGCTCTTCGAGGAGCAGGCCGCACGGCGCCCGGACGCCACCGCCCTGCGCTGGGCCGGCGGCACCATGACCTACGGCGAGCTGAACCGGTGGGCGAACCGCATCGCCTGGGACCTCAAAGTACGCGGCGTCGGCCCGGAGACCGTCGTCGGCGTTGGCGTCCCCCGTGGGCCGGCCATGATCGCCGCCGTCCTCGGCGTGCTCAAGGCGGGCGGCGCCTATCTGCCGCTCGAACCGGCGCTGCCCGCCGACCGCGTGGCCGGCATGCTCGCCGACGCCGGGTGTTCCCTCGTGCTTTCCACGCCGGACACCGAACGCTGGGCCCTGCCGGACGGCGTCCGGCTCGCCGAACTCGCCGACGCCCGCTCGCCCGGCGCCGACCACGATCCGGAACCGGCCGCGGGACCGGACAACACGGCGTACATCATCTTCACCTCCGGCAGCACCGGGAAGCCGAAGGGCGTCGCGGTCACCCACCGCCCGGTGCACAACCTGCTCGACTGGTGTTACCGCACGTTCGCGTTCGGCCCCGACGACGTCGTCCTGTGTGTCACCTCGCTCGGCTTCGACCTCTCCGTCTTCGACATCTTCGGCCTGCTCGGCTGCGGCGGCGGCGTCTACATCGCGGACGCCGTCCAGCAGCGTGATCCGCGGCTGCTCCTGGATGTCCTGCTCACGGAGCCGATCACGTTCTGGGACTCGGTGCCCACCACCCTCAACCAGGTGGCATCCCTGCTCACCGAGGACGGCGGGTACGAGGGCACCGACGACCTGCGCCTGGTGTTCCTCTCCGGCGACTACACCCCGCTGTCGCTGCCCGACGAGGTCCGCCGGGTGTTCACCGGCGCGGAGATCGTCAGCCTCGGCGGCGCCACCGAGGCGACGGTGTGGTCCAACTACTTCCGGGTCCGGGAGATCGACCCGTCCTGGCGCAGCATCCCCTACGGCCGTCCCATCGACAACGCCCGCTACTACGTGCTCGACGAGAACATGGAGCCGTGCCCCGTCGGCGTCGAGGGCGACCTGTACATCGGCGGGGACTGTCTCTGCGTCGGCTACGTCAACCGGCCCGAGCTGACAGCGGAACGATTCGTCCGTGACCCGTTCAGCGCGCGTGAGGGCGACAGGCTGTACCGCACCGGCGACCGCGCCAGCTTCTTCCCGGACGGCAACATCTGCTTCCTCGGCCGCGCCGACAACCAGGTCAAGCTGCGCGGGTTCCGCGTCGAGCCCGGCGAGATCGAGCACGCCCTGGTCCGGCACCCGGCCGTCCGCCAGGCCATCGTCACCGCCCGCGAGGACCAGCCCGGCGACCTGCGCCTGGTCGCCTACGTTGTCCCTGACACCGGCGCCCTGCCGCCCTCCGGCGGCACCGACGACCAGGTGGGGGAGTGGCAGGAGGTCTACGACCAGACCTACTCCGACGACAGCGGACACGGATTCGGTGAGGACTTCACCGGCTGGAACAACTCCTGCACCGGTGAGCCGATCCCGCTCGACGAGATGCGGGCCTGGCGCGACGCCGCCGTGGAAGGCGTCCTGCGCTGGTCACCCGAGCGCGTCCTCGAACTCGGCGTCGGCACCGGACTCCTGCTCGCGCACATCGCCAGCCGGGTGGAGGAGTACTGGGCCACCGACTTCTCCCGGACCGTGACCGACCGGCTCGGCGACCAGGTGACCCGGGCCGGGCTGGCCGACCGGGTCCGGTTGCGCCACCAGGCCGCCGACGATCTCACCGGACTGCCCCGTGGCGGATTCGACACCGTGGTGCTCAACTCGGTCGTGCAGTACTTCCCCGACGAGCGCTACCTCGCCCGGGTGCTGGACGGCGTCTGGGAACTGCTCGCGCCGGGCGGCCGGATCGTCCTCGGCGACGTCCGGCGGGCGGCCTCCCTGCGCACGCTCCAGACGGGCGTCCAGCGGGCGAAGCACCCCGATGCGGCACCGGCCGTCCTGCGCACCACGGTCGACCAGGCCGTCCTGCTGGAGAAGGAGCTGGTGGTCGACCCCGAGTGGTTCCTGCGCTGGGCCCACCGGGCCGGGGCGGCCGGAGCCGACATCCGCGCCAAGGACGGCATCCACCACAACGAGCTGACCCGGCACCGCTACGAGGTCGTGCTGCACAAGCCGGGCACGGAACCGGCGGGCGCCCCGCGGCGGCTCGACGGCGTCCCCACCCTGGCCTGGGAAGGCGACCTGGGCCGCCTCACCGATCGCATGAGCGAGCGGCCCGAGCCGGCGGTGCGGATCACCGGAATCCCGAACGCCCGCCTCACCGAGGAGGCCGCAGCGGCCCGCGCCCTCGGCCTCGACGGCTCCGCCGCGCCCGAACTGCCGCCGCTCGACCCCGCAGAGATCCGCGCCTGGGCCGCCCGGCACGGCTGGGACGCGGTGCCGACCTGGTCGGCCGACGCGGTCGACCTGCTCGACGTCGTCGTGCTGCGCGACGGCCCGGCGGCCGGCACCCCCCTCACCGGCACGTACCTGCCGGCCACCGACGGACGCACCCCGGCGAACGATCCCGCGGCCGCCGCCGCCGTGACGGCACTGCTGCCCGCCCTGCGCGGCCATCTGCGGGAGACTCTGCCCGAGTACATGCTCCCGGCCGCCATCGTGCCCATCGCCGCCGTGCCGCTGACCGACAACGGCAAGCCCGACCGGCGCGCCCTGCCCGCGCCCGACTACACGGCCGGTGGCGGCCGGGCCCCCGCCACACCGGAGGAGGAGTCGCTGTGCGCGCTGTTCGCCGCGGTCCTCGGTCTCGACCGGGTCGGCGTGGACGACAACTTCTTCACCGTCGGCGGCCACTCGCTCCTGGCCACCCGGCTGGTCAGCCGCATCCGGGCCGAGCACGGCGTGGAGATCCCCATCCGGGCCGTCTTCCAGTCGCCCACCGTCGCCGAACTGGCGGCCCACCTGACCACCCTGAACCACCTCCGCGCGCCGCTGCGGCCTCAGGTCCGGCCCGAACGGCTGCCCCTGTCCTACGCCCAGCAACGGCTGTGGTTCATCCACCGCTTCGAGGGACCCTCGGCGACCTACAACATCGCGCTGGCCCTGCGGATGCGCGGCGCGCTCGACGCGGCCGCCCTGCGCCGCGCCGTGCACGACGTCGTCGTGCGGCACGAATCGCTGCGCACCGTCTTCGGCGAGGCGGACGGGCAGCCGTACCAGCGGATCCTGCCACCGGCCGCGGTCGAGGTCCCCTGGGAGGAACGCGAGGTCACCGAGGCCGAACTGCCCAGCGTCCTGCGGGCGGCGGCGCGCCGCCCGTTCGACCTGGCGGCCGAGATCCCGTTCCGCTCCTGGCTGCTGCGGACCGGCGAACGCGAGGCGGTGTTCCTCATCGGCGCGCACCACATCGCCGCCGACGGCTGGTCCGCCCTCCCGCTCGCCGAGGACCTCACCACCGCCTACGAAGCCCGCCGCGCGGGCCGGGCGCCCGAGTGGGAACCGCTTCCCGTGCAGTACGCCGACTACACGCTCTGGCAGCGGGAACTGCTGGGCGACAGCGAGAACCCGGGCAGCCTCTACCGGCGGCAGCTGGACTACTGGACGACCCAGCTGGCCGGCCTGCCCGAGACCGTCACGCCCCCCACCGACCGGCCCCGGCCCGCCGTCGCGTCGTACGCCGGCGATCTGGAGCCGCTCGCACTCGACCCCCAGCTGACCGACGGCGTGCGCCGGATGGCCCGGGAGTCCGGCGCCACGGTGTCGATGGTGCTCCAGGCGGCCCTCGCTGCGCTGCTCACCAGGCTCGGCGCGGGCACGGACGTGCCGATCGGCTCACCCATCGCCGGACGCACCGACGAGGCGCTCAACCGACTGGTCGGCTTCTTCGTCAACACGTGGGTGCTGCGCGCGGACACCTCCGGTGACCCCTCCTTCGCCGAACTCGTCGGCCGGGTCCGCGAGAGCAGCCTCGCCGCCTACGACCACCAGGACATCCCGTTCGAGCACCTGGTCGAGGTGCTCAACCCGGTCCGCTCGCCCGCCCACCACCCGCTCTTCCAGGTGTGCCTGGCCCTCCAGAACAACACGCGGCCGGAGTTCCACCTGGCCGGCCTGACCGTGACCGAGGAGCCGTTCTCCCTGGGCACCGCGCGCTTCGACCTGTTCATCAGCGTCACCGAACGGGACGAGGAAGGCGCACCGGCCCGCATCGAGGGCTTCGCGGAGTACGCCACCGAACTCTTCGACGCCGGGACGGTCAGGACCCTGCTCGGCCGCTGGCTGCACTTCCTGCGCCAGGCGGTCGCGGCGCCCGACACCCCCATCGGATCCGTCGGTGTCCTGACCGAACACGAGCGCGCGGCGCTGAGTGCCTGGGGCGGCCCGGCTCGAGGCGCCGGGTTCGAGGCCGGCACCCTTCCCGAGCGGTTCGCCGCCGCGGTCGCCGCGACGCCGGACGCGACCGCGCTGGTCTCCGCGGACTCCAGGCTCACCTGGACCTACGCCGAACTGGACCGCTGGGCCAACCGCCTCGCGCACCACTTCCGGGCCCGCGGCGCCCGCCCGGCCGACCGCGTCGCGCTCGTGATGGAACGCTCGCCGCTGCTGGTCGCCGCCATCCTCGGTGTCCTCAAGGCCGGTGCCGCCTACGCGCCGGTCGACCCGACCTACCCGCCGGAGCGCATCGACTTCCTGCTCGCGGACCTTGATCCGGCGGTCACCGTGGACGAGGGACTCGCCGAGGAGGATCTCGACGGGCTGCCCGACTCGCCGCCCGAGGTCGAGGGCGTCGGCGAGCACGCCATCGCCTACGTGATGTACACCTCGGGTTCCACCGGCCGCCCCAAGGGCGTGGAGGTGACCCACCGCAACGTCGTCGACCTCGCGCTCGACGGCTGCTTCCGCACCGGCGCCCATCGCCGCGTCCTCGTCCACTCGCCGCACACCTTCGACGCGTCGACCTACGAGATGTGGGTGCCGCTGCTCTGCGGCGGCACGGCCGTGGTGGCCCGCGCCGGTCGGCCGGACACCGCGGAACTCGCCCGGGTGATCACCGAGCGGGAGGTGACGGCGCTGTGGCTGACCGCCGGACTGTTCGCCGTGATGGCCGAACAGCACGCCGAGTGCTTCCGCGCCGTCCAGGAGGTGTGGGCCGGCGGGGACGTCCTGTCGCCGACCGCCGTCCGCGCGGTCCTCGACGCCTGCCCCGGCATCACCGTGGTCAACGGCTACGGCCCGACCGAGACCACCACGTTCGCCTCCCGGCACCGGATCGCCTCCGCGGCGCAGTGCACCGACCCGCTGCCCATCGGCACCCCGATGGACGGCAGCCGGCTCCTCGTCCTGGACGACCGACTGCGGCCGGTGCCGGCCGGCGTGGTGGGCGAGCTGTACATCGGCGGCGACGGCGTGGCGCGCGGTTACGCCGGCCGCCCGGGCCTGACCGCGACCCGGTTCGTGCCCGACCCGTCCGTACAGCCCGGAGCGCGCGCGTACCGCACCGGCGACCTGGTGCGCTGGGACACCGCCGGTCGCCTTCACTACGTTAGCCGCAGCGACGACCAGCTCAAGCTGCGCGGCTTCCGCGTCGAGCCGGGCGAGCTGGAGGCGGTGCTGCGCGAACAGGACGACGTGGCGAACGCGGTGGTCGCCGTGCGCCGGGACCGGCTCGGCGAACGCCGCATGGTCGCGTACGTGGTGCCCGACAGCACCGCGTCCACCGGCCGCGACGCGGCCGAACAGGTCGGCGAGTGGCGCGAGATCTACGACACCATGTACGGCGGGACAGAGGCCGCCACCGACACCGTCGGCGAGGACTTCACCGGCTGGAACAGCTCCTACACCGGCCGCCCCATCCCGCTGGCGCAGATGCGGTCCTGGCGCGAGGCGGTGCTGCGGCGGGTGCGGTCCCTGCGCCCGCGCCGGGTGCTGGAGATCGGCGTCGGCTCCGGCCTGCTGCTCGGCCCGCTCGCACCGGAGGCCGAGGAGTACTGGGGCACCGACTTCTCGGCGCCCGTCATCGAACGACTGCGCGCCCAGACCAGCGCCGACCGGCGGCTGTCGGGCAAGGTGACCCTGCGCTGCCAGCCCGCCGACGACGCCGACGGCCTGCCCGCCGGGTACTTCGACACGGTCATCCTCAACTCGGTCGTGCAGTACTTCCCGGACGCCGACTACCTCACCCAGGTGCTCGACCTCGCGATGGACCGGCTCGCACCCGGCGGGCGCGTGGTGCTCGGCGACGTCCGCAACTACCGCACCCTGCGCACGTTCGCCGCGGCGGTGCACCGCTGCCGGCAGCCCGCCGACGGCCCGGCCGCCGTGCAGGCCGCCGTCGAACGCGCGGTGCTCGCCGAGAAGGAACTCGTCGTCGACCCGGGCTTCTTCACCCGCTGGGCCGAGGCCCGCCCGGACGCCGTCGCCGCCGACATCCGCCTCAAGCAGGGCGCCCACCACAACGAGCTGACCCGCCACCGCTACGAGGTCGTACTGCACAAGGCGCCGGCGAAGCCGCTGGACCTCGGCGACCTGCCCGAGGCGGTCTGGGCGTCGGAGGTCCGTGAACTGGCCGACCTGCAGACCGCGCTGGCCCGGCACGGCGGCCGGCTCCGCCTGACCCGCGTCCCCAACGCCCGCCTGGCCGGCGAGGCCGCCGAATGGGGCGCTCCCGCCGAACTGGGCGGCACCCTCGACCCCGCCGAACTGGAGGCGTGGGGCGCCCGGCGTGGGCTCGCGGTGTACTGCACGTGGTCGGCCCAGGCGGGTGACTGCTTCGAGGCGGCCGTCGTGCCCGACGTCGACGCCGTCTGCTGCGACGGCCTGTACCGGCCCGCCGGCGCCCCCTCGGCACGGCTGGCGAACGTCCCCGCGGTCTCCCGCCGTGCCTCCCGGCTGCCCTCCCTGCTGCGCGAGCGGCTCGCCGACCGGCTCCCGGAATTCATGATGCCCGCCGAGATCGTCGTCCTCGACCGACTGCCGCTCACCGAGAACGGCAAGGTGGACCGGGCCGCGCTCCCCGAGCCGGACCCGGTCGGCGGGGAACACCGGGCCCCGCGCACCCCGCGCGAGGAGGAACTCGCCGCGCTGTTCGCCGAGGTGCTGGGCCTGGACCGGATCGGCATCGACGACGACTTCTTCGCCTGCGGTGGCCACTCCCTGCGGCTGACGCGTCTGGTCTGGCGGATCCATGAGAAGCTGGGCGTGGACGTCCCGATCCGCACGGTGTTCCAGTATCCGACCGTCGCCGAACTGGCGGCACAGCTGACCACCGACGCCGACGCCGACTTCGAGGACCCGTTCGCTGTCTTGCTGCCGATCCGCACCGAGGGGCAACAGCCACCTTTGTGGTGGCTGCACCCGGGCGGCGGGCTGAGCTGGCCCTACCTCGGCTTCGCCCGCCACCTGGACCCGGCCTGGCCGCTGTACGGCATTCAGGCACGCGGCTTCGACGGGACCACTGCGCCGGCCGGCTCCATCGAGGAGATGGTCGAGGACTACCTCGGGCAGGTGCTCCAGGTCCAGCCGAGCGGCCCCTATCACCTGCTGGGCTGGTCCTTCGGCGGCACCCTCGCGCAGGCCATGGCGGCCGAACTCCAGCGCCGCGGGCACGAGGTGGCACTCCTGGCGCTGCTGGACGCCGCGCCCTCCAGCCACTTCGCCGACCTGGAAGCGCTGGACGAGTCCATGGTCCGCCGCTACCTCGCCAACTACATGGGACACCTGGCAGGGATGGAGGAATACCCGTCGCTCGTCAGCACCGCCTCCTCGATCTTCATCGGACAGATGGAGCAGATGCGGCGGTTCACCTCACCGCGGTACCGCGGTGACGTCGTCTTCTTCAACGCACTCCTCGACCCGGAGACCCACGACAAGCGGGAACTGGACGAGGACCTGGACGTGCTCTGGCAGGAACACGTCGACGGTCGTGTGCAGCGTATCGACATCGCCTGCGCTCACAACGAGATGTACTGGCCGCGGAACGCGGCTGAGATCAGCCGCACCATCAACCGGATTCTGCGGGCAGCGCAGTGACCCTGTTCGAACCCGCACGTGCTGAAACGAGATCTGGAGGACACAAGGTGAGCACCAACCCGTTCGACGACGAGAACGGCCAGTTCCACGTGCTGGTCAACGACGAGGACCAGCACTCCCTGTGGCCAGCCTTCACCGAGGTTCCCGCCGGATGGCGCAGCGTCTTCGGCCCCGCCGGAAGGGCGGAGAGCGTCGCCTACGTGGAGGAGCACTGGACCGACATGCGGCCGCGCAGTCTCCGGGAGGCGATGAACGGCTAGCGCTGTGCCGTGAGGCGCGGCTTTGGGTGCCGGCCCGAGGAAACGCGGCGCCGCTGCGGGGCGAGGCCGTGGCGACCGAACCACACCACCACGGCCTGCGGCCTGTTACGCCTGCTCGGCCGACGTGAGAAACGCCGTCGGCCGACGATGACTGTGACCATCTCTTTGCGTCGACGGGGAGGCGCACTGCTGTGAAATGCACGACCAGCGGTGTCATGTTCGTCCGATGGCCGGCACAAACAGACCTTCGGAACCGATGTAGGAGGGACGGCGTACCACGTCTCCTCGTGGTGGAGGCGGGTGCCCGTCCGCCGGTCTGCAACGACCCTTTCGAGGACTGGGTCCGGGCGCCCATCTCCCGGGACGATCTCGACGCCCGGGTCAGGGCTCTCCAGAACCGGCTCGACAGCCGGCAGATACCGACCCTCGACTCCGCGGGAACACTCACCTTCGGTTCGCATTCGATCACCATCTCGAATGTCCAGACCGAATTGATGGAACTGCTCATCGAGCACTTCGGGGAGGTGGTGTACCGGCATGAACTCTCACAACGGCTCGCGGAACGCGTGCAGAGGCCGACGAGGAATTCGCTCGACCTCCACATCATGCGGCTCCGCCGCCGTCTGTCACCGACCGACCTGGTCATCCGCACGGCCTGGGGCCGCGGCTACGCGCTGGAGATCGAAGCCGGCTAGAGGTTGTCCCGTAACCGCTGGGGCAGTTGGTGCGTTGGCTGGGTATGGGGGGTGATCTCAGCAGATGATCCGAAGTGGATCGAGCCGTTCTCTGGGCTGACCGAGTCGCAGTTCGCCAGGTTGGTGACGTTGGTGCGGCGTCGGGGCGGTGACGTGCAGCGCGGCCGGCCGTGGCGGCTGCCGTTGGAGGATCGAGTGTTGCTGGTGGCGACGTACTGGCGCACGAACCTCACGTTGCGCCAGGTGGCGCCGTTGTTTGGGGTCTCGAAGTCGGAGGTCAGACGTACCTCAGCCCGCAGCAGGAAGCGGAGAATGCCGTCCATCGCCGGGCGCGAGCGCGCGTGGAACACGCCCTGTCGCGGCTGAAGAACTGGAAAATCCTGCGGGACTGCCGGCTCAAGGGCAACGGCGTCCACCAGGCCATGCTCGGCATCGCCCGGCTCCACAACCTGGCCCTCACCGGATAACCCACGCCCCCATACGGGACAACCTCTAGGTGACTGCCCCGCGATGTTGGTGACACGTGTACGGATGCTTGATCAACTGAGGGCCTTCTGGGTTCGGTGTGGACTGCGACATCCACGCCCGACCACAGGAGGCCCTCATGCATGGGTACCAATCGGCGGCCGAAGGGCTATGAGTGGTGCACCCTCCCGCGCAGCCGGCGAAGTTCGGGGAAGGGCCGGGTGACTCGGCGGGCAAGGAAGTCGACACCGCTTGAGCCGCCGGTTCCGCCCTGCTCCCCGAGCATCTTCGACACCAGCGCCAGGTGTGCCACTTTCCAATGCCAGTACCCGTTCCCCAAGTCCACCAGCGCTTCCGCCAGGCGGTGCAGCACGCCGGACTCCACGCCACGTCGGCAGACGTCGTGCACGGACTGCCCGTGGTACTCGACCGCCGCCGCGAACGCCTCGTAGAGACTGCCCTGGTGGTGGCTGTTGCCCAGCAGTGCCGTCAGCCGCCGGAACTGCGCGGACTGCGCGCCGCTCGCCGTGTCCAGATAGGTCCGGAACTCGGCGAAGTAACGCAGTGGCAGTTTCTCCAGCACCAGCAACTGCTGCTGAAGCACCCGTATCAACTCGACGGACCGCAGCAGGAATTCCAGCCCCAGCTCGAGATCGTGCGGGTGACAGGGCGGCAGGAGCGCCTCGGCAGCGGCATCCAGATCAGCCCCGAGTTGCTTCAGCCACAGCTCGCAGGACTGGTGGGTGATGATGAAGAACTGTTCGGCCAGGACGACCGCGCGGCCGGCTGTGTGTGGGGCCTGCGGCTCTTGGAGCGAAAGCAGGGTCTCCATGTGGAGATAGTCCCCATACGTCAGAGTACTCAGGACGCCGCCTCCTCGTCATAGGTGATCTGCCGGCCGCAGCCGGACGATCCGGCGCGTCCAACGACCCATATTCCTGAGCGTGACACGGGAAGGACCAGCTGATCTGCAATCTTTCGTCTCTCATTCAAGAAGAAAGACCTGCGCAAGAGCTTCCCGGCGTCGGCGCCGCCGATGTGACGATTTCGGCATGACGGACACGCCGACCGAGCTGGACCTGACCGACGCGACCGCCTTCGTACGGCACGACGCATACGAGTTCTGGCGCGAGGTGCGCAAGCACCGGCCCGTGTACTGGCACGAGGGGAATCCCGGTTTCTGGGTCGTCGCCCGCCACGCCGACGTGCTGTCCTGCTACGCCGACGTACGCTCCCTGAGTTCCGCTCGCGGGACCGTACTGGACGTCCTTCTGAGCGGCGGTGACTCGGCAGGCGGCAAGATGCTCGCGGTCACCGACCGGCCCCGCCACCGCGAGCTGCGCAACCTCATGCTGCGCGCCTTCTCCCCGCGTGTCCTCGGCGCGGTCGAACAGAAGGTACGGGAACGGACGTCACGGCTCATCAAGTCCGTCATCCGGCAAGGCGGGCTCGACTTCGCGGCGGAGGTCGCCGAGCACATCCCGATGAACACGATCTGCGATCTGCTCTCCATTCCGGAGGCGGACCGCGAGAAGCTGCTGCGCTGGAACAAGCTGGCCCTCTCCTCGGATGACGCCGAGTCCGACCGGCTGGACTCCCTGGAGGCCCGGAACGAGATCATCGGCTATTTCATGGACCTCGCCCGGTACCGCCGCGGCGACCCCGGCGACGACGTGATCAGCCTGATCGCGACGGCGGAGGTGGGAGGCCGCCCGCTGACGCTGGAGGAGGTCGCTCTCAACTGCTACAGCCTCGTGCTCGGCGGCGATGAGTCCTCCCGTGTGTCCGCGATCTGCGCGGTGAAGACGTTCGCCGAGCACCCCGCCCAGTGGCGGGCGTTGCGCGAAGGGTCGGCCGCGATCGACACGGCGGTCGAGGAGGTGCTGCGCTGGGCCACGCCGGCCATGCACTTCGCCCGCACCGCGACACGGGACATGAGGATAGGCGGCCGGCGGGTGCGCGCAGGCGACATCGTGACGCTGTGGAATACCTCCGCCAACAACGACGAGGAGGTGTTCGACCAGCCGCGCCGGTTCGACCCGGCCCGCTCGCCCAACAAGCACCTCTCGTTCGGCCACGGCCCGCACTTCTGCGTCGGCGCGTTCCTCGGCCGGGCGGAGCTACGCGCCCTGCTGAGCGCGCTCACCGAGTCGGTTACCGAGATCGAGTTGTGCGGCAAGCCCGCCCCGATCTACTCCAACTTCCTGAACGGCTACGCCAGTCTGCCGGTCGCCTTCCGCTGACGGCCGTCAGCCCGGAGCCGGCTCTCGACGGCCGCGGCCAGCTCGCCGATCGTCGCCGCCTCCAGCACGGTCCGGATCGACAGCGCGACCTCGAACCGCTCCCGGAGCCGGGCGACCAGCCTGGTCGCCTGCACGGAGTGCCCGCCGAGCTGGAAGAAGTTGTCGGCGACCGTCGCCTCCGGGATCCCGAGGATGTTCCGCACGATCGCGCAGACCACGGCCGCGTAGTCATCCGCCTCGACGGCCTCCGGCGCCCGCCCGCCGTCCGGGAGTGCCTCTGCGCCCGCGTCCGGCTGCGGCAGGGCACCCCGGTCGATCTTGCCGTTGGCCAGCGTCGGGAACCGCTCCAGCACCGTGACCCGTGCGGGCACCATGTGCGCGGGCAGCGACTCGGCGACATGGGCGCGCAGATCACCCGGCTCGACCGGCGCCGTGGTGGTGACGTAGCCGACGACATGCGCGTCGGCCAGCTCACCCCGCACCACGGCCACGGCGACGTCCACTGCCGGATGGGCGGCGAGCCGGGCTTCGATCTCACCGAGTTCGACGCGGAAACCGCGCAGCTTTACCTGGCCGTCGGCGCGGCCCGCGAAGAACAGCTCACCGTCCGGCCCTCTGCGGCCCCGGTCGCCCGTGCGGTACATCCGGGTGCCCGGCGGCCCGAACGGGTCGGCCACGAACTTCGCCGCGGTCGCCGGGGACCGGTTGAGATAGCCGCGCGCCAGCCCGCTGCCCGCGATGTACAGCTCGCCCTCCGTGTCGGGCGGCACCGGGCGCAGGAGCTCGTCGAGCACGTGCACCTCCTTGCCGACCCACGGAGTGCCGATCCCGATGTCACCGGCGTCGCGCACCGGCCCGGCGATCGTCGCCCCGACGGTCACCTCGGTCGGACCGTAACCGTTGAACATCCGCCGTGCCCGCGACCACTTGCGCACCAGCGTCGGCGTACAGCTGTCCCCCGTGGACATGACGGTCCCGCCGGGCAGGACGTCCTCGGCGTCGGTCTCGCTCAGCGCCACCGGAGGCAGTGTGGCGTGCGTGATGCCGTACTTGAGCAAGGTGTGCCACAGCGGATGGCCCGGCAGCAGGTCGTCGGCGGGCACCATCACGAGGGCCGCCCCGGACAGCAGCGCCAGGCACACGTCCCAGAAGGCGGCGTCGAAACTGATGGACGCCCACTGGAGCACGCGGTCGCCCGGGCCCGCCCGCAGGACGGCCGCCTGGGTGGCGGCCATGTCGCGCACACCGCTGTGCGGCACGGCGACACCCTTGGGCGTTCCGGTCGACCCCGAGGTGTAGATGACGTACATCAGGTGCTCGGGGCGCAGTGCGGCGCGGCGCTCGTGCTGGGCGACGTCGTGCCCCGGCAGAGCCGCGCACGCGGCACGGAACGCCGGGTCGTCGAGGACGAGTTCCTCCGGACCCGCGCCGAGGGGCGCCACCGAGGAGGACCGCAGCAGCAGCACCGGCCGCGCGTCGGACAGCATGAACGACAGGCGTTCCGCCGGGTAGTCCGGGTCGAGCGGGAGGTAGGCGCCGCCGGCCTTGAGCACCGCCATGATCGCCACGATCAGTTCCCGCGACTTCGGCATCGCGATCGCGACGAGCGAGTCGGGACCGACACCGTGCGCGATGAGCCTGCGGGCGAGCCGGTTGATCCGGGTGTTCAGCTCCGCGTACCCGAGGGTG
The DNA here is from genome assembly GCF_042959345.1 of Streptomyces sp. NPDC007905. Classification (NCBI taxonomy): domain Bacteria; kingdom Bacillati; phylum Actinomycetota; class Actinomycetes; order Kitasatosporales; family Streptomycetaceae; genus Streptomyces; species Streptomyces sp. NPDC007905. The sequence continues at coordinate 320,852 of NZ_JBIBKS010000007.1, read as the reverse complement.
CCCTCCCCGTCGACGAGGGCTGGCTCATCGCCCCGTCGGGCGACGATTGACTCGAACAGTGCAGGAACCGTGTTCAAGCGCGGTCAGCTCCTTCGGAAGGCTCCCTATTCGACGGCGAATCTAATCTCCGGCGTGCGGGGAGCCCGGCGAATCCTTCCCCTTTCCGTCAGTGCTCGCTCCCGGCACCGGCGGGGGTGCGCAGGAGGTCCCCCGACCGGGTGACGGCGGCGCCGTCGCGGACGTGCAGGACCGCGTCGGCGGTGTCCAGGAGGGCCTGGTCGAGCGGAAAGTAGCCCTGCTGCGGGGTGGTGTCCGTCCGGGTCCGGGCGGCGGTGACCGTGCCGGTGGGGGCCACGGCCCAGTCGGTGACACGGTCCTGCAGAACGCTCTCGTAGGTGCCCGGCTCGGGGTCGCCCAGCCCGATGGTCTCACTGCGGCCCAGGCTGCCGATGACGAAGAGGTACTGCTCGCCCAGCAGCGGTGCCACGACGGTGCCGGCCCCGGGCCAGCCGACGCGCAGGTCTCCCAGGCTCCAGGTGCTCGGGGTCCGCTGGAGGTGCACGTTGTGGGCGAAGACCAGCGTCGCGCCCCGGCGGCCCTCGATGCTGCGGATGTCGAGGAGGTTCTGCGCCATGAGTGCGTCTCGGGTGGCGAACAGCAGGGACAGCCGGGTGTTGTTCTCCAGGCGCTGGGCTGCCTGCCAGTGGTAGCGCAGCAGACCGAGGCCGGCGGTGAGGTGGGTCCTGGCCCGGAGCCACTCCGCGCGCGAGGTCTGCGCGATCCGCTCGGCGGCGTTGGAGTGGAGCAGGGTGAGCATGTCGTCGGCGAGGGACCGCAGCCGCTCGGCCTCGGGCGTGGCGCCGACCGACATGGCCGGGTCCATCACCGCCTCCGTACGGCTCCACTGCTCGTCCGCGCCGAACAGCCCGGTCAGGTCGAGGTCGAGCCCCAGATAGTTCCGGGCGTGCTCGAGACAGCGCCGCGGGCTGGGGGCGCTGGTCGTCTCCGTCGGGACGTCGAAGCCGTGGAAGGTCAGCTGCTCCTCTGGCGGCAGGCTCGCGTTGTGGTCGCGCATCCAGGCGACGAGGCGCCGGTTGGTCTCCAGGTTCCCGAAGCCGTGGGAGAAGCCCTCCCGCGCCACCTCGTCGAGATCCCCGTCGCCGCCCTTGACGAAGTCGTCGACGCGCAGCGCGGCCACGCGGTCGGTCTCCAGGGCGATCGAGCGGAAGCCGAGGCGGGCCAGCCGGGCGAACAGCTCGTTGCGTACCCACCCGAAGGCGGGTTCCCGGTGGGTGGGTTCGCCGAGCGCCAGCACGGCGCACGAGGCCACGGGAAGGTCGTGGAAGTCCTTTCTCATGTCTGTCAATCGAATCATTGAAAGACCTGTTGAGGCTTACGGCGATGCCATCGGCGCCGCGGGCGGACTCGCCGGGCCGCGAGGTCTCAAACCGTCGGTGGGGACTCCGGCGCGGGAGCGGGTTCCGCGGCGGCCGGCGGTCCGGCCGGGGCGACGCCCAGGAGGGCCACGTACCCGCCGAGACGGGCCGCCGCGTCGAGCATGGACACCCCGCGGGCCGTGAGCCGTCGCCGCCAGTCGTCGAGGGCGGCGGACAGCGCCTCGGTGCCGCCGGCCGTACGGATCTGCCGAACCACCGTGCGGATGTGCTCCAGCGGGTAGCCCCCGCGTCGCAGGAGATGGGTCAGCTCGGCGTCGCGCACGTCCGTGGCGCCGAACGAACGGTGGCCGGTGACCGGCTCCCGGGCGGGGGCGAGGATGCCCACCGCCTCCCAGTTCCGCAGGGTCGCCGCGGTCACCCCCAGACGGCGCGCGAGTTCGCCGATGCTGAGCGGCTCGCTGCCGGCGGAGGTGTGCTCGGCGAGGCCGGGGCCGCGGGTGAGGTGCTCCACCGCCCGCCCCACCGCGTCCAGCGTGCTTCGGTCGCGCAGCAGTTGGGCGTGGCCGCGGTCGACGGCCGTCAGCGCGGCGTCGAGGTCGCCGGTGTTGAGCGACCGCATGATCTCGCCGCCCGTGGCGTATCCGTATGCCTGGACGAGCGCCAGATAGGCGCGCAGGGCCGCCGCGTGGATCTCGGTGTAGGTGCGGTAGCCGGACGGGGTGCGCCGGGCGAGCGGGATGAACCCGTCCCGCTCGTAGTTGCGGACCGCCTGGGTGGAAATGCCGTGCTCACGGGCCAGGTCGTAAGGGCGCAGGTACTTCACGGTTTGAGACTTTATCCGAATAACTCCGCGTGGTTTCTCCCAAACCCTCAACCGACTTTGCAGGTATACGCTTGAGCTCATGAACCGGGACGTTCAGGAACTCGTCACCACGTCGCAGGACGAAGGCGTGCCGCGTCCGACCAACGGGAGGGACACCATGACGGCCGGCACGGAGACGGACACCCAGCCCGCTGCGCTGTGTGCCGCCGACAGCCATGATCTGATCCGTGTGCACGGAGCACGTGAGAACAACCTCAAGAACGTGCATGTGGAGATCCCCAAACGGCGGCTGACCGTGTTCACCGGGGTCTCCGGCTCGGGCAAGAGCTCCCTGGTATTCGACACGATCGCCGCGGAGTCGCAACGGCTGATCAACGAGACCTACAGCGCCTTCATCCAGGGCTTCATGCCCACCCTGGCGCGGCCCGAGGTCGACGTGCTCGACGGGCTGACCACCGCGATCCTGGTCGACCAGCAGCCTATGGGCACCAGCCTGCGCTCCACGGTCGGCACCGCCACCGACGCGGGCACACTGCTGCGCATCCTCTTCAGCCGGCTCGCCAAGCCGTACATCGGCTCGCAGAAGGCATTCGCCTTCAACGTCGCCTCGGCCGACGCGTCGGGTGTCCTCGTGGTGAACGGCAAGAAGATCGAGAAGGGCTTCAGCGTCGTCGGCGGCATGTGCCTGCGGTGCGAGGGCATGGGCACCGTCTCGGACATCGATCCCGCCCAGCTGTTCGACGACTCCAAGTCGCTCGCCGACGGCGCGATCACAGTCCCCGGCTGGAAGCCCGACGGCTGGGTGGTGCAGTCGTTCACCGAGTCGGGCTTCCTTGACCCGCACAAGCCGATCCGCGGCTACACCGAGCAGGAACGGCACGACTTCCTGCACCGGGACCCGGTCAAGATCAAGGTGAAGGGCGTCAACACCACCTACGAGGGCCTCCTCGCGCGGGTGCGCAAGTCGTTCCTGTCCAAGGACAAGGAGACGCTCCAGCCGCACATCCGTGCCTTCGTGGAACGGGCGGTGGCGTTCTCCGCCTGCCCCGAGTGCCACGGCACCCGGCTCAGCGAGACCGCCCGGTCCGCGAAGATCGACGGCCTCAGCATCGCCGACGTCTGCGCCATGCAGATCAGCGACCTCGCGGCCTGGATCCGCGGTCTGACCGATCCGTCGGTCACCACACTGCTCACGGTGCTCGGCCAGACCCTCGACTCGTTCGTCCAGATCGGCCTCGGCTACCTCTCGCTCGACCGGTCCTCGAGCACGCTCTCGGGCGGTGAGGCCCAGCGCGTCAAGATGGTCCGCCACCTGGGCTCCGCGCTCACCGACGTCACCTACGTCTTCGACGAGCCCACCGTCGGCCTGCACCCGCACGACATCCAGCGGATGAACGACCTGCTGCTGCGACTGCGTGACAAGGGCAACACCGTGCTGGTCGTGGAGCACAAGCCGGAGACGATCGTGATCGCCGACCACGTCGTCGACCTGGGACCGCTCGCCGGCACCAAGGGCGGCGAGGTGGTCTTCGAGGGCACCGTCGAGGGTCTGCGGGCCAGCGGCACCGTCACCGGACGGCATCTGGACGACCGGGCCTCGCTGAAGCCGTCCGTACGCGAGCGGTCCGGTGTAGTGGAGGTGCGCGGCGCCAACGCCCACAACCTGCGCGACGTCGACGTGGACATCCCGCTCGGCGTGCTCACCGTGGTCACCGGGGTCGCGGGCTCCGGCAAGAGTTCCCTGATCCACGGCTCGGTAGCGGGCCGCGACGGCGTTGTCACGGTGGACCAGTCGCCCATCAAGGGCTCCCGGCGCAGCAACCCGGCCACTTACACGGGCATGCTCGAACCGATCCGCAAGACGTTCGCCAAGGTCAACGGGGTCAAGCCCGCCCTGTTCAGCCCCAACTCCGAGGGCGCCTGTCCCACCTGCAAGGGCGCCGGTGTCATCTACACCGACCTGGCGATCATGGCCGGCGTCGCCACCACCTGCGAGGACTGCGAGGGCAAGCGGTTCCAGGCGTCGGTGCTCCAGTACCGGCTCGGCGGCCGGGACATCAGCGAGGTGTTCGCGATGCCGGTGGCCGAGGCCGCCGAGTTCTTCCGCAGCGGTGAGGCACGGACGCCGGCCGCGTACACCGTCCTCGACCGGCTCGCCGAGGTCGGCCTGGGCTACCTCAGCCTCGGCCAGCCGCTCACCACCCTCTCCGGCGGCGAGCGGCAACGGCTGAAGCTCGCCGGCCACATGGCCGGAACGGGCAGCGTCTACATCCTCGACGAGCCGACCAGCGGCCTGCACCTGGCCGACGTCGAGCAACTGCTCGCCCTGCTCGACCGGTTGGTGGACGCCGGCAAGACGGTCATCGTCGTGGAGCACCACCAGGCCGTCATGGCGCACGCCGACTGGATCATCGACCTCGGACCCGGCGCCGGCCACGACGGCGGCCGGATCGTCTTCGAGGGCACGCCCGCCGATCTGGTCGCCGCGCGCTCCACCCTCACGGGCGAGCACCTCGCCCAGTACGTCGGCGCCTGACGCGACGCGGCCATGCGCCTGCCCCCGCCCGGTGACTCGGGGCGGGGGCGTCGACCGCGGCCGGCTCGTGCCCGGGCGGAAAGCCGGCACCGCCCGTGCCGTGCAGGCGCACGACTGTCTGGCTCACCTCTTTCGCCCGCACCTTTCCAGCACCGCGGCGGCGACCAGAATGCGGGCCGACGGCTTCCGCCCGCCGACAGCCCGTTCCGGCGTTCCCAGACCGTGCACCTGCCGGACCGCCACCGCGGTGGACGGACCCCGCTCAGCCCGACGGAAGGGATCAGACCGATGTCCTCGCACACCGACCACACCACCGTGATCGTGGGAGCCGGCCCCGCCGGGCTCACCGCGGCGCTCGGCCTGGCCAGATACCGGCACCCGGTGATCGTCGTGGACAGCCCCCGGGCACCGCGCAACAGCGCATCGGCGGGCGTTCACGGCCACATCGGAATGGACGGCGTCACTCCCGCCGAGCTCCGGGAGCGCGCCTGGCGGGAACTCTCCCGGTACACGACCGTGGAGCGGCTGGAGGACGACGCCGACAGCGTGTCCCCCGCTCCCGGCGGGGGCTTCCGGGTCGCCCTCGGCGGCGGTGAGACCGTCGAGGCCCGAACCGTCCTGCTCGCGACCGGTGTCGTCGACGTCCATCCGGCCGACGTGGACGGCTTCGCGGAGTGCTGGGGCCGCAGCGTGATCCACTGCCCGTTCTGCCTCGGTGAGGAGAACGCCGGTCGGCGCTGGGCGACGGTCGCCGACAACGCGGACCTCGCGGGACTGTCGGCCGTGGCCTTCCGCGCCTGGAGCGAGGACACGATCGCGATCTGCCAGGAGTCGATGCCCGGCCTGGAGACCGCTCGTGCGACCGCGCGAACCAGGGGAGGGGACGTCGTCACGGGAACGGTCCGCCGCCTGCACCACCGGGAAGGGGCCCTCTACGGCATCGAGTTGGCCGACGGCAGGGTCCTGGAGCGGCAGACCCTGGTGTGGACGCCGCGACAACGGCAGCAGCCCGTCGTGCAGCGGGCGGCCGACGAACTGAAGCTGACAGTCGACGACGCCGGCTTCGTCGGCGTCGACGCCTCCCAGTGCACCAGCGTGCCGGGCCTGTACGCGGCCGGGGACCTGACCAGTCGCTGGAAGCAGTCGGTCACCGCGTCGACCGCGGCGGGCGCGGCGGCCGCCGACGCCATCCACATGTCGGCCTTGCTCGGTGCCGTGCACCACTGAACCGGGTCGCCGCCCCGCCACCCTGCACCCCAGGGCGCGTCGGACCAGGAAAGGAACCACGGCAGATGCCAGCAGCGATCAGAACGGCCGGACTGTGCAAGCGTTTCGGCTCGCTCACCGCACTCGACCGCCTCGAACTCACGGTGCCCGAGGGCACGGTGCACGGCCTGCTCGGCCCCAACGGCGCCGGCAAGACCACCACCGTCCGGATCCTGGCCACCCTCATCGCGCCGGACGACGGAGTGGCCGAGGTGTTCGGTGTGGACGTGCGCCGCGACCCCCGGCGGGTCCGGTCGATGATCGGGCTCACCGGCCAGTACGCCGCTGTCGATGAACTGCTCACCGGGCGCGAGAACCTGCACATGATCGGGAGGCTGTTCCGGCTGTCGAAGTCCGAGTGCCGGGCACGCGCGAGCGAACTGCTGGAACGCTTCGGTCTGGAGGACGCGGCCGACCGGCAGCCCAAGACGTACTCGGGCGGGATGCGGCGCCGGCTCGACGTCGCGGCCAGCCTCATGGCGCGGCCCGGGCTCGTCTTCCTCGACGAGCCGACCACCGGCCTCGATCCGCGCAGCCGTATGGAGGTGTGGCGGCTCGTGCGTGAACTGGTCGCGGACGGAACCACCGTACTGCTCACCACGCAGTACCTGGAGGAGGCGGACCAGCTCGCCGACTCCCTGTCCGTGATCGACCGGGGCGAAGTCATCGTCAGCGGTACCCCGGACGAGCTGAAGGCCCAGGTGGGCCCGGACCGGGTCGGCATCACGCTCCTCGATACCGGGGCCATGGAGCGGACGGTCCGGATCCTGCGGGAGCGGCTGGGCACCGACCCGGTCGCCGACGCCGAGAAGATGCAGGTCCACGCGCCGCTGCCCGACGGCGGCACCCTGCCCGACCTGCTTCACCTGCTCAGGGAGTCGGGGATCGCGATCGGTGACGTGGCGCTCCGCCGGCCCACTCTCGACGACGTCTTCCTGGCCGTGACGGGCCGATCCGCCGTTCACGGCACCGACCGGCGCAGCAGTGGGAAGGAAATCGAGCGGCCATGACCTCCACTACTCTGACGCGGGAGAGCGGCACGTCGTACACGTCGTCGGGCAACGCCCTCGCATGGTGGTTCTCCGACGTGTGGCAAATGACCCTGCGCAACGTACGGCACGTACTGCGCAGCCCCGAGCTGGTGATGTTCTCGCTGGTCCAGCCGGTGATGTTCATCCTGCTGTTCACGTACGTCTTCGGCGGCGCCATCGACGTCGGCGGCGAACGCTACGCCCAGTTCCTGCTGCCCGGCATCCTCGTCCAGATGGCGCTGTACGGCTCCGCCGCCGGTACCACCATCGGGGTCGCCGCCGAGATGCACGAGGGCCTCATGGACCGCTTCCGGTCGATGCCGATGAGCCGTACCGCCGTGCTGATCGGACGCACGCTGTCGGAGATCTTCCGCAACGTCGGCGTGGCCGGCGTGACCGTGGGAGTGGGCCTGCTGGTCGGCTTCCGGTTCCGCAACGGCCTCGTGCCCGCGCTGGCCGGCCTGCTGCTGTTGCTGCTGTTCGGCTACGCGGTGTCGTGGTTCGCCGCTTACCTCGGGCTGTCGGTGCGCAACGCGGAAGCTGCCCAGGCGGTCGGCGGTGTGTGGATCTTCCCGTTCACCCTGATCTCCTCGGCGTTCGTACCGACCGGCACGATGCCGGGCTGGCTGGAGGCGTACGCCGCCCACAGCCCCATGACGGCGGCCGTGAACGCGCTGCGCGCACTGTTCACCGGGGGCCCGGCGACCAGCTACGTCCTGCAGACCGTGGCCTGGTCGGTCGGCCTGATCGCGGTGTTCGCCCCGCTCGCGGTCCGCAAGTACGGCTCCCGCTGACCGGCGGACGACACCTCCGTGACAGAAGTCCGCAAGACACCGAGGATGCGCCGGGGGGCGACGCAATCATGGCAGCCATGACTGAACCTGCCGGCGCACCCGACGGACCCGCGGTGATGACCGAGGTATTCGACGCCGTCTACCGCGGGGAGAGCCCGTTCGGCAAACGCCCGCCGTGGGACATCGGGGCGCCTCAGCCCGCCTACGTCGCCCTGGAGAAAGCGGGCCTCATCCGGGGCACGGTGCTCGACGCGGGCTGCGGCACCGGTGAGGACGCCCTCCACCTGGCGGGCAGGGGCTACGCGGTGACGGGGCTGGACCTGTCCCCGACAGCGATCTCCCTCGCCCGGGACAAGGCCGCCGCACGCGGACTCGGCGCCGTCTTCGAAGTCGCCGACGCCCTCGACCTCACAAGCTACGAAGGGCGTTTCGACACCGTGATCGACTCCGGCCTTGCCCACACTTTCGAGGGCGACAGGCTGCGCGCCTACGCGGCGGCCCTGCACCGCGCCTGCCGCCCGGGGGCGGTGGCGTACATCCTCTCGATCAGCGACCGGGGATCCGCGGATATGCAGGCGCGGCTCGCCGAGGCCATCGAGGAGATACCGGCGCCGCTCCCGGACGACGAAGCGCCTTCCGCCCTCAAGCGCTCCGCCGACCACTTGCGCGACGGCTTCGCCGACGGCTGGACGGTCGAGTCGATCGACGAGGCCCACCTGCGCGGCATCATCCCGACCACGTCGGAACTCCTCGACGTGCACGCCTGGCTCGGACGTTTCCGCCGTAGTTGACCGCGACCACCGAAGACGGCCCCTGAGAAGGTGATGAACGATGAAGGTGCGAGTAGGCAAGTGGCTGCGGACCGTCGCGTCTTCACCGGCCGGCCGGGCGGCCAGACGCGCGTCCCCGTCGGCCGGCACCTCCCCGGCCCTGCCGAACTGGGCCGGGGCCGCCCGCACCGCCTACCGGTTCGGCTGCGTCTACGCCGGCCTGTACTGCCTGACCAGCCCGCAGGTCTATCTGGCCCTGCGCGGGGGCGGAATGGGGCGTCTGCAGGAAGCGGCCGACGCCTGGGCGAAGCTCTGGGCGGTACGCCCGGTGCGGAACTGGATGTCCGTCCGGGTCCTAGGCAGGGAGATGGGTGACCGCTTCGACGGCGGCGACGACCCGCACACCTGGGCGGGGCAGCTCTGCTGGCTCGCGGGCGCCGCCGCGGCCACCCCGGTCTGGTCCGTGCTGGACCGGCACCGGACGGACCACGCGACGCTGGACGAGTGGTTCCGCCTGGCCGCCCGTTTCTGTCTCGCGGGACAGATGTTCTCCTACGGCGCGGCCAAGGCTGTCCCGCTCCAGTTCCAGCTGCCGCCCTCCAAGCTCGTCGAGCCGCTCGGCGACCTCAGCCCGATGGGCCTGCTGTGGGCGCAGACGGGATCCTCGAAGCCGTATCAGGTGCTGCTCGGCTGTGCGGAGATCGCGGGCGGGCTGCTGCTCATCGTGCCGCGCACGGCGTCGCTGGGGGCGCTGCTGTCGGCGGCGGAGATGGCCCAGGTGCTCCTGCTCAACATGACCTTCGACGTCCCCGTCAAGGTCCACTCCTTCCAACTGCTCCTGCTCAGCCTGCTTCTGCTGGCCCCGCAGACGCCTCGCCTGGCCGAGGCCATGCTCACGGAGCGCCCGCTCCCCGCGGCCGCCCCCGCGGACCTCTTCCGTTCCCGCCGGGCGAACCGGATCGCCACCGCCCTCCAGGCCGGGGCCGGACTCTGGCTGCTCGGCGCGCAACTGCGCAACGACTGGACGTTCTGGAAGAACCACGGGGGTGGACGGGAGAAGCCCGAGTTGTACGGCGTCTGGGATGTGACCGACTTCTCCCTCGACGGCGAGCAGCACCCGCCTGTGACGACCGACGGCCGGCGCTGGCGCCGAGTCGTCGTGGACTCCGTCGACGCCGTGGCCATCCAGCACATGGACGACTCGCTCGACCCCTGCATGGCGGCGATCGACATGAATGCCCGTTCGGTCGCACTGACCAAGATGGCCGACCCGAAGTGGCAGGTGACGTTCGCCTTCGAGCGCCCGGCCGACGATCGCCTGATCCTGGAGGGCGACGCCGACGGCTACCACCTCCGTCTGCACCTGCGCCGCCGCGACCTCGGTACCTTCCCGCTCGTCAGCCGTGGCTTCCACTGGGTGCAGGAGAACTCGTCCCTGCGCTAGCGGACCGGTGGGCCGAGCGGCACTCGCGGGGCGGTGGCCATGCCGTCCACGGAAGGAGAACAACGGATGAGCGTGGACGTGGAGACGCTGGCTGCCGAGGTGCGAGGCCCCGTCCTCCTGCCCGGCAGCCGGGAGTACGACGAGGAACGGGTCGGTTTCCAGGCCGGCTTTCGGCACCGCCCCGCCGTCGTCGTCGGCGCCACCCGCCCCGAGGACGTGTGCGCCGCGGTCCGCTTCGCCGCCGAGCGGAGGCTGCCCGTCGCCGTGCAGTCCACCGGACACGGCATCGTCACCGCCCTGAACGGCGAGGGCGTTCTCATCACCACCCGCCGGATGAAGGCCGTCGCGGTGGACGCGGGCGCCGGAACCGTTACAGCCCAGGCCGGCGTGCTGTGGGGAGAGGTCATCGAGCAGGCCGCCCCGCACGGTCTGGCCCCTGTCAACGGCTCAGCTCCGCACATCGGCGTCGTCGGCTACCTCCTCGGCGGCGGTATCGGCCTGCTCGGCCGCCGGACCGGTTACGCCAGCGACTACGTCCGCGCCATCGACATCGTCACCGCGGACGGTGCGCTGCGCCACGTCACGGCCGGCTCCGACCCCGACCTGTTCTGGGCGCTGCGCGGTGGCGGCGGCAACTTCGGCGCCGTCACCGCCGTCGAAACCGCCCTCGTGCCGGTGACGCGGCTCTATGGCGGCGGCATCCACTTCGCCGCGGACCACCCCGTCGACCTGCTGCACGCCTATTGGGCATGGACCTTGACGCTGCCCGAGGAGCTCACCTCCTCGATCTGCCTCATGACCTGCCCGCCGTGGCCGTCCGTCCCCGAGCCGCTGCGCGGACGCTACGTCGCACACGTCCGGATCGCCTTCACGGGCTCCGCCGAGGAGGGCGAACGGCTCGTGACGCCCCTGCGGGCGCTCGGCCCGCGGCTGGTCGACACCGTCCGGGAGATGCCGTACACGGAGGTCGGCACCATCTACCAGGACCCGCACGTCCCGCACGCCTACTTCGGCGGAAACGTCCTGCTGCGCGAACTCGATCCCACGGCCCTGTGGACCGTCGTGGACGTGGCCGGACCCGATGCGACCGTGCCCTGCATCGTCGAGATCCGTCACCTTGGCGGGGCCTTCGCCCGCCGGCCCCCCGACCCGGGCGCGGTCGGCGGACGGGACGCCGCTTACATGCTGCGCGTGATGACCGGCGGAACGGCCGCGCCATCCACGTCCGCCCGGCCGGTCCATCAGCGCGTCTACGACGCCCTGAAGCCCTGGACAGTCGGCCGCAGCCTCAACTCCGTCTACAACGACGGCGCTCCGGTCTCCCAGGAGCGGGTGCGGGAACTCTTCGCGGCCGAGGATTACGAGCGGCTGCGACACGTGAAGACGCTGTACGACCCGCACAACCTGTTCCGGTTCACCCATAACATTCGACCGAAAGAAAGCGATTGACTGAGCTTTTGCGCTTGCATGCGGGAACCATGCTGCTCGTCGATCTTGAAGCTGCTGGAGGAGATCGCCGACAGCCTTGAGACGCCGGCCCTGGCGGCGGTGTTCCGTCCGGGCCTCCTGGACGGCCACCTTGTGTGGCTCGGGCAGCGGATGAACGAGGACGAGCAACGACGGTTCCAGCTGTTGGGGTAGTACGTGGATAGGGGAGAGGGGCTCTGTTGCGGACCCCCTCTTCGATTTTCAGGCGTCAGCTGATTTTGCGCCAGACGCAGATCTGGGCGACGCCCTCGCAGTGTCCGTATCCGGGGTTGGTGACGAAGCAGCCGTCACCGTCGAGGAGCCGCCGGTTCTTTACAGGCAGGTCGTGGAAGGCGCCCTGGTTCTGCTTGCTGTTGATTCCGGCGCGTCCGCAGCGTTCCTTGCCGGATGGACCGTTCTTCGCGGTGCGGATGCCGGCGAAGAGCCCGAATACGGTGTCTGTCGGGCAACGGCCGGTATAGAGCTGGGCGCGCGCTGCCGCTGCTGACCTGGTTGACGCCGCCGGGGAAGCCGCCGGATTCGGCGAGCAAGCTGCGACCGGGTGCCGGCCGAGGATGACCGGACCGTCGACTCGGATGACCGTTGCCGCCCTCACCTCCTTCCCGTGGGCCCGCGCGTCAGCCGATCAGCGCGGCCCGCACGCACAGCACGTCCGGCAGGTGCGAGGCCAGCTGCTGCCAGCTGTCACCGTCGTCGGCCGAGCCGAACACCTCGCCGTTGCGGTTGCCGAAGTAGACCCCGGCCGGCGCGGCACTGTCCGCGTCGTCCGTACAGAGCGCGTCGCGCAGCACGGTGCCGTAGTGGTCCTCGGCCGGCAGCCCCTTCGTCAGCGGCTCCCAGCTCTTGCCGGCGTCGGCCGTACGGAAGACCCGGCAGCGGTGGCCCGCAGGCACCCGGTCGGCGTCGGCGTTGATCGGGAAGACGTAGGCGGTGTCGGCGCGGTGCGGATGGGCGGCCACCGCGAAGCCGAACGTCGACGGCAGGCCCGCGCCGATGTCGGTCCAGTGCGCGCCTGCGTCGTCACTGCGGTACACGCCCCAGTGGTTCTGCAGGTACAGCCGGTCCGGGTTGCCCGCGTCCCTGGCGACCTTGTGCACGCACTGGCCGAACTCCGGGTTGGGATCCGGCAGGAACACCGCGGAGACACCGGAGTTGGACGGCGTCCAGCTCGCCCCGCCGTCCGTGCTGCGGAACACCCCTGCGGTGGAGACGGCCACGGTCACGGACCGCGAGTCGCGCGCGTCGGTGAGCACCGTGTGCAGGCCCTCGCCGCCGCCGCCCGGCACCCACTGGGAGCGGGTCGGGTGCTCCCACAGGGGGCGCACCAGCTCGAAGCTCTCCCCACGGTCCTCCGAGCGGTACAGCGCGGCCGGTTCCGTGCCCGCGTACACCACGTCCGGCTCGGCGGCGGCCGGGTGCAGCTGCCAGACCCGCTCCAGCGAAGCTCCGGTGTCCTTGGGAAACTTGACGGCGGGCCGGGCCGGTTCGGTCCAGGTGCGGCCCAGGTCGTCGGAGTGGAACACCGACGGGCCCCAGTGCGAGCTGTCGCCGCCCGCGAGCAGCCGGGGTGAGCCGCCGCGGGTGTCGATGGCGACCGAGTAGATCGCCTGCGCGTTGAAGTAGGGGCTGTCGTCGAACTCCCAGGCGCCGGCACGGCGCCGCCCGATGAAGAGGCCTTTGCGGGTACCCACGGCGAGCAGAACCTCGGTCATGCCGATCACCTCCGGGACGTCTTTGTCCAGGTAGTCGTCCAATACCGGCCAGTCTGCACCCCGCCACTGACAGTCAGCCCCAGGGACCGCGTCGTCGCAGGTCAAGGCGGTGCCTCCGGCCTGTCGTAGAGAGCGGCGAGGTCCGTTGCGGGATGCGCCTGCGCGAAAGGGGTGTCTCGTGCGACCGTCGAGGAGACGGCTCGTCGTGAGCAACGGGGCGGCCCTGCCCGTATGGGAGGTCGGTCCGGCCTGTCGGTGCGCTCGTGAGGAGGATGCCTTTGATGGCGTTCCGTGGTCCGAAGGTGTGGCTGTGGCGCTGGCGGCGCAATCCGCTCAGGCGCCGGGCCGACGTGGTGGAGGCCTGGGTGGTGCTCGCCGCCTGGCTGCTGACCGTCCTGGCCGGCGTGCTGGCGGGCCTCGCGGCGGCCCGGTCGGTGGAGCACGGACTGGCCCGGGAACGCGCCGCCTGGCATCCCGCCGTCGCCCGCGTCGTCGCGAAGGCACCCGGCCGGCCCACGCCAGAGGGCGCCGGCGCCGAGCGGGTCTGGACCGAGGTGCGCTGGACCGTCGCGGACGGTTCGGCCCACACCGGTCAGGCCCGGGTTGCGCCGGGCAGCAAGGCCGGGGCCCCGGTCACCGTCTGGACGGACCCGCAGGGGCACCTGGTCACCCGGCCCGCCACCGCCTCCGAAGCCGCCTTCCGCGCCACTTTGACGGGCGGCCTGGTGGGGTTGAGCGCCGCCGCCGTTCCTTTCGTCGGAGGCCTCGTCCTCCGCGGCCGCCTGGAACGCCGCCGCATGAATCGCTGGGACGCGGAGTGGGCCCGGCTCGGGCCGCAGTGGGGCCGGATGACCGGATGACCGTACCTGCCGCCCGGTGGGCGCCTACAGCCCCGCCATGACCTCTCCGCAGGTCCTGAGGAGGGCCTCGTCCTCGGGGATGTCATGGCTGCCGTACCCGTCCTCGCGCGCCATGTGGCGCCGGGGGGCGGTCAGTTCCGCGGCCACCAGGTCGCTCAGGGGTGCGGCCGCCGGGCCCATGGCCACCAGGCACCGGGCGATCGGGCCACGGCTGCGGGGGTGTTCCGACCAGGCGGCCCGGAGCACCGGCAGCACGGGTTCCGGGTCCCGGCCGATGTGCCACAGCGCGCACGCGGCCGCCGTCCGCTGCCGCACCTGTCCCGAACCGGCCGCCCGGCGCAGCTCCGGCAGGGCCGGGCGGCCGGCCGGACCGAGCCTGCCCAGCTGCCGGGCGGCCAGGCGACGGCTCCCCGGCTCGCCCTGCGTCAGCTCACGCAGCAGGACCGGCAGGACGACGGAGGCGTCACCGTCCGCCGACCACAGCGCGCCCGCGGCGGCGGCCCCGTGCCGGGAGTGCAGCAGCGCCCGCAGCACGGGTGCCGCCTGCGCGGCGGCCCCGAGGGCGTCCAGTGTCTCGATGACCTGTCCGGCGACCGCGCCCCGTGCCCCCAGGCCGGAGGGCGCACCGGACAGCAGGCGCAGAACCTCGGGTACCGCGTCCCTGTCGCCGATGGCCCTGAGCGCCGCCAGGAAAGGGGCGGCCAGGGTGTCGGCGGCGGGGGAGTCCAGGGGGATCCGGCCGAGCCGGTGCTGTAACGCGGGGGCGAGGGGAGCCGCGGCCGGGCCCAGGTGTGCGATCTCGTGGCCCAGGCCGACGGGCACGACCGGGCCCGCCAGGACCTGGGCCAGGACCGCGACCGCCCGCGGATCGCCGCTCCTGGCGAGGGCTTTCAGCGGGCCGCCGAGCGTGGGCGAGCCGCGCTCCCAGCGGTGCGTCCACAGGTCGGGCCGAGCGGTCACCAGCGCGTGGAGGTCGTCCGCGGCGGGCGCGGCCAGGCCGAACAGCTCCGACAGGACCGACACCGCCACGTCCCGTAACCGGTCCTGCTCCGTGCCGAGTTGGGCAGCGATCAGGGCCACCGGCCCGCTGCAGTCGGCCCGCCAGCCGCGGAACAGCACCGCCGACATGCACACGGCATTGCACCGGTCCATCGGGTCCGGGCTGCTCAACTGCCCGGTGAGCAGGGCGATCCGGTCACCGGTCCGGTCACCGAGCGCGGTGTGCAGGGTGCGCAGCAGATGGGCGCCCTCCTCGTCCGAGGGGCGCAGCCGCCGTATCCGCCCCACCAAGGTGTCGTTGCGAGGCTGGTCCGGCACAGGGGTGCGGCGCGCAGACCTGTCCCGCAGCAGCCGGACGGCCGTCGGCACCAGGTCGGCCGGGAGCCGGTCGGGGGCGCCGAGCGCGAGTTGGCCGAGCGCGGCCAGCCGCAGCCCGGGGTCGTGGGGCGGGGCGCTCAGTGCGGTCAGGAGGTCCACCGCGGCAGCGTGCGCCGGGTGCCTGCGCACGAACAGGCCGAGGGCCTCCGTGAGCGCGAGCAGGACCCGGTCGTCCCGCTCGACCGGGATCCGCAGGCGTAAGAGGTCCAGGACACGAGCCGGACCGTCGAGGAACCGTACGGCGGCCCCGGCCGCCGCCCGGCGCACTCCCGCGTCCGGATCCCCGAGGAGGGACACGAACACTTCGGCGTCCGCGCCCACCGCCTCACGCGCGCGTGCGTCCCCGCTCTCCGCCCCGATGCTGACCAGCAGTTCGACGATGCAGCCCCGGTCCGGCACCGCCTCGCGGGCCGCGAGGGAGCACAGGAAGGGAACGCACGCCAGCGTCGAGTCGTACACGTTCCCCTGGTGGTGCACCGCGCCGTACATGCCGTCGAGCGCGGTCTGTCGCTCGGCGGCGTCGGCGGAGGCCAGTCCCCGCAACCAGCCGGGTACGTCCTCCGCGCTGCCGTACGCGTGCCGCAGCGAGGCCCAGTCGACCTCGTCGATCCCCGTGAACACGTTGTCCTCCCCAGACGAGTGCCACCTGATCGCGAGTCTGCACCACGGCACTGACAACGAAGCGGAACCGCGCGCTGACTGTGTGCGATCCGTCGGCTCTCACCGGCCACCGGAGCGGCGGGGGGAGGGATGGGTTCAGGCCGGGAGGGCACGCTCCAGGATCGCGTCCAGCTCCGTCCCGGCGGGCAGGGTGCCGAAGGCGTGCCCCCAGTCGCCGCCCAGCCGGGATGCGCAGAAGGCGTCCGCGACCGGGTGCGGGGCGTGCCGGACCAGGAGCGAGGCCTGGAGGGCGAGGGCCATCCGTTCGACCAGCCGGCGGGCGCCGACCTGATCGGTTTCGGCCAGCTGGTCCTTCAGCGCGGCCACGGCCGCATCCAGGCGGCCGTCCGCCCCGCGCGCGAGGGCGAGTTCGGCGAACAGGGCGTCGGCGGCCCCGGGTTCCCGGCCGAGGGCGCGCAGCACGTCGAGCGCGTTGACGTTCCCGGAGCCCTCCCAGATGGACAGCAGGGGAGCCTCCCGATAGTGGCGGGGCATGCCGGACTCCTCGACGTACCCGTTGCCGCCCAGGCACTCCAGGGCCTCCGCGGTGAACGCCGGGCCCCGCTTGGTGACCCAGTACTTGCCGACGGCGGTGGCGATCCGCCGGAAGGCACGCTCTCCTGCGTCCCCGCGCACGGCCCGGTCCGCGGCCCCGGCCAGCCGCAGCGTGAGCGTCGTCGCTGCCTCCGACTCCAGCGCCAGGTCGGCCAGGACGTTGCGCATCAGCGGCTGGTCGATGAGCCGGGCGCCGAACGCGCTGCGGTGGCGTGCGTGGTGGCCCGCCTCGACGAGCGTCTTGCGCATCAGGGTGGCCGAGGACATCACGCAGTCCAGGCGGGTGCAGTTGACCATCTCGATGATGGTCTTCACGCCCCGCCCCTCCGGTCCGACCAGCCAGGCCACCGTCCGGTCGAACTCCGGCTCGGAGGAGGCGTTTGACCGGTTGCCGAGCTTGTCCTTCAGCCGCTGGATGCGGAAGGTGTTGCGGCTGCCGTCCGGCAGGATCCGTGGCACCAGGAAGCACGACAGACCGCCCGGGGCCTGCGCCAGTACCAGGAAGACATCGCACATCGGCGCCGACGTGAACCACTTGTGCCCGCGGAGCGTGTACACGCCGGGCTCGCCGGTGGGCGTCGCCGTGGTGGTGTTCGTACGGACGTCGGAGCCGCCCTGCTTCTCGGTCATGCCCATCCCGGCGAGCAGTCCGGGCTTCTCGGCCGGGACGCGCAGCCCGGGCTCGTACTCACGGCTGGTCAGCAGCGGTTCGTAGACCTTGGCTAGCTCCGGCTGGGCGCGCAGGGCGGGGACGGCGGCGTACGTCATCGACGTCGGGCAGCCGTGCCCGGCCTCGGTGTGCCCCCACACGAGCCCGCCCGCCGTACGGGCCACATGGGCGCCGGGCCGGTCGTCCGCCCACGGGGCCCCGGCCAGGCCCTCCGCGACCGCGGTCCGCATCAGGTGGTGCCAGCTGGGATGGAACTCGACCTCGTCGATCCGATGGCCGTGGCGGTCGTGGGTGCGCAGTTCCGGCTCGTGCCGGTTCGCCTGCTCGCCCCACTCCTGGGCCTCCTCGCTGCCGGCGCGCAGCCCCAGCCGGCGAACGCCGTCCTCGGCCCATCCGGCACCCTCCCGGCGCAGCCCCTCCAGCAGGGCCTGGTCGGCGGAGGCGTCGTACGGGGCGAGAGGTGGGGCCTGGTTGGTGACGTCGTGGGTGGCGTACTGCGACGGCTGCGCCGACTGCGCGGGTATCGAGACCATGCGGCCATGTTGCACTCTTCCAGCGACTGTCGCAATGATGCAACAAGGAGGCGCACGTACAGTACGTGCCCATGCGCATGAACGTGTCGGTCGAGCCGGGCCGGACAGGGCTGCGGCCGCTGTCCGCGCGGTCGGTCGTGCTCAGCCTGCTGCTGGGCGTGCACCCGCCCGAGTTGCCGGTGAAGGACCTCGTCCGGCTGGTGGAGCCCTTCGGCGTCGGCGGCTCCACGCTCCGGGCCGCGCTGAGCCGGATGGTGGCCGCCGGGGACCTGCGCCGCACGGACGCCGTCTACGGGCTCAGCGACCGGCTGCTGGCCCGCCAGCGCCGCCAGGACGAGGCGCTGCATCCCCGAACGCGCGCGTGGGACGGCGACTGGGAGATGGTGGTGATCACCGCGACCGGCCGCGGCCCCGCAGAACGAGCCGACCTGCGCGCCCGGTTGACCGTCCTGCGCCTGGCCGAACTCCGCGAGGGCGTGTGGCTGCGGCCGGCCAACCTCGCCCGGTCCCTGCCGGCCGACCTCGCGCGCGTGGCCCTGTCCTACACCGCCCGCCCCGGCGGATCCGCGCACGGGCAGGTCGCCCGTCTGTGGCCGCTGGACGACTGGGCGGCCACCGCCCGGACCCTGCTGACCCACGCGACCGGCGCCCAGCACCCGGCCGACCGCCTCACCGCCTTCGCCGCGGCCGTACGCCACCTGCTCACCGACCCGGTGCTGCCGCCCGAACTCCTGCCCGCCGACTGGCCCGGGGAGGCACTGCGCACGGCCTATGCCGGGTACCGGCGAGAGCTGGGGACCTCCCTGGGGCGGCAGGGGCGTGGAGCGTGACATCGGCCACCGGCAACGACCGCCGGCCGGACCACCGGGCGGTACGGGATCCGGGCCGGCCCGGCCGGCTGCTGCCCGACCTGCGGGACGGGGACTGGCTGGACCTCAACCCGAAGGGGTACGGGGTGCCGGCCGGGGCGGTTCCCGCGGACCTGTACCACAGGACGTGAGCGGCCGGTCTAGGCGATCTCGTTCCGGGATGTCCCGACAGCCTCGACACCGTCGGCCGGCCGGCCCTCCGGCTCGGCGTCCGGGGCCGAACCCGTCCTGGCGGGAGGGTGGTTGAACAGCAGGTTCAGGGCGATCGCCGTCAGGCAGCCCGCGCTGATACCGCTGTCCATCACCGTCTGGAACCAGTCCGGGAACTTCGCGTAGACCGTGGGCACGCCCACCGGCAGCATGCCGGCCGCCACCGAAACGGCCAGCACGGTCAGGTTGTTGTTGCCCCTGAAGTCGACCCGGGCCAGCGTCCGCAGCCCGCTCGCCGCGACCGTCCCGAACATGACCAGGCCCGCCCCGCCGAGCACCGGCGCGGGGATCGCCGCGACCACCGCGCCCAGCTTGGGCAGCAAGCCGAGCAGGACGAGGATGCCGCCGGCCGCCGCGACCACCCAGCGGCTGCGCACCCGGGTCATCCCGACCAGGCCGACGTTCTGCGCGTACGCCGTGTACGGGAAGGTGTTGAACACGCCGCCGAGGACGCTCGACAGACCGTCCGCGCGCAGGCCGTCGGCCAGCGAGCGCGGCTCCACCCGCCGCCCCGTCATCTCCCCGACCGCGATCAGGTCACCCGTGGTCTCCGTCATCGTCACCAGCGCCACCACCAGCATGGAGACGATCGCGGACACCTTGAACTCCGGCGCGCCGAAGTGGAACGGCGTGCTGATCCCGACCCAGTCCGCGTTCCCGACCCCGCTGAAATCGGTGAACCCGAACGGCACGGCGACCGCCAGACCCACCGCGATGCCGATCAGCACGGCGATCCGGCTGACGAAGGCCGGTGCGAACCGCTGCACGCCGAGTACGACCGCCAGCACGAAGGCCGCCAGCGCCAGGTTCTTCGGCTCCCCGAAGCCCTTCGCGCCGGCGCCGCCCGCGGCCCAGTTGCCCGCGACCGGCAGCAACGAGACACCGATGATCAGGATCACCGTGCCGGTGACCAGCGGCGGGAAGAAGCGCAGCAGCCGGCCGAAGACCGGTGCGAGCAGCACGATGGCGAGCCCGGCGACGATCACCGAGCCGTAGATCGCGGGCAGCCCGCCGCCGGTCGTCCCGATGAGCACCATCGGTGACACGGCCGCGAACGTACAGCCCTGCATGATCGGCAGCCGTACGCCGAACCGCCAGAACCCGACGCACTGGATCAGCGTGGCTATGCCGCACACCAGCAGATCGGCGGTGATCAGATAGGCCAGGTCGGCGGGCGACAGCTTCATCGCACCGCCCACGATCAGCGGTACCGCGACGGCGCCCGCGTACATCGCGAGCACATGCTGCAGACCGAAGGCCGCCAGCTGCCGTAGCGGTGGTGTCTCGTCGACGGGGTGAACCTGTGCGGTCGTGGGCATGGGGACTCCAGAGCGGCGGTGGGGGAGTGGCATCCGAACAGCACGTGACCGTAAGCGCCTTGAACAGTTTGTTGATGTCCGGTGTGTTGCCGGTGTGTGTCATGCCCACCTGGAAGCCGTCGACTCGGCTACCCCGTCCGCGCCGCCCCCAGCAGCGCGCCCCAGTCGGCCAGCTTGACCACGCCCCGGCCCAGCCGCGCTCCCAGCTCGGCCTCGGCGCGCTCGATCGCCTGCCAGCCGGCCCACGGCACCGGTTCGACGCCCGCCGCCCGCAGCGCCGGGAGCGCGTCGTCCGGTACCCCCTCGCGTACGAGCGCGGGCGCGTCCACGAGCAGGGAGGTCGCCGTCTCCTTGGCGCACGGCCGGTTGGTGCCGATGACACCCGTCGGGCCGCGCTTGATCCAGCCGGCGACGTACTCGCCCGGAGACACGGCGCCGTCGCGCAGGACGCGGCCCTCCCGGTGCGGCACGGTGCCGCTCCCCGCGTCGAACGGCAGCCCCTCCAGCGGCACTCCGCGATAGCCCACCGAGCGCAGCACCAGCTGGGCCGGCAGGTCCTCGTACTGTCCGGTGCCCTTCACACCGCCGAGTCCGTCCGGTGCCGTCCGCTCGAAGCGCACGGCACCCACGCGGCCGCCCTCCGCGAGCACCTCCACGGGCCGCAGGAAGAACCGCAGCCGGATCCGGCGCTCCGTCTGCCGGGGCGCGGCGGCCGCCCAGCCGCGCAGCGCCTCCACGTTGCGCCGTTGCACAGCGGGCAGCGCCGAGGGGTCGGCGTATCCCGGGTCCAGCGCCAGCTCGGCGGGATCCACGCTCACTTCGGTGCCGGGCAGGCCACCCAGCTCGCGCAGCTCCTTGGTGGTGAAACGGGCCTGCGAGGGGCCGCGCCGGCCGACCATGTGGACCTCGGCGACCCCGCTGGCCGCCAGCGTGTCCAGCGCCGCCTGCGGCATGTCCGTCGGACGCAGCTCCCCGGCGCCCCGCGCCAGCATCCGGGTGACGTCCACGGCCACATTGCCCACGCCGATCACCACCGCCGACCGGACACCGTGCACGAATCCGGCGTCGACGGCGTCCGGATGCGCGCTGTACCAGGACACGAACTCGGTGGCCGACCAGCTGCCCGGCAATTCCTCGCCGGGGATCCCGAGGTGGCGGTCGGCGGCCGCGCCCACGCAGTACACGACCGCGTGGTACAGCGCCCGCAGCCGCTCCACGGACAGGCCGCCGGGCCCGTTCACCCGGACCCCGCCGAGGAAGCGCACCCGCTCGTGCTCCAGCACCGTCCGCAGGCTGCCCTGCAAGGACTTGATCTTCTCGTGGTCGGGGGCCACGCCGTAGCGCACCAGACCGTAGGGGCACGGCAGCCGGTCCAGCACGTCCACGCGTACCTCGGGATCCAGCTGGACCAGGGTCTGGGCGGTGTAACACCCGCTCGGCCCGGATCCGACGACGGCGACACGCAGCACGGCGGTACTCCTTGCCCGAAGGAGGAGAGTGTGCGGACGGCTCCAGCATGGCACTGCCGGGCCTCCGACGGCAGGGGCCGGTGGGGTGACGTGGACGCATACCTGTACGCATGAAGTGTGATCATGCGATCACACTGCACGCCGGGTCGCTGTTCGAGGCGTGCGGGGTAGTGGCGGAGGGATCGGGCGGGGCAGTTGCGGTGGGGTCCTGCGGGGTAGTGGTGAAGGGGAGGTGCGAGGGGGACCGCGCGGGCCACGGGACACCGGATTCCTGACACCTCGCCAGCAAAGTGCCCAGCAGCCGAGTTGGGTGACGAGCGGCCCGGTGGTCGCTACTCGGCCCGCTCCTCGGTCGCGAAGAACCGCGACAGATCGTCTTCCCGCCCCGCCTCGGCGTCCGCCTCGCTCCCCGGCGGCGCGCCCATGTCCCACTCGAGCCCGTACCGCTTGAAAAGCTCGGCCCGCAGCGCCGGAACGGGCATCGGCACCCCCGGCACCAGTGCCGCGTACACCGCCCCCATCAGCAGGGCGCGCAGCAGGGGATAGGCGGCCGTCACGTCATCGGAGCCGTACCGGGCGACCGTGTCACTCAGCAGTTCCGACAGGCGCCGCTGCTCCGGGCACTGCACGAAACCCTCGGCCTGGAGCAGCCCCGCCATGTGCTGCCGCATGAGGACCGGCCGGTCCCGGGCGAGTCCCAGGATCGCGTCGATGGCACGGGCCAGCCGCTCCCGGCCGTCCTCGCTGTGCGGCTCCCGCTCCAGCGCCTCCTCCAGCGTGCGGTGCATCAGCCGGTGCACGGCGGACTGGACCAACTGGCGCTTGCCGGGGAAGTAATACGACACCAAGCCGCGCGCCGAACCCGCCCGGTCCGCGATGTCGGCCAGCGTGGTGGCCTCGAACCCGTGCTCGTCGACCAGCTCGACCGCGGCCTGGAGCAGCCGCTCCCGGGAACGCCGGCGCAACTCTTCATTGACCGAGGCGCTGCGCGGGGACATCCTGTAACTCCTGCGTTGACTGGCTGCCAGCCAACTATACTCAACGCAGTGGCTCCGCTGTGCGCGGGCCCGTTCAAAGCTGCCGTTCGTCTGGGGCGACGCGGGGGATCGTCTCAGACGGACGGCGCCGGGGCACCTGCGACGCTGCTGTCGTACACCGGTCGTCGCGTCCCTGGAGTGGACACGGGTGCCCAGCCGAGGAGGCCTGCGACATGGAACAGGACCGGCGGATCCTGACCAGGATCACGGAGATGATCGAGGACGAGCGCAGGCTGCGTGAGGCGGTCGCCTCCGGCGCCATCGACAGCGACACCGAACAGCAGCGGCTCGGACAGCTGGAACGCGAACTCGACCAGTGCTGGGTCCTGCTGCGGCAGCGCCGCGCCAAGGCCGAGTTCGGGGAGAACCCGGACGAGGCGCGGGCGCGACCGTCGGCCCAGGTCGAGGACTACCGGGGCTGAAGCGGGCGGAGTTCCGCTCAGCTCACCATGGCCAGCACCGGCCGCAGCGCGTCCGGCCGCTGTGCCACCGGCAGATGGTCCACGAAGTGCACACGGCAGCCCAGCGCGGCCGCACCGCCGTCCGCAGTCCTGCTGTCACCGACCATCACCACCTGCCGTGGATCGGCGCCCAGTTCCGCACAGGCGGCCGAGAACAACCGTGGGTCCGGCTTCCGCACGCCGTGTTCGTAGGAGAGCGTGTAGACGTCCACGTACGCGTCGAGACCGTGCTCGCGGAAGACGGGGCGCAGGTCCCAGCCGATGTTGCTGACCACGCCGACGCCGATCCCGCGCTCGCGCAACGTGCGCAGCACCTCGGCGGTGTCCGGGTACGGCGCCCAGGCGGCCGGGGACATCTGCCGCTCGTACAACGCGTCGTGCAGAGCCGGGTCGGGCAACGGGACGCGCCGCGACAGCCCGGTGTAGGCGGCCCGGTGCAGCTCGGCGCTCTCGTCCCGCACCGCCCACAGCTCGGCGAGGTCCTCCGGCAGCTCGACCGGAGCCGCCCCGCCGGCCAGCGCCCCGGCCACCTCCAAGGCCCTCGCGTTGTCGGCCAGTTCGGACTCCGGCAGGGTCAGACCCGCCTCCTTCAGTACGTCACGCAGCCAGGACTCGGTGGACTCGACGCGGAACAGGGTTCCCGAGAAATCGAAGAGCACGGCAGCCATGCGCGGGACTCTACCCGGGCTCCGGGTGCGGCCGACGGCCCCGCCGACACTCGTGCACCACGACGGCCACCGCCACCACCAGCGCCCCGAACAGCCAGCCGCCCACCACGTCCGAGGGCCAATGGACGCCCAGCCACACCCGGGTCAGGCCCACGCCCACCACGGAGACGGCGGCCACGGCAACGGCCGGACCCCACAGGGCGCGGCCGGCGCCGTAGCGGTGCAGCAGCCACAGCAGGAGCCCGCAGACCACGGTCGCCGTCATCGCGTGCCCGGAGGGGAAGGCGGCGTAGCGCGCGCTGTCGACGGGATCCGGCCAGATCGGGCGGGGCCGGGCGACGGCCGCCTTCAGCGACTGCTGCACGATCGTGGCCAGGGCGATGGTGACCGCCACCCACACCGCCGTCCACCGGTCCGCGCGGCGCCACATCAGCCAGACCGTGGCCGCCGCGCACACCAGACGCATGGTCAGCGGACCCCACACCCAGTCCGTCAGGATGCGGACGGCGTGCGTGAGGGCCTGCTCCCGGACGGCCGAGCGGTGGGTGCGGCGGGAGATGTCGCCGTCCACGACGAGCAGAGGACGCCACCTGGTCGCCACGAGCGTCAGCAGCAGCGCGGAACAGACGGCGAGTACGGCGGCCACGACGGCCGCCGTGCGGTGGGCCGGCGCGCGGGGCGGGGACTCGGCGGGCCGGTGGTGCATGCGGCGATCTTCGTCGAGGGAACGGGCCGAGGGCCAGCACCCTGGGCTCCGGGTGCAGCCGGTCGCGGGCCCGAAGCGCGGGAACACCGTCGCCCTGCCGCTGACACGGACTCCCGCACTCGCTCGCCCGAGTCCTTTGGGCGGGGCGCGAGCGCCGTTGGCCCTGGCATCGACGCCACCGTCACTGGCGGTACTGTTCCCGGGACTGGCGCTCTCACTGCCTCAAGGCCCTGGCTCTGGCACCGACGCTACTGGCCTCGGACCTGCGCCTTCGTCTGCGCCCGAGTCCTTGGGCGGGGGGGCCAGCGCCATGGGGCCCGGCGTCGGCGCTACTGGCGCGGCGGTACTGGCCCATGACCTGGACTTTCGTCGGCCAAGGCCCTTGCCTCAGCACTGCCGCCACCGGCCGCGGACTGCCGCTCTCGCCAGCCCGAGGGCCTGGGCCGGGAGCGAGCCCCACCGGTACGGGGGCATCGGCGCCCATCGGCGCGGGACCCGCGGTCTCGTCGAGCCCCCGAGGGCGGGCTTCGTCACCCCAGAGCCCGAAGCCCGGGTACCAGCGCCACCAGGACCGGGATCAGCGGCATCAGAGCGGCGGTCGCCGTCAGGCGCAGCCGGTGCAGTGCCGGGAGGCGGTCCGGGGGTGTCAGCAGCCTGCGCACGCGCTGGGGGACATGCGCCTCGGGGGTGGGGCAGGGACCGAACACGCCCCGGTCCTTGTTGAGTTCGACCAGTGCCAGGGCGGTCGTCAGCCGGCCGAAGCGCCGGGAGGCCATGTCGTCGGCGGCCAACTCGACCAGCCGGTGCATCTCGGCGCGGAAGGCGGCGAACACGGGCACCCGAGGGAACCCGCCGGCCAGGGCGGCCGAGCAGCGCAGCAGCCAGTCGTGCCGGGCCCGGTCGTGTCCCTGCTCATGTGCGAGCAGGGCGTCCAGCTGCCGCCCTTTCAGCCGACGCAGGGCGGCGGTGGTGATGACGAGCCGGGGCGTCGAACCGGACAGCCACCAGGCGTCCGGACGCTCGCCCTCCAGCGCCAGCATCCGGCCGCCGGCCGGCTCCTCGCCCGGCAACAAGGGGGCGCGCACGAGGAGTTCGGTCCGCCGCAGGTGCCGTAGCGCCCGGGCCTGTACGACCTCGCGCACCAGCATTGCCAGGCTCCACAGTCCGCCGCAGGCGAGCGTCACCGCGGTCGTCGGCGCCCACGGTCCGGCCGCGCCGAGGGCGTAGGCGTCCACCACCGCGCGAGGAGCCGTACCGAACACATGCCCGCGTACCGCGTGCCAGGCCGCGGCCGCGCTGAGCGTCATCGACAGTGCACAGCACAGCAGCACGGCCGCCACCGCGCACTGCCACACCCACAGGGCGACCACCGGCTCACGGTCCGCCCAGTCGGCCCGGGCGAGCAGCCGCGGGGCGACGACGGCGGTCAGAGCGCCGAGCAGCAGCAGTGCCACGGGGACCATCATGGGCAGCACCCTACGAGCGGCGAGCCGCCCACCGGTACGGTCCCCGGTGCCCAAGTGACGCAGGCAACGCCCGCTTCCCTGCCGGGCCCGGCGGTTCACATCGTCAGCAGCATCGCCACCATGCCGATCCCCATCGACAACCGGCACGCCCGGGCGAGTTCCGGACGGTCGCCCCAGCGCACCGCCGCCGTGCCGCCCGCCGCCACCGCGGCGGGCACCAGGCGGGCGCCGGAGATCAGCACATAGCCGGTGAAGTAGAGCAGGAGCACGCCCGTCACCAGCGGCACTCCGCCGCCGACGCGCGGGTGGTGGTGGGCGGTGGGGGAGGCCGCCATGACGAGGGACATGTAGACCATCGCCGCCGTCCCCACCAGATGGTGCAGATGGTGGGGTTCGCCGCGTGCGGCCCACAGGGCGCGCAGCGCCGCCGCGCCGAACACGGCCGCGTACAGGGGCCACGCCCATCCCGGCGGAGTGAACACCGTGGCGGGCACCGCCATCGCGGCCATACCGAATCCCATGAGCGCTTCGCCGCCGGCGGCCCGGCGCTGCTCCTCGACACCGCTGCGCATGCGCAGCAGGCAGTAGGCCCCGGTCGCCGCGCAGAGCGCGACCAGCAGCCAGGCCGGCCAGGCCGGACCATGCACGCGTGCCACCCCCTCCCGACGGTCGGTCGAGGATGCGATGCCCACGGGGCTCGGGGCACACGCGAGCGCAAGGGGGTGCACGGGGAGCATTCACGGGAGCACGGCAGGTGAGGGAGGGTCCAGCAATATGCTTTACGAGTAAAATACATGCTAAATTAATTTTATGAGCAGTGCCACCCGTCTCCGTCTCCCCCTCACCGGTGTGCTCCGCCTCGGGCGGCCCTCCGACATCTGGTTCAAGCCCGCACTGAGCGTGGTGGCCGCGGTCGCTCCGCCCAACCTCACTCTGCTGGCGCTCGACCGCCTCGATCTCGCCATGTACACGATGGCTGGTTCCCTGTGCGCGCTCTACGGCCACAACCGGCCCTATGCCGCACGGGCCCGGGCTCTCGTCCTGGTGGTGCTCGGCATGGTCGGCGGCCTCGCCGTCGCCCTCGTCGCGGCTTCGCTCACCACCGACGCCGCTGTGCTGGTCACCGTCGGCGCCCTCATGGCGGCCGTGCAGAAGACGGTGTGCGACGCCACCCGCATCGGGCCGCCCGGCAACGTGGTGCTCACCTTCATCAGCTCCGCCTCCCTGTTCGCGCCACAAAGCCTCGGCCAGGTCCCCGGCCACGTCGGACTGGCCCTGACGGCGGGCGCCTGGGCCTGGCTCGTCGGCATGGCGCCCGGTCTGCTCCGCCCGCACGGTCCCGAGCGCCGCGCCACCGCGCAGGCCCTGAACGCGGCCGCCGTGTACGCCGACACGCGCGGCACCGCCGACGGCCACGCCAAGGCCCGCGTCACGAGCGCCGCCGCCATCCACGCCGCCTGGCAGTCCCTGCTGGCCGCCGGCGCCCGCCCCGACCGCACCCGACGCGCCCTCGAACAACTCCTGGTCCGTGCCGAGGTCGCCCTCGCCGCCCCGGCCGACACCGAAGCCGAGCGGCTGCGGGCCTGGGCCCGCGAGCTGCGCGGCACCGGCCGCATCCCGCGCGCCGGGTCCCCGGGCGAGTCGGCCGACGAACTGCTTGGTGTGGACACCGAACTCGCCTTTCCCGACCGCCCGCTGCGGCACCGGCTCGCCCCGCTCGCCGCCCGCACCGCGATCGGCTGCGCCCTCGCCGGCTACGCCTCCCTGGCCCTCGGCGTCGGCCGCCCCTACTGGGCCCTGGTCACCGCGGCCTCCCTCTACCAGGCCAACGTCACCCTCACCTGGAGCCGGGGCATCCAGCGCGTCGTCGGCAACCTGGTCGGCGTCCTGGTCTTCGCCGCGGTCGCGCCCCTGGCGCATCTCCACCCGGCGGCCCTGGTGCTGTGCTGCCTCGCCTTCAACTTCGGCGCCGAGGCGCTGATCGGCCGCAACTACTGGCTCGGCAGCGTGTGCGTCACGCCGATGGCCCTGCTCATCACCGAGTTCGCGCGCACCCAGGACCCCGGCCGGCTCATCACCGAGCGGGTCGCCGACACCCTCGTCGGCGCGCTGGTCGGCTTCGTCGCGGCCG
The DNA here is from genome assembly GCF_042959345.1 of Streptomyces sp. NPDC007905. NCBI lineage: Bacteria > Bacillati > Actinomycetota > Actinomycetes > Kitasatosporales > Streptomycetaceae > Streptomyces > Streptomyces sp. NPDC007905. The sequence continues at coordinate 292,600 of NZ_JBIBKS010000007.1, read as the reverse complement.
TGGCCGTCACCAACCGGCGCGCGGGGGACCGGATCGAGCACGCGCTGACCACGGTCGAACGCGCCCGCGAGCACTCCGTCCGGCTGCTCGCCGAGCCGCAGCCGGAACCCCGCGCCGTGGAGACCGCCCGCCGCTCCCTCGCCGCCGCCCTGGTCGACCTGCGCGCCACGGCGGAAGCGGCCGCCGGCGAGTGGTGGCAGCGCGCCCTGCCCGAGGAGCGGGTCGTGCTCGCCGAGCAGTCCGGACACCGTACGCTCGCCGCGACGGTACGACGCCAGGGGCTCGCACCCCTGACGCAGGACACGGGCAGGACGACGGAGGACGCACGGCCATGACGCCGACGAACGGACGACCGCCGGCCAGGGGTACCGAGGCCGGCGGTGCTGCGGGGAGCGGGCGGCCGGAGGCCGGGGATGGGGCGGGGAACGGGCGGCCCGAGGCCGGGAGCGATGCGGCGCGGACCGACACCGTCGCGTCCGTCGTCCGGCAGTGGCGGGCCGTGCACCCCGAGCTGGACACCGGGCCCATGGAGGTCATCGGCCGGATCAACCGCTGTGCCGCGCTCCTCCAGCAGGCCGAGGACGCGCCGCTGCGCCGGGCCGGTCTCAGCCGCCCGGAGTTCGACCTGCTCGGCGCGCTGCGCCGTACCGGTCACGAGCTGACCCCGGGGGAGCTGGCCCGGGAGACCTTCTCGTCCGGGGCCGCCGTCACCAAGCGGCTCAAGCAGCTGACCGAACGCGGACTGGTCGAGCGGCGCGGCGACCCCCGTGACCGCCGTGTCGCCCACCTCCGCCTCACCGAAGCCGGCCGCGATCTCGTGGACGGCGTCCTCCCCGACCAACTCGCTTACGAGACCGCCGTGCTGTCCGTCCTCGCCCCCGAGGGCCAGACCGAGCTGGCCGCCCTGCTCGCCGACCTGCTCAGCCGCCTGGAGGGCCGGATGGGCGCACTGCGCGCCTGAGCGCCGGACTGCGTCGGGCCCACCGGGTTGGGGCGTCACGCCTCGCCGCCGCGGCTGGAAGCCGACGAACGCATGTCGTCCATGAGGTCGCCGAAGTGATCGCCTCCGTCCCCGTACATGTAAGGGCTGAGACCCCGTAGAACATGCGGCCGTCTTCCCGCCGCCGCCCACAGCCGGCCGTTCAGCCCTCCTCGCCTGCCTTGTGCACGCCGAACGCCGCTCCCTGCGGGTCCCGCAGCACCGCGATGCGCGGCCCGTCCGGTACGGACGTGGGCGGCATGACGACGGCGCCGCCCGCCCGCTCGGCGACCTCCGCCGTCGCGTCCACGTCGTCCACCGCGAAGTACGGCAGCCAGTGCGGCGGCACCTCCGGCGGGAACCGGTCGCCCATGTCGGCCATGCCGCCGAAGTCCTCCCCGCCGATGCCCCACTGCGTGTACCACTGCGAGGCGTTGACGCTCCAGCCGAAAACGGTGGTGTAGAAGTCCCGGGCCCGGTCGGGGTCGCGGGTCGCCAGCTCCACCCAGCCGAGCGTGCCGGGCGCGTTGAACAGACCGGCACCCGGGAAGGCCCGCGCCTGCCACAGCTGGAACGCGGCGCCCGTCGGGTCGAGGGCCACCGCGAAGCGTCCCACGTCGAAAACGTCCATCGGGCCGAGGACCACCGTCCCTCCTGCCTCCTCCACCCGCCGCGCAGAGTCATCCGCGTCGCCCACGGCGAACGACACGTTCCAGGCCACCGGTTGGGACTCCTGGTACAGCGGGCTGAGCGCGGCGACCGCCGCGTCCCCCAGGTGCGCCATCGTGTATCCGCCCGCCTCCTGCCGCGGATCCGTCTCCGGCCGCCAGCCGAACAGCTCCGCGTAGAACCGCTTCGCCCCCTCCAGATCGCTGGTCCCCAGCTCGGTCCAGCAGGGGCCGCCGATCACCGGCTTGTCGAACTTCATGAGGGCTCCTTCCGGCGTGGCCGCGGCGAGCAGGGGATCTCCGCGCGCGGGCGGGCCCCCTCCTGGCACGCTAGCCCCGGCCGCCCGCACGGGCCATCCGGAGACCGATGCCCTGGCGGCGAAGGCGCCGGGCGTGCGCGGTGCCGTGCCTCGGTGGCCGGCCCGTGTGTCCCTGCGAGGTGTCCCCGGTCTTTCCACCCCGGACGCGTGCCGTCGGCTCGACGCCCCGAGCGCCGGGAGCCGGTCCTGCGCGTACTGCGGCAGACGGAGTCCGTGCCGTCGCTGCTCGGCGTCAGCGGCCACCCGCTCACTGCGGGCAGCAGGAGCTGAGAGCACCTTTTCCGGAAGAGGTGGGGGGCGTGGGAGTTCCGGAACAGGTGGGGGGCGTGGGAGACGCCCGTCAGATGCCGGGACGGTACCGCAGCGGATGGTCCGGCGGGACCTCCACCAGGACGATCCGGGTGCCGTCCGGATCGGCGATCCACATCTCGATCAGGCCCCACGGCTCCTTCACCGGAGGCCGCACGATCTCGACGCCCCCGGCCCGCAGTTCCTCATGCGCGCCGGCCACGTCCGCGACCTGCAACCAGAGCTGTACCGCCGGTGACGGCGGGGTCTCGGAGCGGCCGGAGACCTCCAGGAAGCCGCCGCCGAGGAAGTAGACGGTCCCGCGCTCCGGGCCCGTGCCGAACTCCCGGTAGACGGGCAGGCCCAGTCGCTCCCCGTAGAAGACGCGGGAGCGCTCGGGGTCCGTGGGGTGGAGAAGTGTCCGGCTGCTGAGTACGTGCACCATGCATCCGGAGCCTAGTGGCACAGTTACCCTCGTCCCTGGCTCAGCCGCGCCCGAGATCGGAGACCGCCTCATGGACACCACCACCACTACCGAACCGACCTTCCGAGACGCCACCGACGCCGACGTCGACGCGCTGGTCGCTCTGATCGAGTCGGCGTACCGGGGCGACGCCAGCCGGGCCGGGTGGACCACCGAGGCGGACATCCTCGAGGGGCAGCGGACCGATCCGGAGGGTGTCCTGCAGGTCCTCAAGTCGCCCGGCAGCCGGCTGCTGACGGTCGAGCAGGACGGCCGGATCGTCGCCTGCTGCCAGCTCGAACACCGCGGCGACCACGCCTACTTCGGCATGTTCGCGGTCAGCCCCGCCCTGCAGGGCGGGGGCCTCGGCAAGGTGGTCATGGCGGAGGCGGAGCGACAGGCCCGCGAGACCTGGGGCGCCACCGAGATGCACATGACCGTGATCTCGGCCCGGAACGACCTGATCGCCTGGTACGAGCGCCGCGGTTACCGCCGTACGGGACAGATGACGCCCTTCCCGTACGGCGACGAGCGCTTCGGCATCCCGCAGCGCGACGACCTTCAGTTCGAGCTGCTGGTCAAGCCGCTGGTGTGACGCTCACCGGTACGACTTTCGTACGGGAGATCACGCGCCGGCCCACGCGGCCTCACGCCGTGAAGCGGCCGGTGCGCTTGATCTCCGGGTAGTCGGTCGTCGCGCCGTCCAGCTGGAGCGCGCGGACGAGCCGCAGGTGGTCCTGAGTGTTGACCACCCAGCCGATGATCTTCAGATCTGCCGCGCGCGCGTGCTCGACGATCTCCAGGGTCAGCCGCCGGATGTTGAGACAGACGGTCGCGGCTCCCACCGCCGTGGCGCGCTCCACCACGTCGGTGCCGTAGCGGCTCGCGATCAGCGCGGTGCGCACGCCCGGCACCAGCCGGGCGATCTCGGCGACCGCCTCGTCGTGGAAGGAGGACACCTCCACCCGCGAGACCAGGTCCCGCCGGTGCATGACCTCGGCCAGCGCCCTGGCCGCCGCCACGTCCTTGATCTCCGCCTGCAAGGGCGTCTTCACCGCGTCCAGGACCTCCTCGAAGAGCGGCACCCGCTCCCCGCGGCCCGCGTCCAGGGTACGCAGCTCCGCGAGGGTCTTCTCGGCGATCGGGCCGGAGCCGTCGGTCGTGCGGTCCACCTCCGCGTCGTGCATGACGACCAGGGCGCCGTCCTTGCTCAGATGGAGATCGAGTTCGATCAGGTCGAGGCCGGCCTGCTGCGCGGCGACGAAGGAACGAAGGGTGTTCTCGGGCTCGACACCCATGACCCCGCGGTGACCGATGGTAAGGAAGTTCAAGGTTCAACTCGCTTCCGTCGACGGCGGCTCGGCGCCGGCGGACCCGACCGGACGTCGTCGTCCGCGCGGCAGGCTCGCAGCCTAATGGCCTGGTCCCGCTATGGACCCGCACCTGCGCGAGGGATCGGGGCGCGGCGCGCGCGAAACCTGGCTCGTATCCACCCCCTCGGTCACCCGGACGTGGGCGCGTCCCCCCGACATTGACCGGCCGGATCCGATGGGTTCCTACCTGCCTCCGTACGACCCCGCCACTGCGGCGAAAGTGACCGTCGTCACGGTTTGCTACAGGAAAAACAGCGGTGACCATGCGGGTCGGCAGAAAGATTTCCCGAACTGCCTCTTGCTGAGAGAAACCGGGTATGCATACGGTGTCCATACGCGAGGTTCTCCCGTGAAGGATGGGACATGACGGAAATTCTTGTGCAGGCGGGTTCGGAGGAGCAGGTTCCTTCGCTGACCAGGGTGGTTGAGCACCCGGCCTGGCCCGTGCTCAAGGATGCCGTGGAGCAGATCCGGCCATGGCAGTCCAAGGACGGATCGATCGACTTCGAGGCCGAGGGCGCACCGGAGCGTGCCGCTGCCGAGGCCGCCGTGGGCCGTGTCGCCGAGGCGGTCGAGCAGCTCTCCCCGCTCCTGCCGCACGACACCGCCTACCACGAGGCACTCGTCAAGGACCTGCGTCGCTGGGCCGAAGGCGGCTTCCAGGTGCCGGACTTCCTGGACTCCCTGCTGGCCTTCCAGCCCGCGGCGGGCCGCGCCGACGGCCTGCAGCACCTGGTCGTCTTCCCGATGTACACGCAGAACGGCAACCCGGACCGCAATCTGGAGGCGGTCGTGCTGTGCATGGTCTGGCCGGACTGGCTGGCCGAGCTCGAGCGCACCCGTTACGACAACCCGCTCTTCTGCGGCATCACGTTCGAGGACTTCACCTCCGGCTACGACACCAACTCGGCCGTCCTCTTCCCGGAGACCATCGCCGTGCGCGAGGCGCCGGAACGATTCTCCTGGGGTGGCATCTTCTGCGACCGCGAGGCCGCGCGCTTCCGCCGTGTGACCGACGCCGCCGTCGACATCCTGGGCCTGGAGCTGCCCGAGGACATCGCCGCGATGGTCCACGACCAGAAGCGCTGCGAAGAGGCGTTCGTGCTGTGGGACATGGTCCACGACCGCACCCACAGCCACGGCGACCTGCCGTTCGACCCATTCATGATCAAGCAGCGCCAGCCGTTCTGGATGTACGGCCTGGAGGAGCTGCGCTGCGACCTCACCGCCTTCAAGGAGGCCGTGAAGCTGCAGGCGGACGGCGTCCCGCAGGCCCGTGACGTGCAGTACGCGGTGCTCTTCGACCGCATGTTCCGCTTCCCGGTCACCGGCGACCGCAACCGCAACTACGACGGCCTCGGCGGTCAGCTGCTCTTCGCCTACCTGCACAAGCACGACGTCGTCCGCTGGACCGACAACAAGCTCTCCATCGACTGGGAGCGCGCCCCGCAGGTCACCAACCAGCTGTGCGCCGAGATCGAGAAGCTGTACAAGGACGGCATCGACCGCCCCAAGCTCGTCCACTGGTTCGCCGGCTACGAGCTGGTCTCCACCTACCTCGCCCCGCACCCCGGCTCGAAGTGGGCCAAGGGCCCCGACGCCCTGGACCTGACCCAGCCGCCGCGCAAGCTCGTGGACGACGTGCTTCCGGACGAGTTTCCGCTGAGCATGTTCTATGAGGCCCTGTCCAAGAAGCTGAAGAATGTGATCGCCTCCACCAAGGGCATCACGGCGGACAGCGCCGAGCGGCTCGCCGCGTGAGCGACCGCGTCCAGAACACTGCTTCAGAGGGGAAGAACATGGGGAACGGGTCTCTCAGCGGTGCGGTGATCGCGGTGGCCGGCGCGGGCGGACCCGCCGGACGGGCCGCGCTGCTGCGCCTGGCCGAGGCAGGGGCGACCGTCGTAGGGGCCGACAACGACCCCGAGCGGCTCTCGGACGCCGTGGACGCCGCCCGGTACGCCGCCGGCGGCGCCACCGTCACCGGCGACACGGTGGACCTGCTCGATCTGCAGTCCACCCGCGACTGGGCCACGCACATCGAGAAGGACTTCGGCCGGGTCGACGGCCTTGTGCATCTGGTCGGCGGCTGGCGCGGCAGCGAGACCTTCACGAAGACCAGCCTCGACGACTGGGACTTCCTGGAGATGCTGCTCGTCAAGACCGTGCAGCACACCTCCCTCGCCTTCCACGAGGCGCTGCAGCGCAGCGACCGCGGCCGCTACGTCCTGATCAGCGCCGCCGGCGCGAGCAACCCCACCGCGGGCAACGCCGCCTATGCCGCGGCCAAGGCCGCCGCCGAGGCGTGGACGCTGGCCATGGCGGACTTCTTCCGGAAGGCGGGGGGCCCCGAGGGGCCGACGTCCGCGGCTACGATTCTGGTGGTGAAGGCGCTGGTGCACGAGGCGATGCGCGCCGAACGCCCCAACGCGAAGTTCGCGGGCTTCACGGACGTCAAGGACCTGGCCGAGGCCATCGAGGGTGTCTGGAACAAGCCCGCCGCCGAAGTGAACGGAAACCGTCTGTGGCTGACCGAGAAGCCGTGAACCCTCCCAGGACCGACGCGCGTCGCCATCACGACCCGGAGGTCCGCGGTTTCGCCAGTGACAACTACGCCGGGGCGCATCCGGAGGTGATGGCCGCCCTGGCCCTGGCCAACGGCGGCCACCAGGTGGCGTACGGCGAGGACGACTACACCGAGAACCTCCAGCGGATCATTCGCAGCCACTTCGGCTCCACCGCGGAGGCCTTCCCGGTCTTCAACGGCACGGGCGCGAACGTCGTCGCGCTCCAGGCGGTCACCGACCGCTGGGGCGCGGTGATCTGCGCCGAGAGCGCGCACATCAACGTGGACGAGGGCGGGGCGCCCGAGCGCATGGGCGGCCTGAAGCTGCTCACCGTGCCCACCCCCGACGGCAAGCTCACGCCCGAGCTGATCGACCGGCAGGCCTGGGGCTGGGAGGACGAGCACCGCGCGATGCCGCAGGTCGTCTCGATCACCCAGAGCACGGAGCTGGGCACGCTCTACACGCCCGAGGAGATCCGGGCGATCTGCGAGCACGCCCACGCGCACGGCATGAAGGTGCACCTGGACGGCTCCCGGATAGCCAACGCGGCCGCGACCCTGAACGTGCCCATGCGGACGTTCACCAACGCGGTCGGCGTCGACATCCTCTCGCTCGGCGGGACGAAGAACGGCGCCCTGTTCGGCGAGGCCGTCGTGGTCATCAACCCGGACGCGGTGCGGCGGATGAAGCACCTGCGCAAGCTGTCCATGCAGCTCGCCTCCAAGATGCGCTTCGTGTCGGTGCAGCTGGAGGCGCTGCTCGCCAAGGACCTGTGGCTGCGCAACGCCCGGCATGCCAACGAGATGGCCCAGCGGCTGGCCGAGGGCGTGCGCGCGGTGCACGGTGTGGAGATCCTCCATCCCGTGCAGGCCAACGGCGTCTTCGCGAAGCTGCCGCACGACGTGAGCGAGCGGCTGCAGAAGCGGTTCCGGTTCTACTTCTGGGACGAGGGCGCCGGGGTGGTGCGCTGGATGTGCTCCTTCGACACCACGGAGGAGGACGTCGACACGTTCGTGGCGGCGCTCAAGGAGGAGATGGCCCGCTAGTCCCCAGCCGTGCATAGATATGCGATCGCTTGAAAAGTCATTGACGTTCGGGTGATCGCATTCCTATGCTCTGCGGGCATGGAGCTGATCCAGAACACCGCCGATCTGTCCGCGTACCTGGCCGCCGACGAGGCCATCAACCACCACCACTCGGTGGTGCGGGAGACGGCCGCCCGGCTGGCCGACGGGGTCGCGGACTCGTATGCCTATGCGCGAGCCGCCTACGAATTCGTGCGTGACTCCATCCCGCACTCCGCGGACGTCGGCGACCTCCGCGTCACCTGGCGCGCCTCGGACGTGCTGGAGCGGCGCACGGGCATCTGCCATGCCAAGGCCCACGCCCTGGCGGCCCTGCTGCGCGCCGAGGACATCCCCACCGCCCTGTGCTACCAACGGCTGATGCACGACGACGGCAGCGGCCACGCTCTGCACGGCCTGGTAGCCGTGCGCTTCCATGGGGCATGGCACCGGCAGGACCCGCGGGGCAACAAGCCGGGCGTGGACGCGCAGTTCTCCCTGAACGGCGAGCGGCTGGCCTGGATCCCCGATCCCGCGGCCGATGAGCTGGACCATCCGGCCCTCTACGCGGAACCGCACCCGGCCGTCCTCGGCGCACTGAAGGCCGCCCCGAACCGGCCGCACCTGTGGAAGACGCTCCCCAGCACCCTCTGACACGAGGCGGGGCGCTTGCACTCACCGTGTCTGCCGAGGTGCGCGCGCTCGCGCCCGGCTTCACCCATGTGGCGATCGGGAGCACGACCTCGCCAATGGGCCCAGTATGGAAGCGAGTTCGGGCTGGACGGGGCGGCCCGCCGTCTCGCCCGTACGTCTGGGGGGCGTCGCGCACTCTTGACTCGGCCGGGGCGCCGGCAAGCGGGCCCTCTCCGACGCGGGGCTGCCCCCGATCAACCTGCTTGTGGACCTCTACGACGCCCTCGGCGTCGGCCCCCCTCCTCCCCGACGGCGGCAGCCAGGCGGGGGATGCGGCCGGTGCGCGTCACGGGCAAGGACGACTTCGTGACGGTCGGGGGCGGCGAGGAGGTGGTCGAACACCCCAATGCGGGCGAGGTGATGTGGCTCGACGACGCCGGCATGACCTTTGCCGCTGGTACCGGCGCCAAGGCCCCGTACCCGGCTCTCCAAGGAGACGGTCGCCGGGTCACGGCGGACGTCCGGTCGTCGTCGGGTGTCAGTGGGCCTCGGCCGTCCGCAGCTGTTCCGCCGTGGGGGCCGTGCCCCCGAGGTGGGCCGGCAGCCACCAGGTGTCCTCCGGTCCCTTGGGGCGCGTGGGGTAGGCGCGCTGGGCGGCCTCCAGCAGTTCCTGGACGCGCTCGCGCAAGCGGCGGGTGATGGCGCCCGCGTACTGGTCGCTCGGGGCCTCGACCGGCTCGCCGACCCGGATGGTGATGGGGGTGTGGCTGCGCTTGAAGTTGCGGGGCTGGCCCTTGGTCCACAGCCGCTGCGTGCCCCACACCGCCATCGGGACGAGCGGGACGCCCGCCTCCTGGGCGAGGCGGGCCGCGCCCGACTTGAAGCTCTTCAGGGTGAAGGACTGCGAGATCGTGGCCTCCGGGAACACCCCGATGACCTCGCCGGAGCGCAGCGAGTCCAGCGCGTGCGCGAAGGCCGCCTCGCCCCGCGTGCGGTCGACCGGGATGTGCTTCATCCCGCGCATCAGCGGTCCGGACACCTTGTGCCGGAAGACCGCCTCCTTCGCCATGAAGCGCACCAGACGCTTCTGCGGCAGGGCCGCCAGGCCGTTGAAGATGAAGTCCAGGTAGCTGATGTGATTGCTCACCAGCACGGCGCCGCCCGAGCGCGGGATGTTCTCCGACCCCTGACAGTCGATCTTCAGGTCCCAGGCCTTGAACAGCGTCTTGGCGAGACCGATGACGGGACGGTAGACCAGCTCTGCCATGGGCGGGGTGAGCCCTTTCTGCTCTGCTCGGGAAAGCGGGCTCCCGGCGGGAGGTTACGCAGCCGTAGGTTTACGGCGTCTCGCAGATCGTGCCCGAAGAACGGACGGGTAGCCAGTCCTGGTGCCCCGCGGCGGCGAGATCCTCGTCACGTCGGCCTAGTGCCCCGCCTCCGTGCTCCCTTTACCCCTTACTCCACCCGTACCGTGACCCTCTTCAGGAGCAGGTACATCTCGCACCCCAGGCAGTACCCGAACACCGCGTTGAGGAAGGCTGCCGCGAGTGCCGCCCCGGTCGCCGCGAGCCCGAGCCAGGCGGGCCCCACCGAGAATCCGACGAGCCCGAGCCCGGCGAACACCAGCCCCACGGCCTGCGCGAACCGCGGCGGTTCCGGCGGCTCGAACTCCGTGGGCGGCCCCAGCCTCGGCCGTACCAGCGTCCGGAAGAACAGGCCGTACGGCGACCGGGCCACCCCGCCCGCCGCGCCGAGCGCGAACACCACGGTCTGCCAGGCGAGTAGCCAGGCGTTCTGCGTGATGAGCGCCACCGCCAGCACGACGGTCGTCACGGCCGCCCCGAAGCGCGGCCCCCTCACATCGATGTCCATGAATCAAGCATTCCGCGGCGGACCCTGATCCGGGAGACGGGAATCTTTGCAGTCTCATGAAAGCTTGTGCAGATGATGACCGGAGTGGTGGTGTGCGTGGCGGTGCTCGTCATGGCGAGCGCCTACGGAGTGCTGCACCAGCGGCGGAGCGGGAGAGTACGGGTGCGCGTGCGGGACGAAGGCAAGCGGCTCGGTGCGGCCGAGTTGGGCGGCGAACTCGGGGAGCGGGCCACGCTCGTGCAGTTCTCCAGTGCCTTCTGCGCGCCCTGCCGGGCCACCCGGCGCGTCCTCGGCGAGGTCGCCGGAATGGTCCCGGGCGTGGCCCACGTCGAGATCGACGCCGAGGCCCGTCTGGACCTCGTACGCGAGCTGGAAGTCCTCAAGACGCCCACCGTGCTGGTCCTCGACGCGGACGGCCGGGTGGTGCGGCGCGCCACCGGGCAGCCGCGCAAGGCCGACGTCATCGCGGCCCTGGGGGAGGCGGTGTGAGGACACTTGGGGGCACGGTGAGGCATCTCCCAGATGCCGGACCCAACTTGACTGCGCGGGCCACCTATCGTCAGCCTGACCGTATGCCGATCCAACTCCTTCTCTTCGGGCGGGTCCACGTCGACCTGGCCCGCACCGCGAGCGCGCGCTGTCCGGGCCGTTGAGCAGCCACGGACCTGTGCCCCGCCCCTCGCAGAAGGACAACTCCATGACGGCCACGCCCGACCTCGGTACCTTCCAGCTCGCCTCCCCGGACCTGTTGCGCTCCACCTTCCGTCGGCATGCCGCCGGTGTCGCGGTGATCACCGCGCGCGGCGCCCGTGGCCCGGTCGGCTTCACCGCCACCTCCCTCACCTCCGTGTCGGCCGAACCCCCGCTCGTCTCGTTCGGCATCGGCACGGGCGCCTCCAGCTGGCCCGCAGTGGCCGAGACCGAGCACGTCGGCATCCACATACTCGGTGAGCACCAGAGCGATCTGGCCGCCACCTTCGCCCGCAGCGGCGCCGACCGCTTCGGGGCGCCCACGGCCTGGCGCGAGGGCCCGAACGGCGTACCGGTCCTGGACGACGTACTGGCCTGGCTGGTCTGCCGGATCGTCGGGCGTGTGCCGGCCGGGGATCACCGCATCGTGCTCGCCGAGGTGCTCCTCGGCGACTCCACGGGCGCCGGCCGCCCCCTCCTTTACCACCAGGGCCGCTTCAACGGCCTGCGGGATTGATCACGCCCGCCCCTTCTGCGAAGCCGTCGAGTTCCGGTTACGCTGCGTTGCGAAGGTCACAGTTCAAAGCGCTTGCTTAGCGGGCAGGAACTGGGTGTACTGCCGAGTAATGTTTCGGTCGGAGCGCGCGGACGCCCCGACCGGGATCGGCCGCTTCAGGCGCCTATGCTGCCTGCAAGAGGCAGCCCGGAAATGACGATGCAGTAGGAGAGCCGGCGTGAGCTTGAGGATCGTTGTCACTGTGAAGTACGTGCCCGACGCCACTGGCGACCGGCACTTCGCCGATGACCTGACCGTCGACCGCGACGACGTGGACGGTCTGCTCTCCGAGCTGGACGAGTACGCGGTCGAGCAGGCGCTGCAGATCTCGGAGGACGCGGACGACGCCGAGGTCACCGTCCTGACGATCGGCCCGGAGGACGCCAAGGACGCGCTCCGCAAGGCCCTGTCCATGGGTGCCGACAAGGCCATCCACATCGAGGACGACGACCTGCACGGCACCGACGCCATCGGCACCTCCCTGGTGCTCGCCAAGGCGATCGAGAAGGCCGGCTACGACCTGGTCATCTCCGGCATGGCCTCCACCGACGGCACCATGGGTGTCGTACCGGCGCTGGTCGCCGAGCGTCTGGGCGTCCCGCAGGTCACCCTGCTGTCCGAGGTCTCGGTCGAGGACGGCACGGTCAAGGGCCGCCGCGACGGCGACGCCGCCTCCGAGCAGCTCGAGGCGCAGCTCCCGGCCGTCGTCTCCGTGACCGACCAGTCGGGTGAGGCCCGCTACCCGTCCTTCAAGGGCATCATGGCGGCCAAGAAGAAGCCGGTGGAGTCCTGGGACCTGTCCGACCTGGACATCGAGGCCGAGGAGGTCGGCCTGGACGGCGCGTTCACCAAGGTCGACGCCGTGGCCGAGCGTCCGGCCCGTACGGCCGGCACCATCGTCAAGGACGAGGGCGAGGGCGGCAAGCAGCTCGCTGAGTTCCTCGCGAGCCAGAAGTTCATCTAAGGGCTCGCCCCCGCTGACCGCCCCTCAACTTCGTTACGCAGGAGAGCAATCCCATGGCTGAAGTCCTCGTCTACGTCGACCACGTGGACGGTGCCGTCCGCAAGCCCACCCTGGAGCTGCTGACCCTGGCCCGCCGCATCGGCGAGCCCGTCGCCGTCGCGCTGGGCAACGGCGCCGCCGACACCGCCGCCACGCTCGCCGAGCACGGCGCGGTGAAGGTCCTCACCCACGACGCGTCCGAGTACGCCGAGTACCTGGTCGTGCCGAAGGTCGACGCGCTGCAGGCCGCCTACGAGGCCGTCTCCCCGGCCGCCGTGCTGGTCCCGTCCTCCGCCGAGGCCAAGGAGATCGCCGCCCGTCTGGCGCTGCGCATCGGCTCCGGCATCATCACCGACGCCGTCGACCTCGAGGCCGGCGACGAGGGCCCGGTGGCCACCCAGTCGGTGTTCGCCGCGTCCTTCACCACCAAGTCCCGCGTCATCAAGGGCACCCCGGTCATCACCGTCAAGCCCAACAGCGCCGCCGTCGAGGCCGCCCCGGCCGCGGGCGCGGTCGAGGCCCTGTCCGTGTCCTTCTCGGACAAGGCGACCGGCACGAAGATCACCGGCCGTACGCCGCGTGAGTCGACGGGCCGCCCGGAGCTGACCGAGGCCGCGATCGTGGTCTCCGGTGGCCGTGGCGTCAACGGCGCGGAGAACTTCTCGATCATCGAGGCGCTCGCCGACTCCCTCGGCGCGGCCGTCGGCGCCTCGCGTGCCGCGGTGGACGCCGGCTGGTACCCGCACACCAACCAGGTCGGCCAGACCGGTAAGTCGGTCTCCCCGCAGCTGTACATCGCCAACGGCATCTCCGGTGCGATCCAGCACCGCGCCGGTATGCAGACGTCCAAGACCATCGTGGCCGTCAACAAGGACGCCGAGGCCCCGATCTTCGACCTGGTCGACTACGGCGTGGTCGGCGACCTCTTCGACGTCGTCCCGCAGCTGACCGAGGAGATCAAGACCCGCAAGGGCTGAACCCCCTCGGAGCGGTACGAGGCCCCTGTGACCGGCGCGGTCACAGGGGCCTCGGTGCATCCTGGATGCGTCCCCGATGGGCCGTGACCGCGGCACCGGAGGGTGTTGACCGGCGGGAACCACCCCGGATAACTTCATTCTACGGATTGTTGATTCCGTATAGCGGAAAATGGAGGGTGTGGGATGGGTCAGCAGCAGATGGTGGCGACGAGCCTTGCGGGTGCCGTCAGCGAGGAGATCAGCGCCTCCCTCGCGCCGGTCGACGCGGAACTGGAGCACCGCTACCCCGGAGACCCCGGCACCCGGCAGCCCGTCCACACCGTGTACGTCCCCGGTGACGCCTTCGCCGCCGACACCCTCCGCTCCTGGGGCGACCAGGCCCTCGCGGCCCTCGACGAGCACGCCCCGGACGCGGCCTCGTTCGCGGCCGTCCTCGGTCTGTCCGACGACCTCGCCGAGCCCGTCCACTCCCGCGTCCGCGCCAAACTGGAGCGCGAGCCGATCGAGGACCTGCGCGTCGACTTCGAGGACGGCTACGGCCCCCGCCCGGACGCCGAGGAGGACGAGGCGGCCGCCCGCGCGGCCCGCCTGATCGCCGAGGCCCACAGGAACGGCACGGCGGCCCCGTACATGGGCATCCGCATGAAGTGCATGGAGGCCGCCGTGCGCGACCGGGGCATCCGTACCCTCGACGTCTTCCTCACCGGCCTGATCGAGGCGGGCGGCCTGCCCGAGGGGCTGGTACTGACCCTGCCGAAGGTGACGTACGCCGAGCAGGTCACCGCGTTCGTACGGCTCCTGGAAGCCTTCGAGAAGGTCCACGGCCTGGAGGCGGGCCGGCTCGGCTTCGAGATCCAGATCGAGACCAGCCAGTCCATCCTGGCCACCGACGGCACCGCCACCGTCGCCCGCATGATCCAGGCCGCCGAGGGCCGGGCCACCGGCCTGCACTACGGCACCTTCGACTACAGCGCCTGCCTCGGCGTCTCCGCCGCCTACCAGGCCGGCGACCACCCCGCCGCCGACCACGCCAAGGCCATCATGCAGGTCGCGGCCGCGGGCACCGGCGTACGCGTCTCGGACGGCTCGACCAACGTCCTCCCGGTCGGCCCGACCGCGAAGGTCCACGACGCCTGGCGCCTGCACTACGGCCTCACCCGCCGCGCCCTCGCCCGGGCCTACTACCAGGGCTGGGACATGCATCCCGGTCACATCCCGACCCGCTACGCCGCCGTCTTCGCCTTCTACCGCGAGGGCTTCGAGCAGGCGGCGGCCCGGCTCGCCCGCTACGCCAACCGCGCGGGCGGCGACGTCATGGACGAGCCCGCCACCGCCAAGGCCCTCGGCGGTTACCTGCTGCGCGGCCTGGACTGCGGCGCCCTCGACATCGCCGAGGTCGCCCGGCTCACCGGTCTGACCCGGGCCGACCTGGAGGGCTTCGCGGCCCCGCGGCGCGGCGGCCTGACGGCCTCGGCCAAGTAACCGACGACCCGGCCCGCACCGCCGCCCCCTACCCCCAACGCCCTTCACCGACACGGCGTACGGGGGACTGGGCGGCGGTGTCGCCGGGCGCACCGGTGCCCCGGACCACTCGTCTCCTCGTCTACTCGTCTGCCGACCCGGCGGCGTAAGGCTCGAGCCCGGACGCGGTCACCCACTTCTGCTCGGCGAACAGCCGGGTGCCCCGCGCGCACAGAGCGACGTCCACGCGGGCCCGCGCGCAGAACTCCTCCGGGGTGAGGCCGAACAACTCCCTCAACGGAGCCGACGCCACCAGGAGTTCGGTGATGAGGGTGTGCTGGTCGCCGGGGTGCCGACGCGGTGCGCGGGCGCCGTTGTGCAGCACCCCGTGCCGGTTGACGTACGCGTAGGCCCCGGGCAGCACTTGTCCGTCCGCCAGCTCGATGTGGACGTCCGGCGCGGGCAGCCAGGCCCTGCGGAAGTTGCCGTCGGGCAGTGGCGCACCCTCGCTGGCGTCGATCACGGCCAGTTGCCAGGGGTCCAGCCAGATGACGAACAACTCACGCAGCCCGCTCGGATACTTGACGGGCGAGGCGGAGACGTAGCCCAGACGGCTGACGTGCGCCGAGACGCCCGTGTCGACCCCGCGCACCCGTGCCCGCACCATCGGCAGCGGGGAAGAGATCCCGCACTCCGTCATCTTGTGGCGCAGCTGGGCGGGGCTGGCGTTGGAGCCGACCGCGATAACCGGCACCCGGTCGTCGTACACCAGGCGGTCGAGGGGAAGCATGCGGTCGCCGTGCAACAGCCCGGAGTCGGCGGGCCAGGCACCCGGATAGAACAGGGGATGCTCGCTCGGAGCCCCGGCGAGGCCCAGCTCCTCCAGCGTGCGGCCGGTCATGGGCGCCTCATCCGGCGGGCGGCAGCTCGCCGGAGCCGCGGGTGATCAGGCGGGTCGGCAGCTCGATGCGCTCCGGCGCGACGAGACTGCCGTCCAGCTGGCGGAAGAGACGCTCGGCGGCGGTGCGGCCGAGAGCGGCGGCGTCCTGGGCGACGACCGTGACGCCCGGCTGGAGCAGATCGGCCAGCTCGATGTCGTCGAAGCCGACGAGGGCGACCGGGCGGGACTGCTCGGCGAGCACCCGGATCACGGTGACCGTCACCCGGTTGTTGCCCGCGAAGATCGCGGTGACGGGGGAGGAGCTCGAGAGCATCTCCTCGGCCGCCCGGCGCACGCGCACCGGATCCGTCGCGCCGAGGGACATCCACTGCTCCTCGACGGGTATCCCGGCGTCCTCCATGGCGGCCCGGTAGCCGCGCAGCCGCTCGGCCGTGGTGTGGATGCGGGGCATGTCGCCGATGAACCCGATCCGGCGGTGGCCGTGCGCGATCAGGTGGGTGACGCCGTCGCGCGCACCACCGTAGTTGTCGGACAGGACGACATCGGCCTCGATCTTCCCGGCGGGGCGGTCCACGAACACCGTGGCCACGCCCGCCCTGATCTCCGGCTCCAGGTACCGGTGGTCGTCGCCGGCCGGGATCACCACCAGACCGTCCACCCGCCGTGCGCACAGCGCCAGCGCGAGCTCCTGCTCCCGCTCCGGGTCCTCGGCGCTGGAGCCGTTGATCAGCAGGGCGCCGTGCGCGCGGGCCACCTCCTCCACCGCGCGGCTCAGCGGGCCGTAGAAGGGGTCCGCGAGGTCCTCCAGGACCAGGCCGATGCTGGCGGTACGGCCCTTGCGCAGGACGCGCGCGCTGTCGTTGCGGCGGAAGCCGAGCGCGTCGATCGCCTCCTGGACGCGGCGCTCGGTGTCCGGGGTGACACCGGGCTCTCCGTTGACCACCCGGGACACCGTCTTCAGGCCCACCCCGGCCCGCGCCGCCACGTCCTTCATCGTCGGGCGGTTGCCGTAACGGTTCCCGGGGAGGTGCTCTGCGCGGCGGGTGGTCTCGGGCACGATGCGGCGTCCTGTCCTGTCGTCCGTGTTGTCCACTGGGGTGGTGCGGCGATCCATCGGGTTGTATGAGGATGTGGCGTCGAGCATAGAGCCTGGACAACGTTGTCAGAAGCGCGAGAGACTGTCCACCGCTGTCTCCGGCCTGCGCCCCCACCGCTCGACCGGCCCGCTTTTTTCTGGTTCTCAAGGTTCAACGGGGAGATCTGACTCTGATGCACACCGACCTCGTGGCGGCCCTGGACATCGGCGGCACCAAGATTGCCGGCGCACTGGTGGACGCTCATGGACGGATCCAGGCCCGCGCCCAGCGCGCGACGCCCGCGCGGCAGGACGGCGAAACGGTCATGCGGGCCGTCGAGGAGGTGCTCGGCGACCTCGCCGGGTCACCCCTGTGGGGACGCGCCGGCTCGATCGGCATCGGCAGCGCGGGCCCGGTGGACGCCTCGGCGGGCACGGTGAGCCCCGTGAACGTGCCCGGCTGGCGCGACTTCCCACTGGTCGAGCGGGTGCGCGCGGCCACCGGGGGCCTGCCGGTCGAGCTGATCGGCGACGGGGTGGCGATCACCGCGGCCGAGCACTGGCAGGGCGCTGCCCGCGGTCACGACAACGCGCTGTGCATGGTGGTCTCGACGGGCGTCGGGGGCGGCCTGGTCCTGGGCGGGCAGCTGCATCCCGGCCCGACCGGCAACGCCGGGCACATCGGGCACATCAGCGTCGACCTCGACGGCGACCCGTGCCCTTGCGGCTCACGCGGCTGCGTCGAGCGCATCGCCAGCGGCCCCAACATCGCCCGCCGCGCCCTGGAGCGGGGCTGGCGGTCGGGCCCGGACGGCGACACCTCCGCCGCAGCGGTCGCCGCCGCCGCCCGCCAGGGCGACCCGGTCGCCGTGGCCTCCTTCGAGCGGGCCGCGCAGGCTCTGGCCGCCGGGATCGCGGCCACCGCCACCCTGGTGGAGATCGACATCGCGGTGATCGGCGGGGGCGTCGGCAAGGCCGGCGACATCCTCTTCACGCCTCTGCGCAAGGCCCTCGCCGACTACGCGACCCTCTCCTTCGTCCAGCGGCTGACCGTCACGTCGGCGCAGATGGGCACGGACGCCGGACTGGTAGGCGCCGCCGCGGCCGCGCTGGCCCGGAGGCCGGATGCGACCGCGGCGGGGGTCTGAGGACACCGAGCGGGCGCCCGCAAGCCCCTCAGAATCGTTTCAGCAGCTGATCCGCGCGTCCGCCCAGTCCGCGTGGTCCGAGTCGATGCCGTCCCCGCCGTCGGTGACGACCAGGCGGACCACCTGGGCGCCGGTGATGTCGGCGGTGAGCGGCCGGGCGGGCTCCGCGTTGGTCAGCACGCCGGTCGAGGCGGCCTTGGCGCCGTCCGCCCAGATCTCGAAGGCGACGGTGCCCTTCGTGCCCTTCTCGTCGTCCACGCCGACCTCCGCGGTCACCTTCTCGCAGGCCCTGCCGGTGTAGAGGGAGACCTCGCTCTCCGCGTGGACACCGAGCCCCTTGGCGTACACCACACCGCCCAGGGTGATCGGCCGGCCGTCGCCCGCGGCGCTCTCCCCGTTGCTGGTGTCGCGCTCGACCGGCCCCCAGCCGCTGGTCGCCGACAGCCACGGCAGATCGCCGAGGTACGACGTCCCGGTGGGCGGCGGCACTACGACGGTCGCGGTGAGCGGAAGGCTGCTGGTCACGCTCTCTCCGGTGGGCGAACGGTAACTCGCCTGCAGAGAAAGGCCGTACGATCCCGTCGGCGTCCCGGCCGGAGCGGTCACCGTCCAGCCGGTACGCAGGGACCTGCCCGTGGAGAGGGTGGCGGCCGTGGTCGCCGAGGTCGCGCGCACGGTCCATCCGTCCGGGCCGGTCAGCGACACCGACACCCGGCGCGCCGCCGTGCGGCCCAGGTCGGTGACGGCGGTGGTCAGCGTGGCCGGGACGCCCGCCTGTACGAACGGGCTCCCTTCCAGGCCCAGTTCGGCGGCCGGAGGGTTGGCGGCCCAGTCCGGGTCGGCGGAGACCCGCAGCAGGACCGTGCCGTGGGCCGGGACGGTGGCCGCGAGGGTGCCGGCGGTGTTGTAGACGCGGTGCTGCCACAGGTCGCGCAGGGTGTAGGCGGGGGCATCGGGCAGACCCACGGCACCCGCGGTGGTGGCGATCCGCTGGGCGGTGCCGGACTCGTTGAACAGGGCGACCGCGCGGCTGCCGTCCTTCATCTCCTTGGCGATGACCCAGCGCCCGCCCGCGGAGGACACGACGGTCCCCTGTTTGCCCAGCGGGTCCTGGTCGACGGCGACGACCTCCTTGTTGTCCAGGATGTCGAAGGTCGCCCGGGATGCCTTGCGCAGATCGGTGCCGATGAGCAGGGGTGCGGCCATGACCGACCAGAGGGAGAAGTGGGAGCGGTACTCGGTGTCCGTCATCCCGCCGTTGCCGACCTCCAGCATGTCGGGGTCGTTCCAGTGGCCAGGTCCGGCGTACGGTGCGAGCGGGAGGTTCTGCTTGAGGATCGACAGCATCGAACTCCAGCTGTCGCTGATGTCACCGGTGGTCCGCCACAGGTGGCCGACGTCCGCGGCCCACTCCCAGGGCCTGTTCTCGCCCCATTCGCAGATGCTGTAGACGAGGGGCCGGCCCGTCTTCTCGGAGGCGGCCTGCAGCGCGTCGCGCATCGTCCTGTACCGCGTCTTTGCGTCGACTCCGAGGTTGTTGCAGTTGTCGTACTTGAGGTAGTCCACACCCCAGTCGGCGAACTGCTGGGCGTCGCTGTACTCGTGCCCGAGCGCGCCCGGGAAGCCCGCGCTGTTGCAGGTCTTGGTGCCGGCACTGGTGTAGATGCCGAGTTTGAGGCCCTTGGAGTGGACGTAGTCCGCGACGGCCTTGATCCCGTTCGGGAAGCGGGCCGGGTCGGGCACCAGCTTGCCGTTGGCGTCCCGGCTCGGCAGGGCCCAGCAGTCGTCGAGGTTCACGTACTGGTAGCCGGCGTCCTTCAGGCCCTTGTCCACGAAGAGATCCGCGATCCCTTCGACCATGGCCTCGTTGAAGTCCGCGCGGCAGTGCGTGGAGTTCCAGTTGTTGAAGCCCATGGGCGGGGTGAGGGCGAGGCCGTCGGCCAGGGAGGGCGCGGCAAGGGGGTGTGGGGCGGGGGCCGCGACGGCGGGGGCGGCCAGGCCTGCCGTGCACAGCAGGCCTGCGGTGAGCGCTCCGGCCACTCTTCGGCAGGTGGTGCGGGTGGTGCGGGTGTGAGGGTGACGCATCGTTGACGTTCCTCCGACTCGCGAAAGCGGGAATGACGGCATGACGGCATGTACGTGTCACCGGTGCGCGTTTACGGTAGGACGTGTCGGACTGTGTTGGAAGGGAAGGGTCCGGGTTCGTCGATACACCGTCACCGCCCTTGCCGGCTGGGCCATATGCCGGATGACGGAGGTGCCGGGCGTTCGGTTGTGTTGGTTCGCCCGGCCTCCCGTGGTCTCACCGGAACTCGTGCACGCTCTCGATCCGGCCGACGATGTGGGCGTTGAACTCGTCCAGCTCCTCGGCCGGGACCCACAGTTCGAGGATCGTCTCGCCGCCGGCGCGGCGGACGGGATGGCGCCCGAGGAACTCCGTGTCGACCTCGAAGCGCGTCACGAAACCGGCGCCGTCGTGCTTCACGTTCCAGTCGCGGGCGATCCTGAGCGCGTAGTCCTCGTTGAGGACCGGGTAGAAGATCGGCTGTTCGGGCAGCCGCGGCGGCCATGCCCTCCAGTCCAGCTCCCGGACCAGGTCCAGCTCCATGGGGCCGGTGGGGCGCCAAAGGGTGGTGGTCGGGCGGTGGCTGGTCATGCCGGTGGCTCTCCTCGTCGTGGTCCGCCGGGTTCCGGCAGGCCGGAACCCGGACCATACCGGCCTGTTGATCACAGCGGCCACGAGGTTTCCCCGTGGCCGGCCCGAGGGTGAGGAACGCAATCGCCGTGAACCGCGTGACCCCCGGACGGCTGCGCAGTTGATCAGGGCATGAAGAAGCGCAGCATGCTCGCCATCGCCACCCTCGCCACCGGATTCGTCGTGGCAGCCCTCACCCCGTCCCACGCCGCGGACAAGGGACCCCTGAAGGATCTCAACGTCTCCGGCACCCTCGACAACGTCGACCACCTCGTCAGCCAGGACAGCCTCGCCGCGGACGACCACGCGCTGGGGCAGGAGTAGCCCGGAGCGGCCGTGCCGGTGTCCCCTTCGCCAGGGGGCACCGGCACTGCCGTGTGGGCGCCCTCAACGGGATGTGGTTTCCGTGGCAGGGTGGAACGGGCAAGCCACAGGGGGCCAACAGAAGAGGGGGAGTCCGTGACCGTCGTCTGGATCAACGGCGCGTTCGGTGCGGGAAAGACCACGACCGCACGGGAATTGATCGAACTGATCCCGAACAGCGCGCTCTTCGACCCCGAGGTCATCGGTGGAGCGCTCTCGCACCTGCTGCCGCCCAAACGCCTCGCCGACGTCGGCGACTTCCAGGACCTGCCGATCTGGCGCCGACTCGTCATCGACACGGCGGCCGCGATGCTCGCCGAGCTGGGCGGGACCCTGGTGGTTCCCATGACCCTGCTGCGCCAGGAGTATCGCGACGAGATCTTCGGCGGCCTCGCCGCCCGCCGGATCCCCGTACGGCACGTGCTCCTCGCCCCGGCGGAAACGATCCTGCGCGAGCGGATAGCCGGGCGGGAGATCCCGCCCGACCTGCCGGACGGCGAGATGCGGGTACGACAGTGGGCGTACGACCACATCGAGGCCTACCGGGCCGCCCTGGCCTCCTGGCTCACCGGCGACGCCCACCTCATGGACACCAGCGCCCTCACCCCGTACGACACCGCCGTCCGCATCGCCGGCGCCGTCGGCAGCGGCGCCGTACCCCCGTGCGACATCGTGCAGACCCCCGAGCCCACCGCCGAGACCCTCGCCGCCGGAGTGCTTCTCTTCGACGAGCAGGACCGGGTGCTGCTCGTGGACCCCACGTACAAGCCCGGCTGGGAGTTCCCCGGCGGTGTGGTCGAGCGGGGCGAGGCTCCCGCCCGCGCCGGTATGCGGGAGGTCGCCGAGGAGACCGGGATACGGCTGCGGGCGGTGCCCCAACTGCTCGTCGTCGACTGGGAGCGGCCCGCACCCCCCGGCTTCGGCGGGCTGCGCCTGCTATTCGACGGCGGCCGGCTGGACTCCGCCGAGGCCGCCCATGTGCTGCTGCCGGGGCCGGAGCTGCGCGAGTGGCGCTTCGCGACCGAGCAGGAGGCCGCAGACATGCTGCCGCCGGTCCGCTACGAGCGGCTGCGCTGGGCGCTGCGGGCCCGGGAGCGCGGTGCCGCGCTCTATCTGGAGGCGGGCGTGCCGGTGGCGGGACAGGCTGCCTGAGCAGCTGGGAGCATCGAGTCGCTCCGGGCGTGAGCCGCCGCGTCCCGTGCCGCGTCGGCCAGTTCGTCCGGGACGGGCCGGGGACGGCTCCGGGCGTGGGCCGCCGCATCCCGTGCCGCGTCGGGCAGTCGGTCCAGGACGCGCCGGGAATCGTCGTGCGGTGCGTGCCAGTGGATCAGCCGGTGGCCGGATGGCTGTCCGCCGCTCGCCGAAGTGCCACCGAGGCCCCGCCCACCACCGGGGCACCGTGCCCGAAGCACGCCACCTCGACGTCGAGGGTCGCCAACCGGTGGAAGGCGGCCAGGAGTCGGGGCCGGTCGAGGTTGAACACGCCCGGCATCACTGCCCCGTCGACCGGCGAGGCCGCCACCGTGTCGCCCGTGAACAGCACGCCCTCGCCGGGAAGGAACAGGGCGATGCTGCCGTCCGTGTGACCGGGGACGTGCACCACCCGCGCACCGCCGCCGAAGTCGAGCACGTCACCGCCGGACACGGGCGTGACGCCGGGCGGGCGTACCGGCTCGCCCTTGGGAAGGCGCTGTGAAACCTCCGCGTGGATCGGCAGCTCCCAGTCCTCGAACCGCGGCGACGGGCCCGGGCGGTCACCCCGGACGAACGGCGCGTCCAGGTGGTGGGCCAGTACCTCGGCGCCGCTGAGCGCGGCGAACTCCCCCGCCCCGCCCGCGTGGTCCTCGTGGAAGTGGGTCAGCACGATCCGCCGCACGTCCCGGGGTGCGCGGCCCAGCGCCGTGATCGCGTCGGCGATCGCGCGGCCCGAGCCGATCGCGCCCGCGTCGATCAGCGTCGACTCCTCGCCGTCGTGCCAGAGGTAGGCCTGCCCGACGGCGAAGCGCAGCAGGTGGAGGCGGGGGAGCAGTTCGACGACGTCCATGCGCCGACGCTAGGCGGCGCCCCCGCCCGTGGGCGAGGGCGCTCTGCCGTCGGCAGAAGGGTTCAGCCCGCCGCGTAGTTGCGCAGGAACAGCGCCTCGGCAACCGACAGCCGCTCCAGCTCCTCGGGGGACACGCTCTCGTTGACCGCGTGGATCTGCGCCTCCGGCTCGCTCAGGCCGATCAGCAGGATCTCCGCCCGGGGGTAGAGACCGGCGAGGGTGTTGCACAGCGGGATGGAGCCGCCCTGGCCGGCGTACTGCATGGTCTCGCCCGGGTAGGCGACCGCCATCGCGTCGGCCATCGCCTGGTAGGCCGGGCTGGAGGTGTCGGCGCGGAACGCCTGGCCCTGACCGATCTGCTCGGTGGTCACCCGGGCGCCCCATGGCGTGTGGGCCTCGATGTGGGCCTGGAGCAGCTTGGTGGCCCCGGCCGCGTCCACGCCCGGCGGCACCCGCAGGCTGATCAGGGCCCGGGCGCTCGACTGGACCGACGGGGTGGCACCCACCACCGGCGGGCAGTCGATGCCGAGCACGGTGACCGCCGGACGGGCCCAGATGCGGTCGGCAACCGAGCCGTCACCGATCAGACCGACCCCGTCCAGCACCTTGGCGTCCTTGCGGAACTGCTCCTCGGCGTACTCGAGACCCTCCCACCGCGCCGAGGCGTCCAGCCCGTCGACCGTGGTGGAGCCGTCCTCGGCGCGCAGCGAGTCCAGGACGCGGATCAGCGCGGCGAGCGCGTCCGGGGCGGCACCGCCGAACTGGCCCGAGTGCAGGTTGCCGGCGAGGGTGTCGACCTGGACCCGGACGAGTGTCATGCCCCGCAGGGTGGTGGTCACCGTCGGCAGGCCCACGCGGAAGTTGCCCGCGTCGCCGATCACGATGGTGTCCGCCTCCAGCAGGTCGGGGTGCTGCTCGGCGTACCGCTCCAGGCCGCCGGTGCCCTGCTCCTCGGAGCCCTCGACGATCACCTTCACATGCACGGGGACGCCGCCGTTCGCCTTCAGCGCGCGCAGCGCGAGCAGGTGCATGACCAGGCCGCCCTTGCAGTCGGCGGTCCCGCGGCCGTACCAGCGGCCGTCCCGCTCGGTCAGCTCGAACGGCGGGGTGGTCCAGCGGGCCTCGTCCAGCGGCGGCTGCACATCGTAGTGCGCATACAGCAGAACCGTTTTGGCGCCCTCCGGGCCCGGCAGATAGCCGTACACCGACTGCGTGTCGTCGGGGGTGTCGAGGAGGGCCACGTCCACGAAGCCCTCGGCGCGCAGCGCGTCGGCGATCCAGTTCGCGGCGCCCTCGCTCTCGCTCCTCGGGAACTGCGCGAAGTCCGCCACCGACTTGAAGGCGACCAGTTCGGTCAGCTCCGCCTTCGCCCGGGGCAGCAGCGAGGCGACGGTCTCGGCGACCGGATTCGACGACATGGGCACGCTCCTCGTGGGTGCGACGTTGTACAGCTGAGTGCACCGATCCTCCCACAGGGGCCTGCGACGATCGCCGCCGTAGGATGCGAGGGACAGGTGCGGCAGCGGCTTGATCGGAGCAGTAGCCATCGTGAGCAGCGAGAACTCTTCGGCGGACGACGTGCAGCGGGTGTGGGACGTCGTCGTGGTGGGCGCGGGACCCGCAGGAGCCTCGGCCGCCTACGCGGCGGCGGTCGCGGGGCGACGTGTGCTGTTGCTGGAGAAGGCCGAGCTGCCTCGTTACAAGACGTGCGGCGGCGGCATCATCGGCCCCTCGCGCGACGCGCTGCCGCCCGGCTTCGAGCTGCCCTTCCGGGACCGCGTGCACGCGGTCACGTTCTCGAACAACGGACGCTTCACGCGCACCCGCCGCTCCAAGCAGATGCTCTTCGGGCTGATCAACCGGCCAGAGTTCGACCAGCAGCTGGTCGAGCACGCCCAGAAGGCGGGCGCCGAGCTGCGGACGGGCGTCACCGTGCAGCGCGTCGAGCAGCACGGCTCCGCGGTGCCGGACCGCCGTACGGTCGCCGTGGTGCTCCAGGGCCGGGAGACGGTGCTGGCCCGCGCGGTCGTCGGCGCCGACGGCAGCGCCGGCCGGATAGGAGCCCACGTCGGTGTGAAGCTGGACCAGGTCGACCTCGGCCTGGAGGCGGAGATCCCGGTCCCGGAAACGGTCGCCGATGACTGGAAGGGGCGGGTGCTCATCGACTGGGGCCCGATGCCCGGCAGTTACGGCTGGGTGTTCCCGAAGGGCGACACCCTCACGGTGGGCGTGATCTCGGCCCGCGGTGAAGGCGCCGCCACCAAGCGGTACCTGGAGGACTTCATCGCCCGGCTCGGGCTGGCCGGCTTCGAACCGAGCATCTCCTCCGGGCACCTGACCCGCTGCCGCGCCGACGACTCCCCGCTCTCCCGCGGCCGGGTGCTGGTCTGCGGTGACGCGGCGGGGCTGCTGGAGCCGTGGACCCGCGAGGGCATCTCCTTCGCGCTGCGCTCGGGCCGGCTGGCGGGGGAGTGGGCCGTCCGGATCGCCGAGGCGCACGACGCCGTCGACACCCGGCGCCAGGCCCTGAACTACGCGTTCGCGGTCAAGGCGGGGCTCGGCGTGGAGATGAGCGTCGGCAAGCGCATGCTGGCCGCGTTCGAACGCCGTCCCGGTCTCTTCCACGCGGCCCTCACCGGCTTCCGTCCCGCCTGGAGGGCCTTCAGGGACATCACGCAGGGCTCGACCTCCCTGGGCGAACTGGTCCGGTCCCACCCGATCGCCCAGCGCGCCCTGACCGCGCTGGACCGGGGGCCGGCCGGCGCCGCGGAGGACCCCGTCACTTCGTGACGGTGATCCGGAAGACCGGGTGGTCGGGGGCGGCCGCGAGGATCTCCTCGTCGGAGGACTTGGCCGTGACGCCCTCGAAGTACTGCTTGACCTCCCAGCCCCACTTCTCCAGGTAGGCCCGCAGGAGCGGGAGCTTCTCCTCGTCGGGAAGCTCCACCGCGGTGAACACGCGCACCTTCCTGCCCACCCGCAGCTCGCCACCGCCCGCTGCGCGCATGTTGCGCACCCACTGGGAGTGGCCGCGCGCCGAGACGAGGTACTGCTCGCCCTCGTGGGTGTGCGGGTTGACGGGGACGCGCTGCATCCGACCGCTCTTGCGGCCGCGCACGGACAGCTCGGCGCTTCCCGCGAGGCTGAGTCCGTGCCGGGCGAGCCAGCCGACGATGCTGTTCATGCGCACGGTCATCGCGCTGCCCTTGTAGTAGTACGGCGAAGACGACGCCATGGTGACCCCCACAATTTTTTGGAGAGCGGTGCTCTCGCTCGACTTCAGTGTGAGGGAGACGGACGCTCCAGGCAAGAGCGCTGCTCTCGTTTTTGTTCGCCGCTCTTGTTCGAGTGCACTGCTCTGCACGCGTGGCACACTGCTGCCATGAGCACCGCACAGGGCGCCCGCGCGCGAGCCAGGATCGAAGTGACCGCGGCCATCAAGGAGGCGGCGCGCAGACAACTCGCGGCGGAGGGTGCCGCCAAGCTCTCCCTGCGGGCCGTCGCCCGCGAACTGGGCATGGTCTCCTCCGCGCTCTACCGCTACTTCCCGAGCCGCGACGAGCTGCTGACCGCGCTGATCATCGACGCCTACAACTCCCTCGGCGAGGCGGCGGAAACGGCACATGCGGACGTCGCCCAGGGGGACTTCGTCCAGCGCTGGAGGGTGGTGTGCGAGGCGGTGCGCGGCTGGGCGCTCGCCCATCCGCACGAGTACGCGCTGATCTACGGCTCCCCCGTGCCCGGCTACGCCGCCCCCCAGACCACCGTGCCGGCCGCCTCCCGCGTCGGCCTGCTCCTCATCGGCGTCCTCCGCGACGCTCACCGGGGTCCGGGCCTCGCCGACCTGCCGCTGCCCGCCGAGTTGCGCCCCGAGGCCGAGCGCATGGCGGCCGACCTGGCCCCCGACCTGCCGCCCGAGGCGGCGGCGGCCCTCGTGGCGGCCTGGGCCGAGCTGTTCGGGCTGGTCGGATTCGAGCTGTTCGGGCAGTTCCACCGGGTGGTGGAGGACCGTGAGACGTTCTTCCGGCATGCGGCCGTCCGACTCGCCCACGGCGTCGGGCTGGTCCTTCCCTGACGGCCCGAGACCTGGTGCGTCCCCAGGCGCGGGCCTGGGAGCAGATCGCCACGGCCGGGGCTTCGGGGCTCTCCTTCAACGCCATCGCCAAGGAACCGGGCATGAGCGCCCCGGCCCTGTACCGGTACTTCGGCGGTCGGGACGACCTGATCACCGAGCTGGTCAGGGACGCCTACCGCAGCCTGGCGGACACCTTCCGCGCCGCGGCCGACGCGCGTTCGGGACTGCCCCCCCGACGTCGTCCTGATGGACATCCGCATGCCACGGCTGGACGGCCTGGCCGCTACCCGGCGCATCACCGAGGACGCGGAGCTGAAGGACGTGAAGGTGGTCATGCTCACCACCTTCGAACTCGACGAGTACGTCTTCGAGGCGATCCGTGCCGGCGCCTCCGGGTTCCTGGTGAAGGACACCGAGCCCCGACGAACTCGTGCGCGCGGTAAGGGCGGTGGTCGAGGGCGACGCGCTGCTGTCCCCGGGCGTCACGCGCCGTCTCATCGCCGAGTTCGCGGCCCGCTCAAAGGAGCCCGTGGCCGCCGGCGCCCTCGCCCGGCTCACCGAGCGGGAGCGGGAGGTGATGGCGCTGGTCGGCATCGGCCTGTCCAACGAGGAGGTCGCCCGCCGCCTGGTGGTCAGCCCGCTCACGGCCAAGACCCGTGTGAGCCGTACGATGGTGAAACTGGGCGCCCGGGACCGCGCCCAACTCGTGGTCCTGGCCTACGAGTCGGGGTTGGTGCGACCGGGCTGGCTGGGCTGAGCCTCGCGCCGGAAGCGGACCAGCACACTGATCACCCGGGCCATGAAGACCACCGGAGCGAGCACCAGGCCGAGCCGCAGCAGCGCCGCCGACAGCAGATGCGGCAGGTGGAAGAGGAGCGCCGGCCCGGCGACGGCCCCGAACACCACGGCCGCCGCGAAGGCGGCGCTGACCAGCGCGTACCCGATCTCCACCGTCGCGGCGTCCTGCTCGGCCTTGGTGCGCCGTCCCCCGTATTCACACATTCCGTCAGTGTCACAGGCGTGTGTCCGGCGGGGCAAGTAACCCCCGCCGGACGCAAGGCGGGACTTTCACGGCACCACCTCGGCCGCGCCGGGGACCTCGCGGATCACCGCGCGGGCGGCAGCGATGATCTGGGTGACGGTGTCCTGGGTGGCGACCGCGTCGTCCAGCACCGTGGAGTCCAGCGCCGCCGGTGCTTGCCCTTGAGGACGCCGGTGGCCTGCACGACCTCGACCACGCGGTCCGGGCGCGCCGAGCGCGACAGACGGCGACGGAAGTGGGCCAGCAGTGACGCATCGAACGCCATATCGTGCAGGCCCAGCCCGCACGCGGCCGTCCACCGCAGGTCACACCGCAGTTCCTGGACCGTCTCGAAGTCCGACAGTCCGTGCAGGGCCTGCAGCGTGATCGCCGCGGCCAGGATCTGCGGCGGCATGCTCGGTCGTCCGTTCGCAGACGGGTACATGTCCGCGAACATCTCCGCCGGGAACAGCGCACCACGGTGCTCGGCCAGAAACGCCAACACACTCCCTGCCGGGATCAACTCCCGGCAGGTTTCCTGCACCTCCGGCCCGACCGTCTCCCGGGCCCATTCCCCCGTCACCACGAAACGAGCCTGGCCCCGCCGCTCGCGCGGCGGGGCCAGAACCCCAAGACCTTTACGAGTCTTCTAGTCGCGGACCGCCACGCGTTCCGCCTCCGCCACGGTGGACCTGGCAACCACGATCGACGGCCGGGTACGACCGCTGCGCAGGCCGGTGAGGGTGATCAGCAGGCCGGCCACGGCGATGCCCGTGACCACGGTGAAGCCCGGCCGGTAACTGTCGAGGACGGCCTGCGCGGTGGCGTGCGCCGGGGTGGCCGCGGTCACCACGGCGGTCACGACGGCCAGGAAGATCGCCCCGCCCACCTGCACCGAGGTGTTGAGCAGCCCGGAGACCATGCCCTGCTCGTGATCCTCGACCCCGTTGGTGGCCTGGATGTTGAGGGAGGGGAAGACCAGCGCGCAGGCCGCGCCGATCAGCAGCATCGACGGCAGGATCACGGCCGCGTACACCGGGTCGAGGTCGACTCGCAGGAACAGCGCGTATCCGGCGACCATCAGCGCGAAGCCGGTCGCGATCAGCCGCGGGGTGCCGAACCGGTCGACGATCGCGCCGACCTTCGTCGACGACACCGCCACCAGCGCGCCCGCCGGCAGGAAGGCGAGCGCCGTGTGCAGCGCCGACCAGCCGAGCAGGGACTGCATGTACAGGGTCGTCAGGAACTGGAAGCCGACGTACGAACCGAAGAAGGCCACCGCGCCGAGCTGGGCGCGGACCTGGCTGCCAGAGCGCAGGACGCCGAGCCGGATCAGCGGGCTCGGCGAGCGCCGCTCGACCAGGACGAACGCGGTCAGCAGGGCGGCGACGGCCAGGAAGGACAGCAGCGTCCGGGCCGATGCCCAGCCGGCCTCGGGAGCCTGGACGACGGTGAAGACCAGCAGCAGCATCGACGCGGTGCCGAGGACGGCGCCCGGGATGTCGTAGCCGTCGTGGTTCTCCTCGCGGGCGCTGCGCGGCAGCAGCCGGAGACCGGCGGCGAGGGCGATCAGCGCGATGGGTGCGGGCAGCAGCATGGTGAGGCGCCAACTGGCCTCGGTGAGCAGCCCGGAGAGGACGAGGCCCATCGAGAAGCCGGTGGCGGCGCAGGTGGTGTAGATGGAGAGTGCGCGGTTGCGCAGTGGGCCCTCCGGGAACGTCGTGGTGATGATCGACAGACCCGCGGGCGCGGTGAACGCGGCGCTCAGGCCCTTGACGAAACGGCTGGCGATCAGCAGCGGTCCCGAGTCCACGAGTCCGCCGAGCAGCGAGGCGAGCGCGAAGACGCCGAGCGCCACCAGGAACACCTGGCGCCGGCCGAGCAGGTCGGCGGTGCGTCCGCCGAGGAGGAGCAGCCCGCCGTATCCCAGGATGTAGCCGCTGACGATCCATTGCAGCGTCGACGTGGACAGGTGGAGATCGGAGCCGATGGACGGCAGCGCGACGCCGACCATCGACACGTCGAGCGCGTCGAGGAACATGGCGGCGCACAGCACCAGGAGTGTGCCCCACAGCCGGGGAGTCCAGCGAACCGCTGCGGACGGGGCCGCGTGGGTGGTGAGCGGAGAGGTCATGGCGATGAGACTACATGCGTATGCATTCAATGCAAGAGCATTTAATTACGACGCAACAAAACCCCTTCTCTGCTACGGTGCGCCCATGGCGTCGAACCGGCCCGAGCAGGCGCTCGTGGAGCAGTGGCGGGACATCCTGTCCCTGCACGCCCGTACCCAGTGCGAGTTGGACCGGGTCCTGCACGGACACGGCCTGTGCGCCAGTGACTTCGAGGTCCTGGACCTGCTCTCCGAGGGCACGGCTGCGGACGGCGGCTGTGCCTACCGCGTGCAGGAGATCTCGGAGCGGGTCCATCTCAGCCAGAGCGCGCTGTCGCGGCTGATCGGCCGGCTGGAGAAGGACGGGCTCGTCGAGCGGGCCATGTGCCCGGAGGACCGGCGCGGGGTCCGCGTGGCGCTCACGGCCAAGGGGCGCGCGCTGCACGGTGAGGTGCGGCCCCTGCAGCGCGCGGTGCTGGCCCGGATGCTGGCCGAGGCCGACTGACCGGCGTCAGATCCCCGCTTTCTCCCGCCACAGCGCCTCGAGCGAGCGATCACCCGTCACGCTCGGCACGGGCGCCCGATTCCACAACGCCAGATACAACTGTGCAGCCGGGCCCGCCAGTTCGGCCTCGGCCTCGCCGGACGCGTCCCGCGAGGTCACCGGCGGTTCCTCGGAGAGCCGCACGGTCCACACCGCGTCCGCCCCCGCGTCCACCGCCCGGACCCGTAGCACGCGCTTCCGGTCGGTGCGTACCCGGCTCCTGGCGCGGGCGTGGAAGCCGCGCAGCAACTCGTCGATGCCATCGGCCGCGAAGTCGGCGGCGATCGAGGACGCCGTGCCGCCCCGCGCCGCCTCGGCGTCGTAGCGGTGGACGGCCGTCTCGTGCGCCTGCCGCCGAAGCCAGAACGCCAGCGGTGAGGGGCAGGGCGCCGGATGGAAGGTCCAGCACTCCACATCGGCCGGCGCCGCGGCCAGCGTGTCGACCAGCAGACGGTGGCTGTCCCGGTACCAGGCCACCAGCTCGGCGCCGTCCAGGTCAGGACCATCGCTGAGGGGCCGCGGAGCGGTGTGCCCCTCGGCGACGAGCGCGGCGGCCCACCGGTGCACCGCGCCCGTGTGCCGCAGCAGGTCCCCGACCTGCCACTCCGGGCAGGTCGGTACCTTGGCGTCCGTACCCGCCGCCGCGGCGGCCGCGGCCAGCAGGCGGCCCTCCCGGTCCAGGGTCGTCAGGAATTCGGCAGTCTCCATGGGGTGAGTGTGCCGGATGGACGCGCTCGAAGGCCCCGCATTTTCGCGCCGTGTGCAGTGGCCCGCGGGGCACGTCCTGGTGGGAGCGGACGGGGCCGGGAGGTTCACCGAGACCTTCTCGGGCCCGTACCCGGCGGATCTTGAGCGGATCGCTCCGGCCCCGGTCGACGGCGGTGCCTGAAACCCCTCCCGCCCGCCGACCGCGTGCGCGCCGCCGCGCCCCGCGGCGAGACGACGACGGGGCACGGACCCGCGGTGGTCGCTCGGCGCGCCTCTGCGGACGCCCTCGACACGGCGCGGGGGCAGTTGGCGGGTCATCCGGCCGGCGGCAGCCGTGTGCCGGTCAGTGCCCTGCTGCCGAGGGCAGCTCCGGCGTCGCACATCGAGGCGAGGTGGTGCTGCTTCCGGCCTCGGTCGCAGGGTATGGCGACGCGCCGCTTCCCCGGCGCAGCGTCAGGCGCTCATCACCCTCCGCGTCATCACCCCGATGAGCGCGGCGACCGCGGCCAGTGCGGCGACGCTGACGAGTGCCGTGGACAGGGAGAACCAGGCGGCCATGAAGCCGATCGTGGGCGGGCCGAGGAGCATGCCGCCGTATCCCAGGGTGGAGGCGACGGCGACGCCCGACGGGCCCGCCAGCGCACCTGCCCGCTCCACGGCGACAGGGAACAGGTTGGCCAGCCCGAGCCCGGTCACCGCGAAGCCGATCAGCGCCGCCCACACGGACGGTGCGAGCGAGCCGAGCAGCATGCCGGTCGCCGCGGTGGTGCCACCGGCGATCACGGTCCGGGCGCGCCCGAGGCGTTCCAGCAGCCGCGTCCCGGTCAGCCGGCCGAGGGTCATGGCGAGCGCGAAACACGCGTACCCGGCGGCAGCCGTCCCGGGTGACGCCCGCAGATCCTGCTTGAGGTGGAGGGCGCCCCAGTCGGCCATGGCGCCTTCGCCGTAGGCGGTGCACAGGGCGATCAGCCCGAAGACGACGACCAGTCCTCGGGCTCGGGTCCCGGT
Source organism: Streptomyces sp. NPDC007905 (assembly GCF_042959345.1). Taxonomy (NCBI): domain Bacteria; kingdom Bacillati; phylum Actinomycetota; class Actinomycetes; order Kitasatosporales; family Streptomycetaceae; genus Streptomyces; species Streptomyces sp. NPDC007905. The sequence continues at coordinate 259,991 of NZ_JBIBKS010000007.1, read as the reverse complement.
GCGGGGCGCACCGCCCGGTTCCGGGCGGGGGCGGTCGGGCGGGGCCGGCGGCTCGTGCCGCAGCAGGGCGCGTCCCGCGACCACGGTGACCAGCACCCCGAGGAGCGTCAGGCCGAGCAGGTGCCGGGCGGGGGAGAGGGTGCCCGCGACGAGCCCGCCGAGCCCCGCGCCGAGCATCCCGCCCAGGCTGAACGCCGCGTGGAAACTAGGCATCACGGGCCTGCCGAGAGCGGCCACCAGGTCGACCGCGGCACTGTTGAAGGCCACGTTGATACCTCCGTAGGCCGCTCCGAACAGGAGCAGTACGGCGCCGAGTGCCAGAGCCGAGTGGGTGAGCGGGGGCAGGGCGACGCTGAGCGACAGCAGCACCGCGCAGACGACGGTCACCCGGTGGCTGCCGAGGCTACGGCACAGCCGCCCGGTGAGCGTCATCGTCACGACCGCCCCGGCGGAGACCCCGAGCAGGGCGAGTCCGAGCGAGCCGACCGAGGAGTGCGTCTGGTGCTTGATGTCGGGGATGCGGACCACCCAGCCCGCGAAGACGAAGCCGTCGAGGGCGAAGAAGGCGGTGATCGCCGCGCGCAACCGGCTGAGGTCGTTGCCCGGCACGACGCTGTGCGTTCGGGTTTTGTTTATTTGCGGCACAAAGTCAGGCTAGAGGTGGGTGCCGGACTGGGCAAGGGGGTCCGACGGGGGCAGTGAGGCGGCAGCGGATGGGCGGGGGATCCCCGGCGAAGGCTCGGCGTACCCGCGCTTTAGAACAGTTGCGCGGGTTTGTCACGCACGAGGCTGTTTGTCATACGGCATTCTTTGGGCGGAACGTGTGCCTGAAGCGCCTTTGACCAGTGCTTACTTCCGTTCGCCCGCCGGATCCGGGGTGGTCAACCCGGCTTCGGAGCGGCCCCGTTCGGTGTGTGGACCTGTACCGGTGCGCCGCGTCGCCGACGGATACAGGTCGGTTAATGCTTGCTCACGAGCTGGTTGCCGACGGGTGAGCGGGCCATGATGGGCCCATGACGTTGGCGTCGCGCGCGCTCGCGCAACTGGCGACCTGGCCGGACCTGAGACAGGCCGTCCCGAGCTGCGGCCTGGGGCAGGCCGTGCGTTCGGTCCAGGGTGAGATCGCCCACTTCCACTCGGACCGGGATGTCGACCTGCGGATGACCGACCGGGCCATCCGGCGGTTCGCCAAGGACCTGAAGGGCTCGGGTGCCATCCGGATCGTGCCGGGTTCGCAGTGGGTGACCCTCCGGCTCGACGCCGCGAGCGACGTCGACCTGCTGCTGACCCTGGTGAGCGTGGCACTCCAGGCCCCGCAGGCCTGGCCCGACCCGGCCGACCGGGCGGTGCTCGGCTGCAACGACCAGCGCGGGGCGGGGTTCGTGAAGGCGGACCACGGCGCTATCTGAGCCACATGCCGGACGCGCCCCCGAACGGCGCTTGCCGAACGCCGGCGACCACCGGGCCTTCGGCTCACACGGCGAGGACCCGGATGCCCGCCTCCTCGAAGCGGCGCACGGTGTCCTGCCCCACCGCCGTGTCCGTGACGAGCGTGTCCACCAGCTCCGCCGCGCAGATGCGGGCGAACGCCCGCTGCCCCAGCTTGCTGGAATCGGCGGCCACGACCACCCGTTCGGCGCGCTCGCACAACAGCCGGTTGACGGCGGCTTCCGCCTCGTCGTGTGCCGCCGCGCCGTGCGTGACGTCGAACGCGACCACGCCGAGGACGGCGACGTCGAGGGTGACCTGGCCGAGCACGCCGTCCGCGAGCGGGCCGATGAGCTCGTACGACTGCGGGCGGGCGACCCCGCCGGTCACCACGATCTTGAACTGGGGCCGTACCGCGAGCTCGTTGGCGATGTTGAGCGCGTTGGTGACGATCGTCAGTGCGGGCGATCCGGTGCCGAGGTCGCCGCGCACGGCCAGCGCGCGGGCCACCTCCGTGGTGGTCGTGCCGCCGGTCAGCCCGACCGCCTCGCCCGGAGCCACGAGATCCGCCACCGCCTTGGCGATCCGCTGCTTCTCGGAGGCGCGGCGGGCCGTCTTGTAGCGCAGCGGCAGTTCGTACGACACCCCGTGCACCACCGCCCCGCCCCGGGTGCGCACCAGCATCTGCTGCTCGGCGAGCTGGTCGAAGTCCCGGCGGATCGTGGCCGCCGACACCTCCAGCTCGGCCGCCGCCTCCTCGACCTCCAGCCGGCCGCGGTCGACGAGCAGTTCGAGCAGCGCCTTCCAGCGGGCGTCCCGGGACATCCGCAGCCTCCGTTCTCCGTCTTCCCGGCGACCTTAGCGCACCTCGCTCTGCGTTCGAATGCTTGATTGTGCTCGAAAAGTCGCTATATCTTGCAAGAACAATCAGCAAGGGGAGGGTGTGGCATGAGCCATGTCGAGGACGAGCTGAACAGCCAGCCGGAGTGCTGGATACGAGCGGCCGAGGAGGCGGGGCGGTACGCCGACGCGCTGCCGGGCGCGGGGGAGCGGGTCGCGATCGTCGGCTGCGGGACGTCGTACTTCATGGCGCAGGCGGCGGCCGCCCTGCGCGAGGCCGCCGGGCTCGGGGAGACGGACGCCTTCGCCGCGTCCGAGTTGCCGCGCGGCCGCTCCTACGACCGGGTCCTCGCGCTCACCCGCTCCGGCACCACCACGGAAGTGCTGGACCTGCTGGGGCAGTTGAGCGGGCATGCCCGGACCACGGCTGTCACCGCCGACCCCGCCACCCCCGTGACGACGGCCGCCGACGACCTCGTCGTGCTCGACTTCGCCGACGAACGATCCGTCGTCCAGACCCGGTTCGCCACCACCGCGCTCACTCTCCTGCGCGCCCACCTCGGCCTGCACACCGACGCCGTGGTCGCCGACGCCCGCACGGCCCTCTCCGCCTCCCTGCCCGAAGGGCTCTTGGACTGCGCGCAGTTCACCTTCCTCGGCCGAGGCTGGACCGTGGGACTCGCGAACGAGGCCGGCCTGAAGATGCGCGAGGCCTCGCTGTCCTGGACCGAGGCCTATCCGGCGATGGAGTACCGGCACGGGCCGATCAGCATCACCACCGAGGGCACCGCGACCTGGATGCTCGGCGAGCCACCCGCCGACCTCGCCGAACAGGTGCGCGCCACCGGTGGACTGTGGATCGAGGGCACGCTCGATCCACTGGCCGAACTCGTCCGCGCCCAGCGCCTCGCGGTCGCCGTCGCCGCCCGCCGCGGACTCGACCCGGACCGGCCGCGTCACCTCACCCGCTCGGTGATCCTCGCTTCTTGACCTGCGCCCGGAAGGGAGACAAGTCGTGCCCCTCGCCACCACTGGCGAGCTGGTCGGCCTTGCCGCCGAAGCCCGCTCCGCCGTCGCCGCCTTCAACGTCATCACCCTGGAACACGTCGAGGCCGTCATCGCCGGCGCCGAGACCGCCGACGCACCCGTGGTCCTCCAAGTCAGCCAGAACGCCGTCAAATTCCGCTACGGACGGCTCCTGCCGCTCGCCCGTGCCGCCGTCGCCGCGGCCGAAAGCGCGGACGTCCCCGTCGCCCTGCACCTCGACCACGTCCAGAGCGACGACCTGCTGCGCCAGGCGCCCGAGGCCGGGTTCAGCTCGGTGATGTACGACGCCGCCCGCCTGCCCTACGCCGAGAACCTCGCCGCGACCCGGGCCGCGGCCGACTGGGCCCATGCCCAGGGGCTCTGGATCGAGGCCGAGTTGGGACAGGTCGGCGGCAAGTGCGGTCGGCCTCCGCTGGACGCCCACGCGCCCGGCGCCCGCACCGATCCCGACCAGGCGCGCGACTTCGTCGCCGGCACCGAGGTCGACGCGCTCGCCGTGGCGATCGGCAGCGTGCACGCCATGACCACCCGCACCGCCACCCTCGACCACGGCCTGCTCAAGCGGCTGTCCGCCGCGCTGTCCGTCCCGCTCGTCCTGCACGGCTCCTCCGGCGTGCCGGACGACGGCCTGGTCGCGGCGGTCGCGGGCGGCATCGGCAAGGTCAACGTCGGCACCGCTCTCAACGCGGCCATGACCGGCGCCGTCCGGGACTTCCTCGCCGCCCACCCGGAGGCCGTCGACTCGCGCAAGTACCTCAGTGTGGGCAGGGAGGCGATGGCCCGGGAGGTGGCCCGCATCATCGGCGTCCTCGGCCGCGACCGAGCCTGAGCCGAGCGCGCCGGGTCGGCGTGCTGCCGCTGATCAGCCCACTCCCCGAGCAGGGTGCGGTCGAAGCGTTCGACAGGGCCGTCGGTCCGCGGCCGGCCGGCCGTCGGGCGGGCGGCCGGCCGGCCGCGCCGGGCCAGGGCCAGGGCCGTGATCGAGCCCGGCCGGCGTCGACAACGCTGGTGATTCAGCCCCTCTTGACGGCCTTCAGCACCACGAACTTCGGGTCGCTCGCCACCAGTCGGCTGTTGCCGAACAGCCGCTTGAGCTTGATGTGGTAGCCCAGGTGCCGGTTGCCGATCACCCACAGCTCGCCGCCCGGGCGCAGCGCGCGCTTCGCCCCGGTGAACATCCGCCATGCCGTCGTGTCGGTCGTCGCCTGGTGGGAGTGGAACGGCGGGTTGTTCAGGACGAGGTCCACACTGCCGGGTGCCACCCCGGCCAGGCCGTCCCCGACACGGAACTCCGCGTGCCCGGGCACCCCGTTGGCCTTGTACGTGGCCTCCGCCGAGGCAACCGCCTGGAACGACTCGTCGACGAACAGCACCTCGGCCTCCGGATCGGCCAGCGCCACCGCCGTACCGACGACACCGTTGCCGCAGCCGAGGTCCACCACCCGCCCGACGCCGGGCCCGGTCGGCAGGTGCTGCAGGAAGAACCGGGTGCCGATGTCGAGCCGGTCGGCACAGAAGACACCCGCGTGGTTCACGACCGTGCGCCCGGAGACCGCGCCGACGCCGTCCGGGACTGCGTAGCTGTACGGCCACGGGTTGGCGGGCCGCGCCGGCGACGGGTCCGGGGCGCAGAAGATCAGCCGGGCCTTCTGCCGCGCCAGTGAGGTCCGGGTCGGCCCGAGGATCCGCTCGAACAACTGCAGCGTGGAGGTGTGGATCTCCTTCACCATGCCGGCGCCGACGACCACCGTGTCGGCGTGCACAGCGGGAGCGAGCCGCAGCAACTGGTCCTCCAGCAGCGCCAGGCTCTTCGGCACGCGGACGAGCAGCACGTCCACCCGCTGCGGCGGCGGGTCCTGGGTGGTGAGGAGGCGTACGGCACCGGGTTCGACGCCGGCCCGCGCCAGGTTCGCCCGGGTCGCCTCCTGGCTCAGGAAGGAGTCGGTGATCTGCGTCGGCCGGTGCCGCGCGAGGGCCGTCGCCAGCGCGCCCCAGCGGTCGCCGACCACCACGACCGTGCCCGTGAGCGGCACCCCCTCCTCGGCCAGGTGGCGCAGCAGGTACGCGTCGGAGGCGTCCCAGGCACGCAGCCGGTCGCGGGGATCCTCGGGGTAGCGGGACAGCTCGAACTCGCCCCACGGAGTCGTCATACGGTCGTTCATCGTGCTCCAGGCTAGCCGAGCCGCAGCTCAGGGCCGGTCGGACGCGGCTCGGGCAGGATGGAGCGCATGGACGTGGAACTGTTTTCGCGGGGGCGGGCCGAGGTCGCGCCGAGCGCCGTGCACGTCCCGCACTGGCTCGACGCCGAGCGGCAGCGCGCGCTGCTCGCCGCCTGCCGGGAGTGGGCGCGGCCCCCGGCCGGGCTGCGCACCGTCCGCACCCCGGGCGGCGGCACGATGACCGCCCGGCAGGTCTGCCTGGGCTGGCACTGGTACCCGTACGCCTACGCCCGCACGGTCGTCGACGGCGACCGCGCCCCCGTGAAACCCTTTCCGGCCTGGCTGGACGAGCTGGGCCGCAGCGCGGTCGCCGACGCGCTCGGCCCGCAGGCGGTCCCGGCGGAGCCGTACGACATCGCGCTGATCAACTTCTACGACGGCGACGCCCGCATGGGCATGCACCGTGACAGCGACGAGAGGTCGCACGCGCCGGTGGTGTCGCTGAGCCTCGGCGACACGTGCGTCTTCCGCTTCGGCGACACACGGACCCGTACGAAGCCGTACACGGATGTGGAGCTGTGCAGCGGGGACCTGTTCGTCTTCGGCGGCCCGTCCCGGCTCGCGTACCACGGTGTGCCGCGTGTGCGGCCCGGTACGGCGCCGGCGGAGCTGGGACTGGCCGGGCGGTTGAACATCACCCTGCGGGTGAGCGGGCTGTAGATCGCGGTGCAGGCCACGACGGCCGCGGATCATGGGAGACTCGCCCTCATGAGCGGCAAGGCGGACCCCCGGCAGGCGGGGGAAGGGACCACCTCGAGAGCGCGGCTGGATCGGGGGCGCGGTGCGCTCGGACCCGCGCTGGAGCTCGTGCACACCGGGCGGGCGCCGACTCGGGCCGTGCTCACCGCCGAACTCGGGGTCACCCGGGCGACGGCCGGTGCGGTGGCCGCCGAACTGGAGGCGCTCGGGCTGATCCGGGTCGACGCCCGGCCGGGGGCGGCGGCCGGTTCCCATGGGCGCCCCTCGCACCGGCTGGAGGTCGCCGAGGACGGCCCGGTGGCGCTCGCCGCGCAGGTCCACGCCGACGGCTTCCGGGCCGCGCTGGTCGGCCTCGGCGGGCGGATCGTGGCGACCGCGCCCGGCTGCGAGACGGTGGACGCCGATCCGGCGAAGGTGCTGGGCTCCGTGGTGGAGGCGGGCGCCGACCTCCTGCGCACGACGGGCCGCCGCTGCGTCGGTGCCGGACTGGCCGTCCCCTCGGCCGTCGCCGAACCCGACGGCCTCGCCCTCAACCCCCTCCACGTGGCCTGGCCCGTGGGCGCCCCGGTCCGCCGGATCTTCGCGGAGTGCGTGCGCGCCGCGGGCATCACCGGCCCCGCCTTCGCGGGCAACGACGTGAACCTCGCCGCCCTCGCCGAGCACCGGCACGGCGCCGGCCGGGGCGCCCGGGACCTGCTGTGCGTGGCCTCCGGACACCGGGGTGTCGGCGGGGCCCTGGTCCTCGACGGCCGCCTCCACACGGGCAGTTCGGGCCTCGCCCTGGAGGTCGGCCACCTCACCGTCAACCCGCAGGGCCGCCCCTGCCACTGCGGCAGCCGGGGCTGCCTGGACATCGAGACGGACCCGCTGGCCCTGCTCATCGAGGCGGGCCGCGCACCGGGCCCCGAGGTCTCCCTGCTCCAGCAGGCGAACGACCTGCTGCGCACCCGGTACGCCGACCCGGCCGTCCGCGCGGCCGCCCAGACCCTGATCGACCGCCTCGGCCTGGGCCTGGCCGGCCTGGTCAACATCCTCAACCCCGACCGCATCATCCTCGGTGGCCTGCACCGCACCCTCCTCGACGCCGACCCCGAGCGTCTGCGCGCGGTCGTCGCCGACCGCAGCCTGTGGGGCCAGAGCGGCGGCGTCCCCATCCTGGCCTGCACCCTGGACCACAACAGCCTGGTCGGCGCGGCCGAGCTGGCGTGGCAGCCGGTGCTGGACGACCCGCTGGGGGCGCTCCGGTGACGGTTCCCGCGGTGCGACTCTGGCACGCGCCGCGCATCCGGCTCGTCGAGACGGCGACGCCCGAGCTGACCTCGGGGCAGCGCTCGGCGATGGACCGCCTCTGGGAGGAGGCGGTACGGGCCAACCCGGCGTTGTTCGACGGCCCGGTGGCCGCGCTGACCCGGCTGGAGCGGGACGGGCGGGACGGTCTGGTGCTGACGTGGGCACGGGCGAGCTACCGCTTTCGCGCGCTGCGCCGCGTGCCGGACGCGCCCGCGTGCTCTTCGCTGTTCGTGTCCGTGGTGCAGCCGTCCGGCGACGGCCGTCTGCTGGTGGGCCGGATGTCGCCCTCGACCGCGGCTCCGGGGCGCTGGCAGCTGCCCGGCGGGACCATCGAACCGCCCGACGGCGAGGGCGAGTTGGACCTCGCCGGGCTGCGCCGGCACGCGGCCCGCGAACTGGCCGAGGAGATCGGCTCCGACACAGCGGCCGACGCCCTGACCCTGGGGCTGACCACCCGGGGCGCGAACGGCAACGTCGGCGTGATGTTCAGCGCCCCGCCGCGCCCGGCACAGGAGTTGCGCGAGCGGTACGCGAGACTGGTGAGGACGGAGACCGCCCGGGGCCGCGATCCCGAGTTCGACCGGATCGACCTGATCGCTTCACCGGCCGATCTGAAGAGGCTGACGGGCCCCTCGGTCGACTACCTGGAACCGGTCGTACGGCACTACACCGGCACCTCGACCTGAGCCTTCGGTCCCCACCTCTGGTCAGTCGCCGGAGCGAGTCCGCCCCCGGCCCCACAAGGCCTACGCGCCACCTCCCGCGCGGCGCGGCCTGGCGACCAGTTCCCCACCGCAGTGGGGACAGACCTGCGCCATCGCCTCTCCGCACGCCAGGCAGAACGTGCACTCGTACGAACAGATGCGCACCGGACCGTCCGCCGGCAACTCGGTGGTCCCACAACGCTCGCACCGGTCACGCATCTCCAGAGCCATGGCCATCTCCTCTCCTCGGGTCGGGTACCGGTGGTCTCCGTCTCCCATCCTCCGGACAACGGCCGCCACCGAAACGGTCCCATGGGCCACAGAGCCACAGGACCGGGCCACGCCCGTCCACTCCAGTGGACCGCGAACACGGTGGCGCCATGGGCGGTGGACGACCCGTCGGGGCAGGCCGGCAGCCCGAAGTGGCGGGCCGCCGCCCCGCAGGCTCCGGGAAGCGGTTCAGCTGCCCGAGGATCACGTGACTACCGCCGAACCCGTTACCGACGACGTTCGCAAGACGTAGGGGGCGTGGCCTCGGGCTGCGGACATCCGCCGATGACAGCAGCCACCCAGGTGGTCCAGGTGGTGACCAGCCGTAAGAGATCGGAGCGACGATCTGTCGACAGCAGAGGCCACAGAAGCCAAGTAGGGCTCATCAGCAGGATCATGCAGATGAGGCCGGCAGCGCACAGGATGGCCGTCAACGCGGCTACTGCCCTGAGGGGCAGCCCAGGGAACGCGAGCATGTGGGCTTCTCCAAGTCTCATCGACACGTGTGGCTCACGTTGTTGACGGACTCGGCTTCTGGCGGGCGCCTGGCGGGTTAGCTGTCGGGCTCAGACGACTCTCGCCTTACGGCGACTTCTCCGCCTCCTGCGGCCTGTCGCCGACTCGCCCCGGGGGTGGTTGGGTCCCCGCTTCCGTTGAAGACAAGGTAAGACCTCGCCCCAGTGGGGCCTAGTCGGTACGGAAGCACAAGGAGCGCGTAAGGGCATGGGGCGGCGCGCAGCAGCAGGGATCCGTGAGCGTCCGGGGACAATCGGGGCTCTTCTCACCTCACAGGACATAGCAGTTACAGTCGGCTGGTCCGCAGGGAGCAGCTGTGCCGCCCGGGTGTACTCCCGGGGAGGTACGCGCACTGCCGCCGGCCGCGCGACGGCCCCGGCCCCCTGCCGGGGGGAGCCTCGTGCCATCAGCCGAAGACCCTGCCGACAAGGGAGACCGACCGACATGCAAACGCTGGCGAACTGGGACGGCGGACCCGGCCCGTGGATCCTGTTCCTCCCGCTGATCTGGGCGCTCGTCGTGATCGGCGCCGTCACTTTCCTGCGCCGCACCGTCCGGCGCGACCGCGGCGGCCCCTGGCGGGGGCCGGGCGGCGGCCGCCCGGCGGGCGACTCGCCGCTCGCGGTCCTCGGCCGCCGCTTCGCCTCCGGCGAGATCGACGAGGACGAGTACTGGCGCCGTCTCTCCGTCCTGGAGGAGCAGTTCGGTCGCATCGGCAAGGGCGGTGCCGCATGACCACGACGACCGCACTGTGTACGGCGGCCCGCGTGGTGGGCGCGGTGAAGGCGCACGGCGGTGGCGACACCGCCGTGCGCGCCCTGGACGGCGTGGACGTCGACTTCCCCGCCGGGCGCTTCACCGCGGTCCATGAGCCCCTCGGGCTCCGGCAAGTCCATCCTGACGCACTGCGCGGCCGGCCTCGACGCGCTCACCTCGGGCGCCGCCTTCATCGGTGACACCGGGCTGGGCGCGCTGGACGACCGCCGCCTGACCCCGCTCCGCCGCGACCGGGTCGGTTTCGTCTCCCGGGCGTTCCACCTGGTACCGACGCCGACGGTCGCGGAGAACATCACCCTGCCCCCGGACGTCGCCGGAAAGCGGGACGACCGGGAGGGGATCGACGCGCTCGTGGACGTCGTCGGGCTGCGCCCGGCAGGCTGGACACCGGCCGACCACGCGCCTTTGTCGGCACGACGCCACGCCGCCCCAGAGGGTGACCGGGCCACGTCCACCGCATGGCACGCCGCGGTGACAGCGCGGCGATATCGCGCACGGGCGGCGGGTCGCTGTGACCCACCGCCCGTGCGCCGTATCCACGAGGTCACCGCCCGGTCAGCCGGGGACGGCCGACCGGGCGGGAGCGGGCGCGGCGGCCGAGGCATGGGCCACCACAGGGGTCGGAGCGAGGGCGACCGGTGTCGGGGCCGGCTGTACCTCGGTGAGGCGGGGTGCCGGCTGCTGCTCGGCCGTGCGGCGGCGCGGGCGGGCCGGCTGCAGTCGCGCGGTGGAGGGCGCGGGCAGCGTGAACCACACGACCTTGCCGTTGTCGCCGTCCGGGCGTGCCCCCCAGCTCTCGCTCATCGCGGCCACCATGGCCAGACCTCGGCCACAGGTGGACAGCGGGGCGACGTCCGCCGCGTCGGCGACATCGGCCACCGCAGGGAGGCGCGGATCGTGGTCGCGCACCGAGACCGTGAGCCGGTCGAGCAGCAGTTCCAGTTCGACCGTGCACAACTTGTCCGGCCGGGCGTGCCGGTGGACGTTGCTGAGCAACTCGGTCACACCGAGCGCGGCCCGGTCTATCAACGGGTCCAGATGCCAGTAGCGCAACTGTGCAGATACGATTCTGCGGACCTGGCCGATCCGCGACGGCAGGGCTTGTAGCTCCACCGTGCAGTGCCTGCTTGGGTGACTGATCACGGCTGCGACTCCCCGATGTGAGGTCCGGAGGAACCGGAAGAACACGGAGAACAACGGATCCAGCAGGGTGCTTGCGTCCAAACGTCCGCCTGCTGTCGTGGCCGGCGGGCTGGTTCGCAGCGTTATCGCCGGTAAACCCAGAGTGACGTGAGACCAGCGTGACGCAGCGGATGCGCTCCCGCAACTCGCCGCGCCAGACGCAGGTCAGCCGCCGCGTCCCGCCGCCCGGCGCACCGCCTCGATGAACCGCCGTGCCGCGGGCGGCCCCGGCTCGCCGGGGGCGGGGTCGTGTTCACCCAGTGTCAGCAGGTACCGGTTGCCGTTGAGGTCCGCGAGCGCCCGGTCGTCCGGGGCGAACCACGGCTTGGAGGCGCGCACGGCCTGCACCGGCGCGCTGTCGATCTCACTGCCGTAACTGGTGAGCAACTCCAGCCTGCCGTCGCTGATCCGGACCTGGCCGGCCCGGGTGAGTGAACGCAGCCGTTTGCCGATCCGCACGCCCATGGCCGTGAACTCCGGCTCCGCCATCCCTCGCCGCCCCCTTTGCGTCGCTCGCCGGACCCCGGCCCGCATGGGTCCGCGTCCGGCCCGTGTCGGGTCGTACCGCCCGGGGTCGTACCGGTTCTGGTGACCCAGCGTGCGCCCCCGTTCGGGACGATCGTCCCGTCCGGTGCAGTCTGCCCCGGTGCGGGCGGGAGCACCAGTGCGCACGCGGCGTGTGCGACGGGCGCGCGGAGCACTCGCGACCATGCGCCCCCGTGTGCCTCGTACGGGTGTGCCCCAGCGTGTCTTTGGGTGGCTCAAAGATGCGTTTATGCAGGTGGGAAGTGGTGTGGAAGATGCTTATGCTCAAGGTGCCGGCCGCGCGGGTCGCCGTCGGCGCCCACCGTAAGGAGCCCCGCCGTGAGCACCACCCCACAGACCCGGACCGGCGCCACCCTCGACGTCGACCGCAGTGACGCCGCCTACCGCGACTGGCTGAAAGAAGCCGTCCGGAAGGTCCAGGCCGACGCCAACCGCTCGGCGGACACCCACCTGCTGCGCTTCCCGCTGCCCGAGCGGTGGGGCATCGACCTGTACCTGAAGGACGAGTCGACCCACCCCACCGGCAGCCTCAAACACCGCCTCGCCCGCTCCCTGTTCCTCTACGGCCTGTGCAATGGCTGGATTCGCCCGGGCCGCCCGGTGATCGAGGCGTCCAGCGGCTCGACGGCCGTCTCCGAGGCCTACTTCGCCAAGCTGATCGGCGTGCCCTTCATCGCCGTCATGCCGCGCACGACGAGCGCCGAGAAGTGCCGTCTGATCGAGTTCCACGGAGGTCAGTGCCACTTCGTGGACGACTCCCGGAAGATGTACGAGGAGTCCGCCCGCCTCGCGGTGGAGACCGGCGGACACTACATGGACCAGTTCACCTACGCCGAGCGGGCCACCGACTGGCGCGGCAACAACAACATCGCCGAATCGATCTTCCGGCAGCTGGAGTTGGAACGGTTCCCGGAGCCCGCCTGGATCGTCGCCACGGCCGGCACCGGCGGCACCTCGGCGACCCTCGCGCGCTACGTCCACTACATGCAGCACGACACCCGCATCTGCGTGGCCGACCCGGAGAACTCCTGTTTCTTCGAGGGCTGGACCACCGGCGATCCGGACGTCACCTGCGACTGCGGCTCCCGCATCGAGGGCATCGGCCGGCCGCGCGTGGAGCCGAGCTTCGTACCCGGCGCCGTCGACCGGATGATGAAGGTCCCGGACGCGGCCAGTGTGGCCGCCGTACGCGCCCTGGAGCGGGCCATCGGCCGCAAGGCGGGCGGTTCCACGGGCACCGGCCTGTGGAGCGCGCTGAAGATCGTCTCCGAGATGGTCGCCCAGGGCCGCACGGGCAGCGTCGTCACCCTGCTGTGCGACCCCGGGGACCGCTACCTCGACAAGTACTACTCGGACAGCTGGCTCGAGGAGCAGGGCCTGGACATCGCCCCGTACGCGACGGCGATCGAGTCCCTGCTGGCCACGGGCGTGTGGCGGGACTGAGCGGCCCCGGCCCTCCGCGTCCTAGCCCTCTTCCGTGCCGAGGGCCTTGCGCAGTGTCGCGCTGGCCTGGGCCACGGCCGCGCGGGTCGCGTTCGTGCCGCTGAGCGGGTTCAGCATCATGAAGTCGTGCGTGATCCCGTCGTAGCGGACCGTCGTGACGGGCACGCCCGCGGCCCGGAGCTTGGCCGCATAGGCCTCGCCCTCGTCGCGCAGCACGTCGGCCTCGTCGACGACCACGAACGCGGGCGGCAGTCCGGCCACCTGCTCCCGGCTCGCCCGCAGCGGGGAGACCGTGATCGCCGAGCGCTGGGAGGCGTCCGGCAGGTAGGCGTCCCAGAACCATTCCATCGCCTTGGCGGTGAGGAAGTAGCCCTGGGCGAACTGCTGGTAGGAGGGCGTGTCCCTCGCGGCGTCGGTGACGGGGTAGTAGAGCGACTGGTGGACGAAGCGGACGTCGCCGCGCTCCTTGGCCAGCAGGGCCAGGGCGGCGGCCATGTTCCCGCCGACCGAGTCCCCGGCCACCGCCAGCCGGGCGGAGTCCAGCCCGTGCTCGGCGCCGTGCTGGACGATCCACCGGGCGGTGGCGTATCCCTGCTCCAGGGCGACCGGGTACTGGGCCTCGGGCGAGCGCGTGTACTCGACGAAGACGATGGCGGCCCGGGCTCCCACGGCGAGTTCGCGCACCAGCCGGTCGTGGGTGCCCGCGTTGCCGAGGATCCAGCCGCCCCCGTGCATGTACAGCACCGCCGGCAGCGGCTGCGCCGCGCCCTGCGGTCGTACGATGCGCACCCGTACGTCGCCGACGTCGGCGGTCACGGTGATCCACTCCTCGTCGACGGGGAGCTTCTCGATCGGTTGCGCCTGGATGTCGTCGAGCACCTGGCGGGCCTTCTCCGCACCGATTTCGTACAGGAACGGCGGCTGGGAGGTGGCGTCGGCCAGTTCCTGGGAGGCCGGCTCCAGAACGACTTCGCCGATTGCGGGCTGGACGGTCATGAGCACATCCCTTGCGTTGGTCCGGATTGCCTACCCCTCACCAGCATGGGTCCGGCCCGCTGGACGCGCATCCGTGGCATGCGGGCAGGACACGGCCAAGCGGTCACCGTCCGTGCCGGTCACCGGGCCCGTGGAGCAGAAACGCGCGAGCGGGTCCGCTATCCGCACAGGTGCCGGTCCAGCGCCGTCACGGCGCCCCGGAACGCGCGGCCCACGCCCGGGCGGACGAGGCGGCACACGAGGCGGAACGCGGCCGTACCGTCGAGGGCGAAGGTCATCCGGATCCGGGTCCCGGCACCGGCCGGGGTGAGCCGCCACTCCTCGATCCATGCGCGGGCCCCGGGAGTGTTCGTCACGTCGACGCGGTAGGCGTACACCTCGGGTGCCTTCGCCACCAGCACCGACTCCTCGAAGCGGATCCCGCCCCGGAGCCGTACCTCGCGGCCGCCCTCGGTCGGCCGGGCCGACGAGACCGCCGAGAACCACCCCGGCCAGCCGGACACGTCCTCCGCGAGCGCCCGGAAGACCGCGTCCGGAGCGGCCGCGATGTCCCGGGTGAACACGAGCCGTACGGGGGCGGTCCCGACGAACTCGATGTCCACCGGGCGCAGGCGATGAGCCATGGCGGCGAACCCTCTCGTGACGTCCCTCGGAGAATCGGGGCGTTGCATCCGCAGCGTAACTGACGTCGCGTCAGATGTCCTCGTCGTCCTCCGGTTCGCCCGCCACCACGAGACGCCGCAGGTGCTCGGAGATTTCCGTGCGGGCCTCGGTGGGCAGGCCCGCGTCGGTGACCAGCGTGTCCACCTGCTCCAGCGCGGCGAACGAACTGAGGCCCACCGTGCCCCACTTGGTGTGGTCCGCCACCACCACGACCCGGCGCGCCGACTGCACGAGACGACGGTTGGTCTCGGCCTCCGCGAGGTTGGGGGTGGACAGGCCCGCCTCGACCGATATCCCGTGCACGCCGAGGAAGAGCAGGTCGAAGTGGAGGGCGGTGATCGACTGATCGGCCACCGGGCCCACGAGCGAGTCGGACGGGGTGCGCACCCCGCCCGTCAGCACCACCGTGGCCGCGCCCTGCCGCTGTCCCGAGGTGCGCTGCGCCGAGTGGAAGACGTCGGCGACCCGCACCGAGTTCGTCACCACGGTCAGGTCGGGCACCTCCAGCAGGTGCTGCGCGAGCGCGTAGGTCGTCGTACCGCCGGACAAGGCGATCGCCGTACCCGGGGTGACCAGCCGGGCCGCGGCTCGCGCGATGTCCTCCTTGGCGGTCAGCTCCAGCCCCGACTTGGCCTCGAAGCCCGGCTCGTGCGTGCTCGCCTCGACCACCGGGACCGCGCCGCCGTGCACCTTCTCCAGCACGCCCTGGCGGGCCAGCGCGTCGAGATCGCGGCGCACCGTCATGTCGGACACCCCGAGCTTGCGGGTCAGTTCGTTGACCCGGACGCCGCCCCGGCGCCGGACCTCGTCCAGGATCAGGGCGCGGCGCTGCTCCGCGAGGAGGTTCTGATTCTCGCTCACGTACGCTCCGGTCCCTTCGCCACAATCCGTCGTCCGACACGCCCGCCGCACCGGCTCCGACCTGGACGTTCCATCCGTCTTCGATGTGCGGGCGTCCCATCTTTTCACGGGAGGGCACCGGTTGCGCCACTACCTGTCACGACGCGCACATGCCATCCCGCGCATCACGGGCATCGCGCCTGCGGCCCGCCGTCACACGGATCGGGGAGATTCCGTGACGAGAGGTGTACGCCGGCCCGGAAACGGAGATCCTGATGCCCGCACGCACACAGGCCTTCGGACGCGTCACGGGGGAAGTGCGAGAACAGTGGAACGTGCGCAGGAACGCGTCGCCGGGCGGGACACGGACGGTCCCGCCCCGCGGCCCACGGAGCCGGGGACCGAGCTGGAACTCCTGGTGCACGGAGTCGGCGGCACCACCCCGGAGAAGATGCTCGGCGACCCGAGAACCGTCCGGATCACCGGCGACGACACGGCCGCGGTCTTCCGGCGCGCCGATCACACCGAGGACGCCCCGGGCGGACAGGAACCGGTGCGGGAGGCGTACGTCTGGTGCAACCTCACCTCCGGCGACGGCAGCCGTGCCTTGTGGCTGCTGTTACTGCCCTTCATGGTGGTCAACCTCGCCCACTGGATGCGTCCCGCCGCCCGCGGCCGCAGACGCACCGTCCGGTTCTACGGCCTCCTCGTGCGCCTGGCCGCCCTCACCCTCACGGTGCTGCTGGTGGCCGCGGCCTGCGAAGTCGCCCTCGACCTGGTGGCCTGGCAGTGCGCGGGCGTCACCGCCTGCGCCCGCCGCCACTCCTGGCTGGGCTTTCTCTCACCGGCCGCCTCGGGTGACGCCTGGTGGAGCCTGCCCGGCCGCCGGCTCGCCCTCGCCGCGTCGGTCCCGACCGCGCTCACCGCCCTGCTCTGGTACCTCTCGCACCGCACCTGGAGTGCGTACGAGTCCCACCGGCCGATGGCCCGCGACTCCGAGCCGGAAACCGACGGCAGCGCCCTCGCCCGGCCCGGCTTCTGGTACGGCCGCCGCCTGGTGGCCCGGCTGCGCGCGGCCCACACCGCCGCGGGCCTGCTCACCGTCGCCGCCGCCGTCGCCACGCCCGCGGCCCGCTTCGACCATCGCGCCGGCGGCCCCGCGGCCCTGGACGCCCTCAGCCGGCTCCTAGCCGCCGCCCTGCTCGGGTGCGCCGCCGCCGTGGTGGGCGTCGTCTGCAGTCGGGGCCGCAGCGAGAACCGCCTCGACCAGAAGCTCGACCGTCACCTCGTACGCCGCCTGCCCCTCGGCGCCCTCGGCCTGCTGTTGCTCACGCTGCTGTACGCCGGCTGGTCGCGACCCGGCTGGCGGTCCGCCGGGCGGCTGCCCGGGGACCCGGCGTTCGGCGCGCTCATGCTGGCCCAGGGCCTGCTCGTCGTCGTCCTCGCCGTCGTCGCCCACGACCTGTACCGCCGCCACCCGGACCCGCGCGCCGGGATGCGCGGTCTCGGCGGCCCGGCGGTCGCGCTGCTCGCCTGCGCGCTGGGCGGGGTGATGTCCGGCGGGCTCGCCCAGCGTGTCGCCGACTGGCTGGACGGCACCCGGGTCCTGCTCGACGGGCCACCGGTACTGCTGACCTGGCAGTCGTCCCTGATCCCAGCGCTGCTGCTGGTGCTCCTCGCCCTGGCCGGCGCACTGGCCCTGCGCACCGCTCGGCTCGCCCGCGCCGAACGCGAACGCGTACGCCACGAGCATCCCGGCGAGCCCGAGGACCCCTCCCGCACCCGCAGCATCGCGCACGCCCGGGCCATGGCCACGCTCACCGACCGGACACCGCTGATCGTCGCCGTACTCTCCGCCACCACCCTGTTCCTGGGCGCCGCCGCGCTTGCGGGCGCCCTGGCCACCGGCCAGACCCCCAAAGGCGCGGCCCGGCGGACGTACGACATCGTCCAGGCAATGGCCGAGACCTCGCAGGCGCTCGGCTCCTGGCTGGTCGGACTCGGCTTCCTGCTGTTCGTCACCTGGGGCAGGCGCGCCTACAAGGACGCCTCCGCCCGGCGCACCATCGGCATCCTGTGGGACGTCGGCACGTTCTGGCCGCGCGCCGCCCACCCCTTCGCCCCGCCCTGCTACGCCGAGCGTGCGGTGCCGGACCTGACCTGGCGGATGGCGACCTGGACCCGGCGCACCGGCGGCCGTCTGGTCCTCTCCGGCCACTCCCAGGGCAGCATCCTGGCCGCGGCCGCGGCCTGGCAACTGACGCCGTCCGTACGCAAGCGGGTCGCCCTGCTCACGTACGGCTCCCCGCTGGAGCGTCTGTACGGCCGCTGGTTCCCCGCGCACTTCGGCCCGCCGGCCCTGGCCGCCCTGCACCGGGACGTCGCCTGCTGGCGCAACCTCCACCGCGCCACCGATCCCATCGGCGGCCCGGTCCGCCTTCCCGGCGACTGCGGCCCGGAAGTGGACCACGTGCCCCTGAGGGATCCACTCGCCTACGGCCGCAGCCCCGAGCATCCCCTCCCGGCCCCGATCCTCGGCCACTCCGACTACCAGGCGGACCCCGCCTTCGCACGGGAGCGAGCCCGGCTGCTGGCCCGCCTGCACCCGGACCTCCCGGGGCAGCGCCCGGACGGCGGGACGCCCGTGTGACGCCGCCTACCGCCTACGCCGTGTGCTCGACGTACTCCAGGACGATGCCACCGGGGTGCCGCACGGTGGCGTTGCGGCCGGTGGGCACCTGGTTCGGACCGTCGATGATCTCGCCGCCGTGTTCGGCCACGATCTCCCGCAGCCCGTCGAGATCGTCGACGAGCACGGTGCTCTGAACACTCCGGAACGGCGCGAGCGCCTCCTCGCTGCCCGCGACGAGCAGGGAGCCACCCATGACGGCCACCTCCACTCCGGCGTGCGCGAACCGCGTCCGGGTGTCCTCACCCGTGAGGGCGCGCAGCGCGGGCAGCGCCTTGTCGAGGTCGTCCACGTACAGCCGGGCGAGCGTCGCCAGCACCTTCATCCGTGATCTCCAGGTCGTCCGTCGGGCGGAGGGAGAGCCGGCGGCCTCAGGGCAGTTCCGGCAGGTCCTCCGCGTACAGCAGGGTCAGGTCGTCGGTGCTGGGATCCTCCAGCTGGGCGACGCGGCTCGCATGCCGTTCCACCATCGCCTCGAAGGTCTGGCGTGCCGTACGGCCGTTGCCGAACGCGGCGCCCTTCGGGATCGCCGTGAAGTACTTCAGCAACGCCTCCGCAGCACCCGGCGCCAGCCGGTACTCGTGCTCGTCGGCCTGCTGCTCCACGATCCTGAGCAGCTCCTCGGGGCCGTAGTCACTGAAGGTGATGGTCCGGGAGAAGCGGGAGGCGACACCGGGGTTGACGGACAGGAAGCGTTCCATCTCGGCCGTGTATCCGGCGACGATCACCACCACCGCGTCCCGGTGGTCCTCCATCAGCTTCACCAGCGTGTCGATGGCCTCCTTCCCGAAGTCGCGCCCGGCGTCCTGCGGCGACAGCGCATAGGCCTCGTCGATGAACAGCACGCCTCCGCGCGCCCGTTCGAAGGCCTCCTGGGTGCGGATCGCGGTGGAGCCGATGTGCTCGCCGACCAGATCGACCCGGGACACCTCCACCAGGTGGCCCTTCTCCAGCACCCCGAGGGAGGCGAGGATCTCGCCGTACAGCCGGGCGACGGTCGTCTTGCCGGTGCCGGGGGAGCCGGTGAAGACCAGATGCCGCTTGACCGAGGCGGCCTTCAGACCCGCCTGCTGCCGACGGCGGCCCACCTCGATCATGTCCGTCAGCGCCCGCACCTCGTGCTTGACGCTCTCCAGGCCCACCAGTGCGTCCAGCTCACCGAGCACGGCCTTCGACGTCCGGGCCGGCTGGTCCGGCTCGGACGGAGTGATCAGCGGCTCCTGCTCCGTGGTGCGCTGCCCGGGGATCGAACCGAGCAGCCCGGGCGAGTGGGACACCGTCTGCACGGCCGTCTCGTGGACGGCCGGCGGCCTGAGGCTGCCGCTCTCGTCGCTGGTGCAGTCCTCCACGACCGGGCCCGTCCCGGCCCCCGCGTCCGGCCCGGGGTCCGCGAACTCGTAGCCGCCGCGCGCACACCGCTCCGTACGGCACTTCCTGAGCGTCGTACGGCAGCCGTCGATCACGTGGAAGCCGTAGCCGCCGCTGCCGGTGACCCGGCAGTTCAGGAAGCTGCCCCGGCCGCCGGCGGAGACGTAGAAGCCCGCCTCGGCGGGGGAGTCCACCGTGCACCGCTCGATGGTCGGGTCGGCTCCCTTGGTGACGATCACGCCGGTCTGGGTGCCGTCCATCGTGCAGTTGTTGAGCGTGCCGCCGCTGCCGTGGTCGCGGAACCAGGCGCCGGTGGCCGCCTCCCTGATCCGGCAGTCGTCGAGCTGCGCGGTGGCGCCGTCGCTCACCGACACGGCCGTGTTGCGCACCTGGGACAGGTCGCTGTCCACGACGTCCGCGCGCGAGCCGCGGTCCAGCACGAACAGCGCGTCCGGCACGTCGTGCACCCGGCAGGAGTCGAGCACCGCGGTGGCGCCGTCGCTCACCCACACCGCCGGGTAGTCGCCCGTGCTGTCGAAGATCTCGCACTGGTTGGCGTCCACCCGCGTGCCCGGGTCCCACACCGACAGGCCGTTGCGCCCGAACTGACGGACCGTCGTCCGGGTCAGCGTGAGCACCGAACGGGAACGCAGGTCGACCGCGTTCTCCGGGATGTCGTGGATCCGGCAGTCGGCGAGGGTGAGCACCGCGTCCGTGTCGAGCGTGACACCGTCGGCCGTGGTGCGGTGCACATCGCAGTCGGTCAGGTGTGCCGTGGCCCGCTGGGTGACCTGCACCCCGGAGCCCCGTACCTCGTACACCTCGCAACCGACCGCCTCCAGGGCGGAGTTCTCCCCGGTCGCGGACAGTCCGGTGCCGGAGGCGTGGTGCACGCGGCAGCGCTCCAGGCGGGGGTGGGCACCGCCGCGGACGGCCACGCCCGCCTGCCCGGCCGCCACCACCTCGCACTCCTCGAACACCCCGCCACCGCCGTCGAGGACGGCGATGCCGATGCCGGCCGGGTTGTCGACGGTGCAGCGTCGCACGGTCGGGCGCGCCCCGCCCCGTACCTCGATGCCCGCGGCGGACCGCGTGACGATCCGTACGTCCAGCAGCTCGGGCGTGCCCTCCTCCACCAACAGGGCGGGTGCCGCCGCGTCCTGGCCCTCCACGTGCAGGTCCTGGACCACGGCGGAGGCGCGGACGGTCAGCGGAACGCCGTCCGCGGGTGCGATCCGCACCGAGCCCGGCGAGCCCTCGGGGCCGCGCAGGGTCACGGCCCGCTGGACGACGAGGTTCTCCCGGTAGGTGCCGGGGGCGATGGTGAGGACGTCACCGTCGGCGGCGGCCTCCAGGGCGGCGGCGAGCGATGCGTACTCGCCCGTGCGGCGCCGCCACCGCGATGTACCGGTGTGCGTCACCTGGACCGTGCCCTGTGCCATGGCGTTGCTGTGCCCCCACCTCGTTGAACGCGGGTCGATGCCGAAAGCGAGTCGGCCGGTCCACCGTAGCGTGCGCGCGGGTGGTGGGTTGACCAGAGCCGCAAGGCCGTCAGCTGCCGGTGCCCGCCTTGCCCCAGTCCGGGCCCGCGCGGTCCCAGGCCTGGTCCCAACGCGCGTACCGGCGGCGGACCATGCGCCAGACGATCAGGCGCCGACCGCTCTCGACCAGGCCCGCGGTCAGCAGGGCCGCGCCGAACCCGGCGAGCACCGCGTGCGTCGTCGCGGTCGGTGAGTCCAGCGGGCGGGTCGTTATGCGGCCGTGCGGATCCGTCCAGAGCCTGAAGCGGTCTCCTCGGTGCGGAGACTTGAGGTTCGTCAGTGCCGGTCCGTGCTGCCGGGTGCCGTCCGGTGCCGTCCAGTCGGCGAGGACGCGGCTGCGGGCGTCGTGCGCGGCACTGGTGTCGGGGTCGGTCTCCGACGGGGCGCCGCCCAGTCTGCGGACCACGGTGGCCGTGACGAGGTGCCGGGAGTGCCGCTGCTCCCGCACCGTTTGTTGCAGGGAGTCCTGGGCCGCCGTGCCGACCAGGGAGCCGAGCACCGGCGCGGCCACGATGACCAGCACCAGTGCCACCAGGGCCACCCAGGCCTCGCTCAGATCGGTCGCGCGGCGCAGCGGATTGCGCCGCCAGCGCCAGAGGCCGCTGATTGCTCGCACGTCCCCCACCCCCTTCCGCTCCGTCATAGCCCCCGGCGGAGTCGCTCATCTCCGGCCCGGGCCAAGAGAGAGCGAGATCACCCCCGGCCGGGGTCTCTCACGGATTTCTCAGTCGTCCTCCCCAACGACCGGCACCCGTCGCCCGGTTCCCGGTCGTCGAGCCATTCCCCGACGCCGGTGCGCCGGGGCGGCCGTCGCCTTCCCGCCCGCGTCCGGATCGCCGCCCAGTGCCCTCACCTCCGGCCCGTCGTGCCGCTCGGACCGTGCCGTCCCCGCGTGCTACGTCAGGACCCGCACCGGGTCCCCGACCCGGATGGTGCCGGCCGCGAGGGGCACGAGGTTCTGGCCGAAGAGCAGCTTTTGGCCGACCCTCCGGTGCCGGGCCAGCGTGCGCAGGGGTTCACGGCCGCGTGCCGCGGTGTCCTGGTCGGTCGTGGTCACGACGCAGCGCCCGCAGGCCTTGGCGACCCGGAAGACCACCTCGCCGATGGAGATCCGCGTCCAGTGGTCCTCGGCCCATGCCTCGGTGCCCGCGACGACCACGTTCGGCCGGAAACGGTTCATGGGCAGCGGGCCCTCGCCGGCGTGAGCGCCTTGGGCTATGAGCGAGTTCAGGGCGTCGAGCGAGGCGACGGTGGTGACCAGCAGGGGGTAGCCGTCGGCGAAGCTCACCGTCTCCCCGGGGAGCGCGTGGTCCGGTTCGACGGGGCGGCGGGTGGCCGGATCGTCCATGTGGACCAGACGGACATCGGTGCCCAGATAGGCGGAACACCAGTCATGGGCCGCGTCGGAGGCCGGGACCGCCTCCACCTTCGTGCCGAAGATGTTCGCCGGCACCGTGGGGACGGACTCGGGAACGGGGACCGTCAGTTGCTGCCGTCCGGGTGCGGACAGACGAATGCCGCCGCCGGGCATCGGCTCGGCGGCGGCCAGTGCGAGGCGCGGCTGCTCGCGCTGCGTGACGACCTTTCCCCCGTCGTCGATGAGTGTCCAGCGCCGGTCTCCGGCCAGGCCCCAAGGCTCCACCACGGCTTCCTGGGGCGCGATGCCCCGGAACGCCTTGACCGGATGGACGTGGATCGACCGCAGTACTGAATTCCCCATGGGGCCATCGTGCCAGGCGGCACCGACAACCGGACGCCGGTCAGTAGCCGACCGGACGCCGGTCAGTAGCCGACCGGCCTCCGGTCAGTAGCCGCCGCGGTACTGCTGGTTGTTGTACGGGTCCTGGTAGGTGGCCGGTGCGGGCCGCGGCGCGGCGGGGCGCATGGCCTCGTACCCCGTGCCGCCCGTCATCGGGCGCGGCTGCTGCGGGGCCTGCGGCCCGGGATAACCGCGCGGTGCGCTCGCCTGCTGCGGGATGTACGCCGTGGGCGCCTGCTGCAGCGGGGCGGGCTGGTGGGCCTGGGGGTAGCCGTAGCCGTAGGCGGGGGCCTGCGGGGACGGGGCCGCCGGGAGGGCGGGGAGTGCCGAGGGCAGCGCGGGCAGGCTGCTGCCCGTGTCGTACGCGGCGGGGACCCGGATCGGGGCGATCTGCGGGGTGCCCCGCTCGGCCACGAGCGAGTCGTAGATCGGAGTGTCCGGGAAGGAGGCGGAGTAGTAGCCGCCGCCATAAGTGGAGCGGGGGGAGGTCATGGCACATAAGTTAAGCCCACGATGTGCTGGTTGGGGAGACCGATAAGAGGGTTGTTTTCCGTGTCCTCAGTGACTGGGGATCCCTAATCCGAGCGAACTCGGCAAAAAAGGACGTCGATCAACGGTTGGATCGTGTAAAAGGCGAGCTCCTGCGGGGTTACCGGCGGTTGACCGGCGATCTTCCTGAGCCGCTCAGGTGAGTTCGCCGGCCCCGGGAATAGGTTGTGCGGGTAGGGATGATCGGGGAGCCCGGGGACGTCCGGGCACCGAGAGATGGGGGCGGACATGTCAATGCCGAAAGGATCGAATGCGCCGGTGCCGACCACGGCCCTGCGCGTCGAATTGGGCTGGCGGTCGGGGCCCGGGGTGCCCGACGCGGACGCCTCGGCCCTGCTGCTGGCGGCCGGAAAGGTCCGCTCCGACGGGGACTTCGTCTTCTACAACCAGCCCGCGCACGCCTCCGGCGCGGTCCGTCACGAGGGCAAGCGAACGGCCGGGGATCACGTCACCGACACCCTTTTCGTCAACCTCGCGCGCGTGGAGAGCGGGATCGAGCGGATCGTCCTCGCGGCCTCGGCGGACGGCGGGACGTTCGGGCAGTTCCCGGGCCTCTACATCGAAGTGACCGACGGCGGCGGGGATGTGGTCGCCCGCTTCGACAGCTCCGGCGCGACCGTGGAGACGGCCTTCGTGCTCGGCGAGTTCTACCGCCGCCAGGGCGGCTGGAAGTTCCGCGCCGTCGGCCAGGGCTACAACAGCGGACTCGAAGGGTTGGCAACGGACTTCGGCATCACCGTCGACGAACCGCAGCACGCCCTGCCGCCTCTCACCCCCACCGCACCGCAGCACGCCGTACCGCCTCTCACCCCCACCGCACCGCAGCACGCCGTACCGCCTCTCACCCCCACCCCACCGTCACCCGCGCCCGCCGCCGCGCCGCCGGTCCCCCCTCCACTCACGATGCCGCCGCCGACCACCGCTCCCCTGCCGCCGCCCCCGGCAGCCCCGCCGGCCGCACCGGTGCGGCTCTCCAAGGTCACCCTCACCAAGGCGGCCCCCTCCGTCTCGCTGGCCAAGCAGGGCGGCACCTCTGGTGCCATGCGGGTCAACCTCAACTGGCAGTCGCGCAAGCGGTTCCCGGGCCGGGGCAGCCGTTGGGGCGCCGGTCCGGGGGACCTCGACCTCGACCTGTGCGCCCTGTACGAACTCGCCGACGGCCGCAAGGGCGTCGTACAGGCACTCGGCAACGCCTTCGGGTCCCTGCACCGGCCGCCGTACATCCACCTCGACGGCGACGACCGCACGGGCGCCGTGACGAGCGGTGAGAACCTCACCATCAATCTCGACCACAAGCAGGACTTCCGGCGCATCCTGGTCTTCGTCACCATCTACGAGGGCGCCGCCTCCTTCGCCGATCTGCACGCCACGGTCACCCTGAAGCCCCGGCACGGCGCCGAGATCGACTTCTCCCTGGACGAGTGCACGGTCCCCTCCACGGTGTGCGCACTCGCCCTGATCACCCACACCGGCGGCGACCTCGTCGTCCAGCGCGAGGCGCGGTACCTGGTGCCGGAGCGCGGGGTGAGCCCTCAGCGGACCGTGGATCGCGCCTACGGGTGGGGCATGAACTGGACGCCCGGGCGCAAGTAGCCGGCTCAGCCCTCGTCGGGCACGGCATCGGGACGCGCGTACGTGCGGCCCTTCCAGGACGCCCCGCGCCCCCGGCAGTGCTGCACGGCGGAGCCGACCGTCATGAGGAGGTAGAGAACCGCCGTGAACGGCAGCAGCGGTGCGAGCCACAGCGGCTGCCGGTAGTAGCGGAGCATCGGCATGTACGTCCCTGTCATCACCGCCCACGCCGCCGCGCCTGCGACCGTCGTCACCGTACTGCCGGCGACCGCGCCCGCCACCACGGCCGCGGGCGGCATCAGGTACACCAGGGCGAGCCCGGCGACCGTGCCGAGCAGCAGCAGCGGGTTGTGCCGCAGCTGGGCGTACGCGCTGCGCGAGACCATCCGCCACAAGTCGTGCAGCCGCGGGTAGGGACGCACGCTGTCCACCCGGTCCGCCAGGCCCAGCCAGATGTGACCGCCGGTGTCCTTCACCGCGCGCGCGAGCGCGACGTCGTCGATGACGGCGTGCCGGATGGCGTCCGGGATCCGCGCCTTGTCGGCCGTTTCCGCGCGCAGCAGGACACAGCCGCCCGCCGCTGCCGCCGTCCGTGATCCCCGCCGGCCGATCCACCGGAAGGGATACAGCTGCGCGAAGAAGTAGACGAACGCCGGCACCACGAGCCGTTCCCACAGGCTCTCCACCCTCAGCCGCGCCATCTGCGACACCACGTCGAAGTCCCCGGTACGGGCCGCCGCCACCAGCTCGCGCAGGCTGTCCGGCGCGTGCGCGATGTCGGCGTCCGTCAGGAGCAGATATTCGGGTGCCCGCGCGCGTGCGAGGCCGATGCCGTGCCGCACCGCCCACAGCTTGCCCGTCCAGCCCGCGGGCGGGTCGCCGGGGGAGCCCACCGTGAGCGGCAGCCCGCCGTGCCGCCGGGACAGCTCGCGGGCCAGCTCCCCGGTGCCGTCCGTGCTCCCGTCGTCCACGAGGAACACCTCCGCCCGGCCCGGATAGTCCTGCGCGAGCAGCGACGGCAGACTCGCGGGCAGTACGGCGGCCTCGTCACGGGCCGGGACCACGACACAGACGGACGGCCATTCCCCGGGATCCCTGCGCGGGGGGAGCCGGACGTCCGTGCGCCAGAAGAAGCCCTGGCACAACAGCAGCCAGCACCAGGCGGCGAGGGATACGACGGTGGTCCACACGATCGCGCTCACGGGCGCAGTCTGCCCCACCCGACCGGCCCGCAAGGTCCTATCGTCTATCGTGGCCGGGTGAAGATCGCGCTCATGGACTCCGGAATCGGTCTGCTGGCGGCCACCGCCGCGGTACGGCGCCTGCGGCCCGACGCGGATCTCGTCCTTTCGCTGGACCCCGACGGCATGCCCTGGGGGCCGCGCACGCCCGAGGACCTCACCCGGCGTGCCCTGGCCGTCGCCGAGGCCGCCGCCGCCCGGCGGCCCGACGCCCTGATCATCGGCTGCAACACCGCCACCGTGCACGCCCTGTCCGCCCTGCGCACCCGCCTGGAACCCGGCATCCCGGTGATCGGAACGGTCCCGGCGATCAAGCCGGCCGCGGCGGGCGGCGGCCCCGTCGCCATCTGGGCGACGCCGGCCACCACCGGCAGTCCTTACCAGCGCGGTCTCATCGAGGATTTCGCCGACGGCGTCCAGGTCACCGAGGTGCCTTGCTGGGGGCTCGCCGAGGCCGTAGAACACGCGGACGAGGCGGCCATCGACGCGGCGGTCGCCGCAGCGGCCGCGCTGACGCCGCAGGACGTAACGACCGTCGTCCTGGGCTGCACCCATTACGAGCTGGTGGCGGAACGTATCCGCGCCGCCGTCCAGCGGCCCGGCGCCGCCCCGCTCGTGCTGCACGGCTCTGCCGGGGCCGTGGCCGCCCAGGCCCTGCGCCGCCTCGGCGAACTGCCCGCCCCCGAGGCCCCGGCCGAGGGCACGCTGACGGTGCTGCTGAGCGGGCGCGAGGGCACGCTGCCCACGGCCGCGCTGCACTACGCCGAAGGCAGGCTGCTGCCCGCCGCCGGCCCGCTCGCCGACCGGCGCTGACCTGGGGCGCCCGCCGCTTCGCCTGGGCCGCCCGGAGCAGTCACCCTCCGCGAGCCGGTACTCGCGAAGCGAAACCTGAGTAACCTCGTAGACATGAGGGAGCACCGCCGCGCCGAGGACGCCTCGCACCCTGACGTCTGGACCGGACGCGCCACCAACCGGGTGCAGTGGTTGCTGGCGCTGGTCGGAGCGGCCTGCTTGGCGCTCGGCATCGACCTGGCCGTGGACTCGGCCTGGACCTCGGGCATCGCCCCGCTGGCGATGTCGGTCGTGGGCTGCATCGCGGCCGGCCTGCTGGTCCTGTTCGGCACGCTCGCCTTCGTGCACGTCGACCTCAAGCTCGACAAGGAGTGCCTCGAGGTCCGCTGCGGTCACATCGGCGTGCCACGTCGCCGCATCCCGCTCTCCGAGGTCGTCGGCGCCGACTTCACGCCGGTTGTCACGCCGCGCCACTGGGGCGGCTGGGGTTATCGCTGGCGCCCCGAGAAGGGGACCGCGGTCGTCGTGCGGCGTGGCGAGGGCATCGTGCTGCGCCTGTGGGACGGCCACACCTTCACGATCACCGTGGACAACGCGGAGTCGGCGGTCCGGGTCATCAGGGCCCGGCTGCGGACGATCACCTCTGGCACCGCCAACTGACACGGTCAGGTGCCACGCCGGACGCCGGGAAGAACTGAGCGTGCCCGACGCGACGCTCCACAAGAGTCCCGCCGCCGCCTCGGCAACCGAACCGGTACGGGGTCCGTGTCCCCGGGTGTCGCGCTCTGGCGACCGGAGCGGTACGGGGTCCGCATCCCCGGACGCCGCGCCCTGGCGACCGGAGCGGTACGGGGTCCGCGTCCCCGGACGCCGCGACCCCGAGCTGCGTCGGAAGCCCTCACCTCCGACCGGGAACGCCCCGAGCCCGTCGCTCCCTCGCACGCTCCTGACACCGAGGTCCCGGCAGGCGCCGGAGCGTCTCCCTACGGCTCCGTGCTGTCGCGGGTCAACGGTCGCGCCGTCGCCCACCCCGCCAGCAGCCCCGCGCCCGCCGTCACCGTGGCGAAGCTCAGCGCGTTGCCGACCGAGGCGATCACGGCCAGCGCGGTCAGGGCAGCGCCCGCGGTGAGGGCGATCGGAGTGGAGCGCGGGGTGCGCCACAGGGCCCACAGGGCCCAGCCGAACGCCGCGGCCAGCAGGAGCACGCCGACGAGGCCCTGTTCGGCCGCCTGCTGGAGCGGGGCCGAGTGCGGTCTGCCGTCGGCCGTCGGTCCCCGCGGCGGCGTACCGCTCGGCTCGCCGAAGAGGCCGGGGCCGACGCCGAGGGCGGTGTTCCGGTCGGCCAGCCGCAGGGCGTCCTGCCACAGCTGGACCCGGTGCGGCGCCAACCGGCTCCCCAGCGCCTCGGTGAGGCCGCCGGGCAGCGTGCCCGCGGCGACCGCCCAGATCGTGGCCGCCACCGCAGCCGCCGCGAGCGCCAGACCCGCGATGGCGGGGCCCCGGTGACGCATCACGCCCGCAGCGAGCGAGCACGACAGTACGGCGGCACTCGCCGCACAGCCGGCGGTCGAGCCCACGGCGGCCCCGGCCAGGGCGATCGTGACGGCGAGCAGCCGCAGCCCGAGCCGCAGCGCGGGTCCGCGCGCGGCCCAGGCGGCACAGCACGCCGCGCCGGTGGCAAGCGCCAAAAGGGCGGCGACGGCACCGTCGTGCCCGAGTGGGGCGGCGTACCGGGGGCCGGGGGAGAGGTCCGGCATCGCCACAGCCAAAACGAGGCCGGCCGACGCGCCGGCGCAGGGCGCGGCCACCGGAAGCAGCGCGCCGGAGATCCGGCCCGCGGCGTAACCGGCGGCCACGGCGAGCACCGCGAGAACACCCCTTCGGGGCGCCCCTCGTGAGCCGCCGCCGTGACCAGCGACCATGCGGCGCAGGCTCCCAGCAGCATCATGCCCGCCCCGTCAGAAACGTTTCGTCTGACGCTGTAGGCGTCCGCTCCGTCCGTACCGGTCACGGACCCAGTCCCCGTCGACCCCACCCGTCGCCCCTCGCACCCCGGTCCCCCGACCTGTGGCAGTCCCCGGCCGCGCGCTGGGAAAGGCCGCACCGCTGAGGCTGGACACACCGTAACGGCTGATGCCCGACTTGTGGACGAGTCGCGCAGGAACGTCGTGCTTCCGGCGCGGTCCGGTGCGGGCAGCGCCCGTTCAGCCCGCGCTGTCGGCATCAACGTCAGCCGCCGTACACTCCCCGGGTGACCGTCACCGCAACTTCCGTGGACCAGTCCGACCGGCTCCAGCCGACCGCCGCGCCGTCTGCGCGTGGTCGACGGCTTCTGCGTCTGGTCCCGGCCGTCGCCTCCGCGCTCTGCGGAGTGCTGCTCTACGTCAGCTTCCCGCCGCGCCCCCTGTGGTGGCTGGCGCTGCCCGCTTTCGCGGGCTTCGCCTGGGTGCTGCGCGGCCGCACCTGGAAGGCGGCTCTGGGCCTCGGCTACCTGTTCGGGCTCGGCTTCCTGTTGCCGCTGCTGGTGTGGACCGGTGTGGAGGTCGGTCCCGGTCCCTGGCTCGCGCTGGTCGCCATCGAGGCGGTCTTCGTCGCCCTCGTCGGCGTGGGCACAGCCGCCGTGTCCAAGCTGCCGGCCTGGCCGGTGTGGGCGGCCGCCGTCTGGATCGCCGGAGAAGCGGTACGCGCGCGCGTGCCGTTCCGTGGCTTCCCCTGGGGCAAGATCGCCTTCGGCCAGGCGGACGGTGTCTTCCTGCCGCTCGCCGCGGTGGGCGGCACCCCGGTGCTCGGCTTCGCGGTCGTCCTGTGCGGGTTCGGCCTGTACGAGGCGGGGCGCCTGATCGCCGAGCGGCGCCGCACGCGGGTCCTCCGGCGCGGGGCCGCGGCCGCCGCACTGCTGAGCCTCGCCGTGCCGGTGGCGGGAGCGGTCGCCGCCCGGCCGCTGGTGACCGACAAGGCCGAGGACGGCACCGCGACGGTCGCGGTCATCCAGGGCAACGTGCCGCGCTCCGGCCTCGAGTTCAGCGCACAGCGCCGGGCCGTCCTCGACCATCACGTGCGCGAGACCCTCAAACTCGCCGCCGACATCAAGGCGGGCAGGGCCGCCAAGCCCGACTACGTGCTGTGGCCGGAGAACTCCTCCGACATCGATCCCTTCACCAACCCCGACGCGGCCGCCGTCATCAATGGCGCCGCCCAGGCGGTCGGGGTGCCGGTCTCGGTCGGCGGGGTGGTCGAGAAGGACGGCAGGCTGCTCAACGAGCAGATCCTGTGGGACCCGGTCAAGGGACCGACCCAGACCTACGACAAGCGGCAGGTGCAGCCGTTCGGCGAGTACCTCCCGCTGCGCGGGCTCGTCGGCGCGATCAACAAGAACTGGACCAGCATGGTCCGCCAGGACTTCAGCCGGGGCAGCGAGCCGGGCGTGTTCGACATCGACGGCGCCAGGGTCGGCCTCGCGACCTGCTACGAGGCCGCGTTCGACTGGGCCGTGCGGGACACCGTCACACACGGCGCGGAGATGATCTCCGTGCCGAGCAACAACGCCACCTTCGACCGCAGCGAGATGACCTATCAGCAGCTCGCCATGTCCCGCATCCGCGCCGTCGAGCACAGCCGGACCGTGACCGTGCCGGTCACCAGCGGCGTCAGCGCGGTCATCATGCCGGACGGGAAGATCACCCAGAAGACCGGCATGTTCGTGCCCGCCTACCTCGTCCAGAAGGTGCCGCTGCGCACCTCGAAGACGCCCGCCACCGAGCTGGGCATCCTGCCGGAGATGGTCCTGGTGCTGGTCGCAGCGGGCGGTCTGGGCTGGGCGATCGGATCAGGGTTGCGCGGGCGGCGAGTCGGCGGCGCGTAGCGGTAGGACCGTCGTACGCCCCCTGAACAGGCATGGAGCCATGGGCCGACCCATTAGGGTCGGCCCATGGCTACTCCTGATTTCATCCGCACGCTCCGGGCTTCCGCGGGTCACCAGCGGCTGTGGCTCCCGGGGGTCACCGCGATCGTCTTCGACGACGAGGGCAGAGTGCTCCTGAACCGGCGGTCCGACACACGCAAGTGGTCGGTGCTCGGCGGCATCCCGGAGCCGGGCGAGCAGCCCGCGGCCTGCGCCGTGCGGGAGGTCTTCGAGGAGGCGGCGGTGCACTGCGTCGCCGAGCGGGTCGTCCTCGTCCAGGCCCTGGAGCCGGTCACCTATGCCAACCAGGACATCTGCCAGTACATGGACATCACCTTCCGCTGCCGTGCCGTGGGCGGCGAGGCGCGGGTCAACGACGACGAGTCGCTGGAGGTGGGCTGGTTCGCGGTGGACGCCCTGCCCGATCTGAACCAGTTCGGGCTGTTCCGGATCAAGCAGGCCATGTCCGAGGCACCCACATGGTTTGACCCTATGAGTCTTGGCTGAAGTATGGGTGATCACCACATGTGGTGATGGGTGGGTTCCGCTTAGGGTCGAACCATGACCTCGTCCAGCCCGCTGCCCGGGTCCCACCCTCCTGCCCGACCTTCCTCCCTCGACCTCGGCGGCCGCACCGCCCTCGTCACCGGCGCCGCCGGCGGCATCGGCCGCGCCTGCGCGCTGCGGCTCGCCGCCGCCGGGGCCGAGGTGAGAGCCGTCGACCGGGACGCGGCGGGCCTGGCCGAGCTGGCGGAACTCGCCAAGCGGGCCGGGGATCTCGCGGGCACGGTCGAGCCCCACGTCCTGGACCTCACCGACCTCGACGCGGCCGAGCGCGCCGCCGCCGGCACCGACGTCCTGGTCAACAATGCCGGACTGCAACTGGTGCGCCCGCTGGAGGAGTTTCCGCCCGAGGTCTTCCACACCGTGCTGACCGTCATGCTGGAGGCGCCCTTCCGGCTCATCCGCGGCGCCCTCCCGCACATGTACGCCCAGGACTGGGGCCGGATCGTGAATGTCTCCTCCGTCCACGGACTGCGCGCCTCGGCCTTCAAGGCCGCCTATGTGGCCGCCAAACACGGCCTCGAAGGCCTCTCCAAGACGGCCGCCCTGGAGGGCGCCCCTCACGGGGTGACCTCCAACTGCGTGAACCCGGCCTATGTGCGCACCCCCCTGGTGGAGAAGCAGATCGCCGACCAGGCCCAGGCGCACGGCATCCCCGAAGAGCGCGTCCTGTCCGAGATCCTGCTGAAGGACAGCGCCGTCCAGCGGCTCATCGAACCGGAGGAGGTCGCCGAGGCCGTGGCGTACCTGTGCAGCCCGCAGGCGTCCTTCGTCACCGGCACCTCGCTGGTGCTCGACGGCGGATGGACGGCCCACTGAGCGGCCCGGCCGCGCCTGCCCCGGGAGTTTTCCACAGGCCCGACGGGCCGGGCGCCCGATGCGGAATCCTGTGACCATGTCTCGCGATCACGTCCAGTCAGCCGGGCGCCCCGCCACCGGGGGCACCGCTGGCGTGTCCGACGGCGGCGCGGAGGCCCCGTACCTCGAACTGCTGGCCCGTGACGCCTCAGTGGAGGCCTACGAGCAGCCGGTGCTGCTCGCCCGCGCCGAGGGCGCCCCGGCCGACCGGATCGCCGCGCTGGAGCGCGCCAAGCTCCTCGCTCTGCGGGTGCGTTCCGAACTGGAAGGGCGCCGGCGCCGCGAGGCGGAACTGTCGGCGCTCTTCGAGACCGCCCACGACCTGGCCGGACTCAGGGACCTGGACGCCGTCCTCCAGGCGATCGTGCAGCGGGCCCGCTCCCTGCTCGGCACGGACATCGCCTACCTCAGCCTCAACGACCCGGCCCGGGGCGACACCTACATGCGGGTGACGGAGGGCTCCGTCTCCGCCCGCTTCCAGCAACTGCGGCTGGGCATGGGCGAGGGGCTCGGCGGACTGGTCGCCCAGACCGCGCGGCCGTACGTCACCGACGACTACTTCAAGGACGCCCGCTTCCAGCACACCCTCACCATCGACGCGGGCGTCCGCGACGAGGGCCTGGTCGCCATCCTCGGCGTGCCACTGATGCTCGGCCCGCACGTCATCGGTGTCCTCTTCGCCGCGGACCGGCGGGCCCGCGTCTTCGAACGCGAGCAGATCGCCCTGCTCGGCTCCTTCGCCGCGCTCGCCGCGGCCGCCATCGACACCGCCAACCTGCTCACCGAGACCCGCTCGGCCCTGGCCGGACTGGAGCACGCCAACGAGATCATCCAGGACCGCAGTGCCGTCATCGAGCGCGCCTCCGACGTGCACGACCGGCTCGCCGAACTCGTCCTGCGTGGCGGCGGAGTGCACGACGTGGCCGCAGCCGTCTCCCAAGTCCTCGACGGCACGGTGGAGTTCGCCGAGGCCGGTACGGCGCCCGGAGAGGCGCTGGAGGCCTCCCGCGCCGAGGGGCACGCGGTGCGGCACGGCGGCGACTGGATCGCCGCGGTGGCTGCGGGCGGCGAACTCCTCGGCGCACTGGTGCTGCGTGGCCACCCGGGCCTTGACCCGGTGGACCAGCGCACGCTGGAGCGCGCGGCCATGGTCACCTCGCTGCTCCTGCTGGCCCGCCGCTCCGCCGCCGAGGCCGAGCAACGCGTACGGGGCGAGCTGCTGGACGACCTCCTGGACGCCCGCGACCGGGATCCGCGCCTGCTGCGCGAACGCGCCACCCGCCTGCGCGCCGACCTGGACGCCACTCACGTCGTCCTGGCGGCCCGCCTGGACGGCCCGGCGCCCGACGCCGACGAGGAAGCCGTCGCCCGCCGCCGCCTCTGGTCCGCCGCCTCTCACCTGGCCGCCACCCGGCAGGGCCTGGCCGCCGCCCGCGACGGTGGCACGGTCCTGCTGCTCCCGCTCACCACCGGCGACACCGCCACGGACATGGCCCGCCGCACCGCACGCCACCTGGGCACGGCCGTCCACCAGCCCGTCACCGTCGGCGCCTCCGCCCCCGTCACCGACCTCGCCACCCACCCCGACACGGTGGCCGCCGCCTACGCCGAGGGCCGCCGTTGCCTGGACGCGCTGCACCTTCTGGGCCGTCCCGGAGACGGCGCGGCGGCCGAGGACTTCGGCTTCCTCGGCCTGCTCCTCGCGGGCGAGCGGGACATCAGCGGCTTCGTCGACCGCACCATCGGCCCGGTGGTGACGTACGACGAGCGCCGCGGTACGGAGCTGCTGTGCACTCTGGAGGCGTACTTCGCCTGCGGGATGAGTCCGGCTCGTACCAAGGACGCACTTCATGTGCACGTGAACACGGTCGCCCAGCGACTGGAACGCGTGGGCCGCCTGCTGGGCGGGGACTGGCAGACCCCCGCCCGCGCCCTGGAGATCCAACTGGCCCTGCGCCTGCACCGGTTGGCGGCACCGGAACGGCACTGACCGGCCCCCGCACGAGGGGCCGGTCAGCGACGGGAGCCGTCGCGCCGGTCAGACCGTCCGCGCCTCGGCCGCCGGACTCGCCGCGGTGCGATCGCCGTCCTCGGCTTCGACCTGGGCGAGATCCCGGTGCCGCGTCTCCCGGGCGACGCCCACGGCGATCAGTGTCAGCACGGCGGCCGCGATCACGTACAGGGCGATCGGTGTGGAGCTGTCGTAGGCGGAGAGCAGCGCGGTGGCGATGAGCGGGGCGGGCGCACCGGCCGCCACCGAGGCGAACTGGGCGCCGATGGAGGCGCCGGAGTAGCGCATCCGGGTCGCGAACATCTCGGCGAAGAAGGCCGCCTGGGGCGCGTACATGGCCCCGTGCACCACGAGTCCGACCGTCACGGCCAGCACCAGGCAGCCGAACGTGCCGGTGTCGACGAGTGAGAAGAAGGGGAACATCCACAGGCCGATGCCGGCGGCGCCGAGCAGGTACACGGGCCGTCGCCCGACCCGGTCGGAGAGCGCGCCCCAGGCCGGGATCACGGCGAAGTGCACGGCGGAGCCGATCAGCACGGCGTTGAGCGCGGTCTGCTTCGAGACGCCGGCGGACGTGGTGGCGTAGACGAGGATGAAGGCGGTGATGACGTAGTAGCTGATGTTCTCCGCCATGCGGGCGCCCATCGCGACGAGCACGTCCCGCCAGTGGTGCCGGAGGACGGACACGAGCGGCAGCTTCTCCGCGTCGCCGTCCCCGCGCCGGGTCTCCGACCGCTCCAAGGCCTCCTTGAAGACAGGCGATTCGTCGACGGAGAGACGAATCCACAAACCGACGATCACCAGCACACCGGAGAGCAGGAACGGGACGCGCCACCCCCAGCTGCCGAAGGCGTCGTCCGAGAGCACAGCGGTGAGCAGCGACAGCACACCGGTGGCGAGGAGCTGCCCCGCCGGCGCCCCGGTCTGCGGCCACGACGCCCAGAACCCACGCCGTCGCGCGTCCCCGTGCTCGGAGACCAGTAGCACGGCGCCGCCCCACTCACCACCGAGCGCGAAGCCCTGCACCAGGCGCAGCGCGGTCAGCAGCACCGGAGCGAGGGAGCCGACGGCCGCGTGTGTCGGCAGCAGCCCGATGGCGAAGGTGGCCCCGCCCATCATCACCAGACTCAGCACCAGCAGCCTCTTGCGCCCCAGCCGGTCACCGTAGTGCCCGAACACGAGCGCCCCCAGCGGGCGGGCCGCGAACCCGACGGCGTACGTCAGGAACGACAGCAGGGTCCCGACGAGCGGATCGGAATCCGGAAAGAACACCTTGTTGAACACCAGCGCGGCGGCAGAGCCGTACAGAAAGAAGTCGTACCACTCGATGGTGGTGCCGATGAGGCTGGCGGCGACGATGCGGGGGAGGCTGGACGGGGCTGGTGGAGCGCTTGCGGGCGACGACATCGGCACCACTTCCTGGCGTTGAACGGGGACGTTTGCGTGTCGCCACACCGTAGGAACGCGCAGGTCGGATGCGTATGTGGCAGGGCCCCATAGTTTCGGGCGGGGGAGTGCGCGCGTCCACCATGGAGGCGGTGCCGGGGTGTCGTCGCCGCTCCCGTGCTGACTTGGTGCTGACTACGCAGCGTAGAAGTCCGGCATGGGCCGCAGATCGGGCGTCGCGGGGTCGGGTTGGCCTGCGGGGTGCGCAGTTCTCGGGCCGTGGTTCACGCGAAGCCCCGGAGTTAGAAGCGGCTGCCTTGCCCCGGGCGAGTGTCGCGATGCGGGTCGGCGTGTCAGCGGCCGTCGTACGGCGAGCGGGAGTGAGCGGTCATCGCCGCCAACAGCGAACTGCAGGAACGCGCAGACGCTCACACCAAGTGCGCGCCGGGCGGACCGGTCTGGGTCCCGTACAGGATCGTCCGTGTCGTGCTGGAGGAGCATTTGCCCCGTTACGGCGCCGCTGGCTCTGGCTGACCATCCTCTCGGCGGAGAGCGGATCCATGCACCATCTCCTGCACCGCGTTGATGACCACGCCCGGCCGGCCGATCGGGATGTCGTGCGAGCTGTGCTGCGCCACCACCAGGCGCCGGTCGGGTACGGCGCTCACGAACTCCTGCTGGGCCCGCCGCCACAGCTGTGCGTCGGCGGCAGTCGTGAAAGGCGTGCGGGACGACACGATCGCGGTGGCGGGAACGCTCTGCGGCCAGGCCAGCTTGTGGTAAGCGAGGTGTACGGACCCGTAGTTGTCGGCCTCGGCGAGAAGCTGACGGGTCGCCCGCCTCTGCGGCTGAGTCTCGAGCGCTGCGATCTGCTGCTCGTTGGCGGCGACGAGCTTGGCCGTTTCGCTCTCGGTGTAGAACTCGGGGAGGCTGGTATCCACCAGGACCGCACCGGTGACCCAGTGCGGGTACTGCCTGACGAAATAGGTGGCGATCTCCCCGGCGAGCGAGTGGGAGACGAGGACCACGTTCTTCGTGGCCCCCGCTGCGTCAGGCCGGCCGCGAGATCGGAGGCGGCGTTCTGCGCCCTCCACGGCCCGCGCACGTCACTGCTTCTGCCCTGTCCGGTGCGGTCATAGGTGATGATCTCGGACCCAGTCTTCTTCGCGAGGACGGGCACGATCTTCTTCCAGTACGACGCGTCGAGCCCCCCGCCGACGTCGAGGACGATGGGCGTCGAGGACGATGGCCGGGAGACGGCCAGGCGTGACGTAGAAGGCCAGCTTGTGCCCGTTGTTGGTGACCATGTGAAGTGACGGCCGGGCAACGGCCGTTGCCGTAGCGGATGCGGTTGCACTGGCCCGGGATGCCGTCGCGGCCGGGTGCGTGTCCTTTGCCGTGGCAGAGTCGCAGGCGGTCGGCCAGTTGCGGCACGGGTCGGGCACTGCGCTCCCCGTACGACGAGATAGTGCACTTCCACTCGGATCATGACGTGGACCTGCACCTCACGGCGCGTGTCATTCAGCGCTTCTCGGAGAACCTCAAGGGGACGACGGCTGTTCGGCTTGTGCCCGGTTCACGGTGGGTCACCGTGCACCTCGACTGTGACGGCGACGTCGACCTGCTGGTAAGCCTGGTCAGCATCGCGCTGCAGGCCCATCAGGCGGTGCGTCCGTTTGTGGACGCACCGCCCGCGGTGTGCAATTTCCGCCGCGTCACGGTGCTGGACCGCGACAATGATCTGGACCACACAGGACCACCAGGTGACGCGAGGCGGAGCCGTGGCGACCGACCCCCGCGAGGACGAGGCTGTTCGTGGCGTCAACGAGCGGCTGGAGGCCGCCTACGGCGAGACGCACAGCCCTGACGAGATCGCGGCGGTCGTGGCGGGCGCTTATGTCGTGTTCACGGGGTTTCCCGTCCTGACGTGTGCTGAAATGCGTTCAGCGAGGGGGGCCCGAGAGGCGGCCCTCGGCCGCACAGGCCGGCACCCCCGCCGCAGGCCACCGCTATCCGAATACCGCGTCCTACTCGGCGTCTTTGTCCCGGCCATCGTCGAAGACGAGGAGCGGTTTGGCGCCATGAGCAGGTGCTTCGGCGAGCGAGATGGCCTCAGCGAAGCGTTCGAGCGGGAACGGCCGGCCCTCGGGGATGGTCAGCACATCATCAGCGACGAGAGTGCGAACCTCGGACAGCGCGTCCAGCACATCCGCAGGTGTGGCCGTGCCGAACCAGCGGTTCAGCCAGAAGCCACGGACCACTTTGGTCTCGTAGATGACCGAGCGCGCCAGGAGCGGAATCGTCAGCGCCGCCGGGTCAGTCTGCCGATGGGTAGAGAGCGCGCCGTAGACCACAACTTCTCCTCCCGGAGCCAATGCCTGGGACACCTGGGCACCCACGTCGCCGGCGACACAGTCGATGGCCTCGCGCACGCCGGCCGGTCCTGCGATCTCCGTCACACGCTGCAACAGGTCCTCGTCCTCAGTGCAAATGACCTCCTCACCACCAAGCGCCTTGATCTCCTCCACGGCAGCGCGCCGCCGCACCACACTGATCGTGCGAATAGCCAGGTGCCTGGTCAGCTGAACGACGAGCCGGCCGACGGTGGAGCCCGCCGCCGTCTGCAACAACCATTCACCCGGCTGTACGTCGAGTTCGCGCGCCACCAGGAGCAGCGCGGTCAGCGGGTTGACAGCGAGTTGACAGGCGCTGGAGTCGCTCAGACGGTCGGGGACCGGCAGGAGCCTATGTGTATCGGCAACAAGGTATTCCTGCCAGGTGCCGGCCACCCGCGGGCCGGGTACGGCCGGGACGGCAACGACCACCACACGCTCGCCGATCTTCAGCCCCTCGGTTTTCGGCCCCAGGGCCTCAATGCGGCCTACGCATTCCGTGTGACCCCCGACAGTGGGAAACTCGGGGGAGAAACCGTAGCGACCACGCAGCACGTGCAGATCACTGGCGTGAATCGGGCTCGCCTTCACACGGATCAACGCCTGGCCGGCTTGTGGCGTGGGAACAGGCCGGGATTCCAGCCGCAGGACATCGGCCGGCTCGCCGACCTCTCTGGCGACGAGCGCGCGCATGAATTGCGGCATGAGTGACCTTTCGTCTCTCAGCACCCGACGAACTCGGCGGATGTTCTGGGCAGGAACGACGCAACCTCCGGCGGCCCTCGACGCCATGTGTACAGCTCGCCTCGCCTGATCGATCGCCAGGTGCCACCCCTGCACTCCTCCCAGCCTGCGCTCCTTCCCGAGCGCTGTCCTGTCGTAAGCAGCCTTGCCCCTTGACGCGAGGCTCACGACGTCAGAAGAGCTGCACCCGCGCGCCGGGCTTTCATTAAGGGGTCAACTAATCCGATCACCCGTAGATGACGCCGAGTACGTGGACAACGCGGACAGCGCCGATTGCGTCATTCCACCTGGTGAGGAGCGAGCAGCCCATCCGCCGTGCCGTCTCGGTTTCCGTCTGAAGGGCGTCGGCAAGACGATCACGGCAGCATGGGTCGAGGCCCATCTCTCCCGGCGGCCGGGCGGCCCGGCGGCCGCCGGGGTTGTTTCACGCTGCTTCATCGACAGTGGCCAGGTCGCCTTCCTGCGAGTCTTCAACGTCGCGCACCAGCTCATCTGCTGGGGGCGTTTGAAGCCGTCGCAAGAGGAGTTCTTGGAACTCCAACAAAGTGACAGGCTGGTCACCCGGTGACCGAGCGAGGCCAAGAATCAGGCTCCGGCGATGGTCCGGCCTGGCATCGGCTCCGCGAGCGCGGCCCGCCAGGCCGGCGCGCCGAAGGGGTCGGCGAAGTACTGCGTCTCGTGCACCACGTGCTGGTCAGCGAATTGTCTCCTTCGCTCCGGCCCTTGTGCTCGGATGAGCTGGGCTCCGTGTTCAGCAGGGGGAGGGTCGACCCGGCAGCCCGGTCCGCCTACGGGCTCGGCATGCGTCGACCCTGTGGGCGCGGTGCCCCCGACGCGGTTGCACTATGTCTCCGTGTGATTCGCCACAGTCGGTTATGTTGTGCACAATTTAATTGCTCGCTAGCGTCAGGGGTAGACATCACCGCACAGGGGAGGCAACACCATGGATCCCGTCCGCTACGAGGACTACCGCCCCACCGAACGTCCGGGCTACCAAGAGGAGTTGGATGCAGTCGTCGCCCAGGTGGCGCGTCGTACGCGTGCCTCGGTCGAGCGCGAGGCCGTCGGCCGCGCTGTGCGCACCGCCCACGGAAAGACCTACGGCCTCCTCAGGGCCACGGTCACGATTGGTGACAACCGTGGCTTCTACGGACAGGGCATCTTCGCCCGGCCGGCCGTGCACGACGCCGTCGTCCGCTACTCGAACGGCTTGGGCCACCAGCGCCCCGACCACCAGCTCGGCGCGGCATGCGGAATGGGCGTCAAGCTGTTCGGGGTTGCCGGCCCCTCGCTGCTGGACGACGAACGAGACACCGGGACGTTCGACCTCAACC
Source organism: Streptomyces sp. NPDC007905 (assembly GCF_042959345.1). Classification (NCBI taxonomy): domain Bacteria; kingdom Bacillati; phylum Actinomycetota; class Actinomycetes; order Kitasatosporales; family Streptomycetaceae; genus Streptomyces; species Streptomyces sp. NPDC007905. The sequence continues at coordinate 219,829 of NZ_JBIBKS010000007.1, read as the reverse complement.
TGATCAACAACGACGTCTTCTTCGCGAACACCGCCTACGACTACATGGTGATCGAGGATCTGTTCGCCGAACTGCCCGAGGCGCTCGTGGACCCAGCCCGCCGCAAGACCTGGATGGCGGAGTTCCTGACCCGCCGGCAGACGCTCACCGATCCCGGCAGCTGGCTGTGGGACGAACTGCTCGCCATGCTGTCGTTCACTGCCGTCCCGCGCAGGAACCTGCTGTCGTACACCTACAACAGCATGGGCGCCTTCCGGTACGGCGACCACATCGCCAAGATCCGTACCGTGCCGACCGCCGCGTCCCTGGCCTTGCTCACGCACCAGATCGTCGACGTGCGCGCGGACAACGAGGCGTTCCGCCGCACCCTGGTGGCCGAGGCCGCGGAGCGAGACCACTCCTTCGAGCTCCAGGTCCAGCTCAACACCGATCTGGCCCGCATGCCGGTGGACAACACGTCCGTCAAGTGGCCCGAGGACCTGTCCCCCTGGGTGACGGTTGCCCGGGTGGATCTCCCGCGCCAGGACATCGGCGGGGACGACAACCTGGCGGCCGCCGACGCCACGTCGATCACGCCGTGGCGATCACGCGAGGAACACCGGCCCATCGGCGAGATCCAGCGGGTGCGGCAGGAGGTGTACCGGCGCTCGTCCATCGAACGGCACCGCATCAACGGACAACAGCGGCGCGAACCGGTCAGCAGCGCGCAATTGCTCGGCTGAGCCGGCTCAGCCGAGCCCCGCCACCTGCGCTGACCGCGCTCGGACTGCGGCCGCGCGCACGCGACCCGGCAAGGGATTCCCGACGCCGCTCACGTGCTCTTCCCAGGGGGCCGACGCCTGGCCCGCAGCCACCCCGCAGCGGCCAGGCGTGAGCGGCGCTGCGGAGCTCAAGGAACCCTTGGGGCACTTCGCTTGGCCCTGCGCGTTCGGAGCGGCGGTGAGAGTCGGACCTGCACAGGAGGGTCAGCGGGTGGGGTCGAGAAGGATCTTGCGGACGCCGTCGGAGCGGTCTGCGAACAGTTTGTACGCCGCCGGGCCTTCGGAGAGGGGGAAGCGGTGGGAGACCACGACTTCGGGGTTGATCCGGCCGGCACGGGCGAGGGCGATCAGGGGAGGTAGTTCGTAGTGCACCGAGCACAGCCCGATGGCGAACTCCAACTCCTTGACCTGCGCCAGTCCCATGTGGAAGGGGAATGCCTTGCTCTGGCTGACCCCGACGACGCTGACCCGGCCGGCCTGTCGTACGGCCTTGAGCGCGAGCTGGATGGTGGCGTCCGAGCCCACGGCCTCCACCACGGCGTCCGGCCCGCGTCCGCCGGTCATGTCCCGTATGGCCGTCCGCGCGTCCTCGCCCTCGACCGGCTCGACACCCAGGGTGGCGGCGAAGGCGCGACGCTCCGCGACCAGGTCCGCGCCCAGCACCCGCGCGGCGCCCATCGCGAAGGCGGACTGGGCGGCCATGAGGCCGACCGGGCCGAGGCCGATGACCAGGACGGTCTCACCGGGCCGGATGCGGGCACGGCGGCAGCCGTACCAGGCCGTGGGGGCGTTGTCCGTCAGGACGACGGCGGCCTCGTCGGAGATGCCCTCGGGCAAGTGCACCAGATTGACGTCGGCGTAGGGCACCGCCAGGGACTGGGCCTGGCTGCCCGGGCGCTGCGGGCTCACCCCGTAGCAGAGCTCCGTGCTGGACGTGGCGCGCTCGCACCGCGCGGTGAACCCGGCCGCGCACGACCGGCACTGGGTACATCCGACGGAGGCGGGCACCAGAACCCGGTCGCCGGGCCTGAAGCGGGTGACCTGGCCGCCCGTGTCGACGACCACGCCGACGCACTCGTGCCCCGGTGTGTACCCCAGTTCCGGGCTGAACGGGTTGCCGCGGTAGATGTGCAGGTCGCTGCCGCAGATGCCGGCCGCGGTCACCTGCACCACCGCGTCGGTGGGGCTGGTGACGGCCGGGTCGGGGACATCCCCATAGCGGATGTCGTGACGGCCGTGGTAGGTCAGTGCCTTCACCGGATTTCTCTCTCCTCAGTCCAGTCAGTCCGCGATCTTCAAAACCGTCGGCAAGGGGGCCGCCGGGTCGACCTTGGTCACGCCGCGCCGGTCCGGCACGCAGCGCTCGTGCGCGCCGAACGCGCCCGGCACGTGGTTGTCGACCGAGGACCCGGAGCGCCGGGAGGCGGTCACCCTTCCCACCGTGCCGGCGCGCATCACCTCGCCGGTCCCCACCGGGCGGAGGTAGGACCTGCCCGCGTTCATCCAGCCGCGCACCTCCGGGTCGGTCGACGGACAGAGCACCTGCACCACGAATTCCCCGCCGTCCGGCTGCCCGGTCGGCTCCTCGACGTGCTCCCGGTCGGTGGGCCGCGGCTCTCCCCCGGGACGTGCGGCCAGGCGCACCTGGCGGTTGCTTCTGTTCATCCCCGGCGGCTCCTCCGACGGTCGCGTTGGATCGGCGGTCGGCACGCCCGGCAGACTGTCGTGTCGTGTACCGACGCCCTGCGACGCATACCGTCCAGTTGGTATGGACGGTGAGCGTACGGGTGCCGGGCCGCCGGAGACAAGGGGCCCGGTGCGAGGTGTGGCTCATGTGTGCGGTCGGTCCACACGCGCCCGGTGTCCCAAGTCGCGCCTGACACGCCACCTGCAGCGGATGACTCGCGTCGACTGCCGGGAACCCGGAAACGTACGCCGCGGCTGCACCTACGTGCAGGCAGCCGAGGATGCGTGACGCGGTCAGGCGGTCCGGTCGGGTCCCGTCCCCGCACCGGCTCAAGCCGTGGCATCCTCGCGCAATGCCGAGAAGCGGTGCGAGGCCGAGCGCACACCAGCTTCTCGCCTAGAGTCGGTGTATGACGGAGGCACCGGCCCAGGACCGCGGCGCGCGGTCCCGTGACGCGATTCTCGACACCGCCGGCGAACTGATGTCGCGGTACGGCTACGCCGCTACGTCCATTTCCATGATCTCCGCCGAGTGCGGCCTGCCGGCCAGCTCCCTCTACTGGCACTTCGGCAGCAAGGACGGGATCTATGTCGCGGTGCTGGAGCGCGCCAGGACCGCGCTGCTGGCAGCCCTGCCCCCGGCCGAGGTGCCGGGCGCCGACGTCGCGCAGCGCCTGGACGCCTTCCTCGCGGAGGTCGAGGACGCTTTCCGGCGCCACCCGCACGGGCTGAAACTGCTGCTGGGGCTGGGTATGGTCCAGGAGGACGCCAGCGCGGCGGCCGTGGCCGAGGTGCACCACTACCGTGACGCGCTGGTGGCCTGGGCTCAGGATGCGCTGAGCGCCGTCTTCGGGCTGAGTGACCGCCCCGAGGTGGCGGACGAAATGGCGCGCTTCACACTCAGAATGGCGAGTGGCACCGCGGTCGCCCGCTGGTTCGAACCGGGCGCCGTCCTGGAGACCGGGCCGTTGCACGTCGCCTTGCTGGCGCTCGCGGCTCACCACGACGTTCTGGTGCGCCGTACCTCGGGCGAGGGCGCCCTGTCGCCTGACGTCACGGACAGGGAATGACGACCGGGTGTGCCGCCCCGGGATCGGGCGGTTCATAGGCGCGTTCGACCCCAGCCGGCCGGAACCTCAGGTGCACAGGGTGGGCGACGCCTGGACGACAGGGAACAGGCCGATGTCCGGGATGCTCACCACAACGTTCTCGAAGCCCTCCGGCACCATACGGACCGTGCCGCCGTTCCCTGTGCGGCAAGGACATCAGGTCGGCCGCACAGCAATGGATCTTGATCGCAGGGCCATTCGCGCGGGCAGCCGATCCCAGGAAGTGAGGGCTCATTGCGGCCGCAGGTGCGTCGGCGTCATCGCACGGCTCCCAGGAAAGTGGGGGAGGGGAGCCAGAACGCGCAGTGGTGGTCGGTCGCGAAGCCGGTGGTGGAGGCGACCCGGTCCGGCGCCAGCACCTGGATGCGGTCCCCTTCGGCCGTGTAGCGAGGCCAGGCGGGGACGCGGGAGCCGTTGGGGTCGCCGGTGGCGATGAACCGTGCCCAGTAGGCGGTCATCGTGGCGGACAGCCGCCGCTGGGCGGGCGTCAGGTGCAGGGAGTCCATGGGAAAGAGATAGGCCAGTTCGGAGGCGTGGAATGCGCCCTGCGGCGTGTGCGGTGCCGGGATGAACGGTGGTGCCTGGGGGTCGTTGAACTCGTAGGCGTAGACGGGCGCCCGGGTGCCGTACAGTCGGCTGTCGGCCCGTGCCGGGCAGGCGAACCGCTGGTCGGTGTTGACGGCGGAATACGCTAGGTTCGGGGAGGGATACGCCGAGGCCGGATAGGTGTGCAGGACCGCCGCTGCGCGGCCGCCGTGCTGGAGCCTGATAAGGGCGGCGTAAGAGGCCGTGGTCAGGGGGCCGTCGCCGAGCAGATCCAGGTACAGCGCCGTGAAGTACCGGTATTCGTCATGGGTGTTGCCGTTCAGTGTCGGGACGGCGTTGACTCGTCCCTCGGCCCATGCCCTGTGCGGAGCACGCGGGAGGACACGTGGCCTGGTGTTCGGGCCCCACAAGGAGGCTGTCCCGGTCCCGGTGCCGCGAAGGAGCTCGGTGGTGGTCAGGGCGCGCAGACAGGTCGCCGCGGTCGTCGGGTCCGCGCAGCCGACCGAGGCCGCGAAGTCGCTGCCTCCCCGCTCGGCCGCGCCGAGCGTGAGCGGTGTCGGACCGCCGTCCGAGGCACAGCTCCCGCTCTGCTGAATCGCCCGCTGGAACAGGCCTTCGGCGGTGGGGGAGGCGATGTGGGCGCAGGTGTCCACCGATCCGGCGGACTGGCCGCCGAGGGTCACTCGGTTGTGGTCGCCTCCGAAGGCGCCGATGTTGTGCCGAACCCAGCGCAGCGCGGCCTGCTGATCCATCAAGCCGTAGTCGCCGGAGGCGTGGTCCTCGCTCTCCGCCGACAGGGCGGGGTGGGCGAGGAACCCCAGTGCTCCCAGGCGGTAGTTGACGGTCACCACGATCACGCCGCGCGCGGTCAGCATCGAGCCGTCGTAGTCGCTGCCGGCACCGTAGGCGTTGCCGCCGCCGTGCAGCCACACCAGCACCGGCAGGGGCCGGCCGCCCGTGCGGGCGGGTGTCCACACATTGAGGTACAGGCAGTCCTCCGTCGTGCTGCCGGTGTGGTTGGACTCGCCGGGCAGGACGGGGCCGCCGTCGGGGAGCAGTGTCAGCGGCAGTTGGGGGCAGGGCCGGGCGGGTACGGTGGCGTCCCGCACGCCGGGCCATCGCTCGGCCGGCCGTGGGGGACGCCAGCGCAGCTCGCCCGTCGGCGGGGCGGCGAAGGGGATGCCCTGGAAGACCCGGCCGCCGTCGCGCTGGGCGGCGCCGCGCACCCAGCCGCGGTCGGTGCGCACGACCAGGGAGTCGTGAGCGGCATCGGCCCGGGCCGTGGGCGGGGGAACGGCGAGGGAGGACAGCAGCAGGGCCAAAATCGCGATCATGGTGCGGGCCAGGGTGTTGCACAGGCTCGGCAATCTCATCGCATCTCCTGATGCCGGTGCGAGCGGTGTCGTCATGGCGTGTGCTCGTAGGCGCCGATGTCGCAGGCGGCGCCCTGGGGGCGGGCGACACCGCGCTGATCGGTGGCCGGGCAGTCCGCCGCCGCGTCCATGGCGGGGCTTCCGGGCAGCAGCGCGGCGGTGTCCGTGGGGCCGCCGTTGTCGGCGAGCGGGCCGATCAGCGGCGCACGGCTGGGCAGGTCGCCCGCGGCGGTGAGTCGGCAACTGCCGTCGCCGTCGAGGTTGTGGCCCTCCGAGGCGATGGTGGCGAAGGCCTTCTTGCAGTTGGCGGCCTTGTCGTCGACCGTGTTGCCGGCGACGACGGAGTTGCGCAACGTCAGTCGTCCCAGCGGCAGATCGACGACGTCGGGGATCGGAGAGGGCAGGCTGTCGAGGTAGGCGGGGGCGATGTTGATTCCGCCTCCGCCGTCGCTCGAACTGTTGCCGAAAATGGTCGAGTTGAGGATATCCACGGGTCCCCGGCCACGGATGTCGATCCCGCCGCCGTAGCCGGCAAGGCTGCCGGGGCGGTCGCCCGGGTTCGTCACGCGGTTGTCGGCGACCGTCGAGTTGGTCACGGTGCCGGTGTCGTCGAACCTGATGCCCCCGGCCTCTCCCGCGACGTTCCCGCTGACGGTGCCGTCGATCAGATCCAGGTGCGAGCCGGGGATGTTGAAGATGCCACCGCCGTAGCCCGCGGAGTTCCCGGTCACGGCGACCCGGCGCAGCGTCATGCGGTGTCCGTTGGCGATGCCGCCACCACCGGTGTCGGTGATGGGCAGTTCGCGCTCCTTGGCCACACCCCCGGTGATGGTCAGATCGGAAAGCCGGGTGTCCGCCTGCATGCGGAAGGCGCGGTCCAGGTGGTTGGCGTCGATGACGGTGGTCCGTGCGCCGGAGCCGCGGATCGTGGTGGGCGCGGTGACGTTCAGGTCACCCGTGGTCGGGTCGGGGTGGTCTCCGATGATCAGGCGGGGATCGGGCGGGATGGTCAGCCGGTAGCGGCCCGGAGAGAGTGTGATGGTGCTGCCCTGGCGGACGTTGGCGGCCATCACCGCGGCGCGCAGGCTGCAGGCGCCCGACGCGGTGCGGCAGAGTCCGTCCGACGGGTCGGCATCGACCGCGTCGGAGGTGGTGTCCACAGTGAACTCCGTCGGTCCGACGGCTGCGGGTGTCGCGGCAGCCCTGGCTGTGGGTGCGGCGAGTGCCACGGCCGTGGTGAGGACGACGGCGAGTGCCGCCGGGCTGGTCCGGACGTTCATCAGTGCACTCCTCTCGGCGAGAAGGGGAGGATTCGGCTGATGCGAGGACTTCCTGCTGGTTCGGATGCGGCTCGTGTGAGAAACGCGGCCGGGCGCCTTCGGGTGTGGCGCTCGAGCGGCGAGGCGGGCCGGAGCAGGGGCTGGTGGGCTGCGAACGGGGTGTGGACCGTCCGCGCTCTGTAGGGAGCGTTCCATTCACGGACTTCCGTGTCTACTGATCGGCAGGGGAATGACCGGATAGGGACGGCATCGTGTATGGGGTGGAAGGGGCTGCCCAGGGTGAGGGCCCGTCGGTGGGTGTTTGGGGGAAGGCTGTCGCCGGTCCGAGCAGGTGGGAACGAAGAGCGCGGTCACCAGGTCGACCAGGACCATGCGCCGGGGCCGGTCGGCATGCTGGAACGCGGCGGCATCCGCGGTCGGCCGGGTGAGGAACCCCGCCAGGAGGGCACCCATTCCCTCCCGGCCCGACGCCGGCTGCTCCGACGATCCGGCCAGCCATGTCGCGCGGCAGCGGCAGCAGGGCCTTGGGAACCTCCAGCGCCACCGTTGTGATCGGGTCCCCGCTGCTGTGGACGTCGTTCGGCAGGGAAGAGGAAGGGGAACCCCAAGCCGACCTGACCCTCTGCCGGGTCCTGGAAGCAGCCCGGGACCTGCTGCGCTGCTGGACCGGCGCGCCCGAACGTGAAGCTGCCCCGATAACCGGGCCGGCGACCGGCCGGCGAGTCTGCCGGGGTACTCCGCTCATTGGACGGTGGCGTCGCTCCTCCTCGGCACCCCCATCGACACCCTCACCCACGCCCTCCTGCACCACGCCACCGCGCCCGTGGCCGTCGTCGCACACGACCGACGCACCCCTGGGCACCACTGCAGGGAGGAGAGCATGAGGGCAGCGGTCGTACGAGCCTTCGGCGAGCCCCTGGTCATCGAGGAGCGCCCCAACCCGAGCCCGGCCCGGCCAGGTCCGCATCCGTGTCGAGGCCTCCGGGCTGTGCCACACCGACATCCACGCGGCACACGGCGTCTGGCCGGTCGGGCGGCCGGCCGTGGTCGTCGGCCGGGGAGAGCGACACGTCGTAGCGGAGGTGGAGCAGGTCCCGCCGATCACTTGCAGGCGGGAGATCGCGCACGGCTGGGATTCCATCAACTGGTGGTGTAGATAAGTCAGTTGTTGCGTCTCCTGGATTGCAACAGGCGGTGATCGCGGTAACTTCAGTCGCTCTTCCTGTGATCGCCGACCCCCCTCATGCACAGCGAAAGGCACATGTATGGCGAACAACCGCAGGATGCGCTACGGCGGACGGCTGCTGGCGCTCTCAGCGGCTGCCCTGGGCATGGTCGCGGCGATAGCCGTTCCGGCCTCGGCCGATGACCAGCCTGCGCGGGCACAGCTCATAGCGGACTGTGACTCGGGCGAAGGAAAGTGCACCTTCAACGAACCGCAGTTGGGCCAGGCGTATCTCGGAGGCTTCCACCGGGTCTCCGACTCGCTCTACAACTGCAGCACCTCGCCTGCCACCCAGTCGATGACCTGGTCCGACACGGTCGGTTCCACGGACTCGGCGGGCGTATCCGTGACCGCCGGCGGCAAGATAGCGGGAATCATCGACCTCAGCGTTACGGCGACCTACAGCCACACCTGGTCGAGCACACACTCGGAGACCAGCTCCGTCAACATGACGGTGAAACCCGGTGAAGTCGGATGGATCTCCCGTGCGCAGGTGATGCAGACCGTCTCCGGCACATGGCAGACGCATTACGACGACCGGAAGTGGGGTCACTACTTCTGGTTCGTCCCCGACGTCATCACCGGGCCTGCCCCGAACGGGACGGACGGTCAGAGCAACGCCGTGGTCGTCAAGTCCAGGAGGATGACCGCTGAGGAGAAGCGGTCCTGCTCCAGCCGCTCCGGTAAGGCGAAGACGTTCGTCGTCCACGGCTGATCCACCGGCCCGGCCGCGCACCTGGCTGCCTCGGGGTCCGTATATTACCCACGAGGCAGCCAGGGCAGCTCAGAGTTCTTGAGCCGGTTGGTCGTCCGCTCGACCTCGTTGCGACGGTTTGTGGATCTCGCTGCCGAAGCCGACGGCCCGGCCGCCCGTGGGCCGTGGCCGAGGCGATGGCCGACTTCGTGGTTGACGATCAGCGCGTGACAGGTGGCGGAGCTCCTTTCATGCCGCACCGCGCCCGGCTCTTGAGGCGCTCGTGGACACGCCCACGCCACGGGTCCCCTTCCCTTACGCCCACCGCCCGCCCACGGTGGTCCGTCCGACGGTCGCGGAAGCACGGTGGGTGCCGAGACGTCAGTGGCCCTCCGCGTAACGCCCAGCCCGACCACGTCAGCGGTGACAAGGCATACAGCTCCGGCCGCAACCGCCGCTGTCCGCGCAGACGCCGAGCAGCAAAGCAAACACACGATCCCGGAGCCGAAGGACCAGCGGGCCCGCCGCAAACTGCGTGGCAGGATGGCAGCGGCCGCCGTCGCGCTGCCGTTCGCGGTCGAGGCCACTCAGTACGCCGTCCCATGGCTGCTGCGCGCCGCCGACGCCCAGGACATCGCAAGCAATCTGCTCGGCCTTGCGCTCGGAATGACCGCACTCGTCCTGCCGTGTCCTGCCGTGTCCCCTCAACCGCAGCGGACGGAGCGGGGAGGCACAGCGGTCCCACCGTGAGCGCGCTGCTCGCTGACGCGGGTACGGACCGGGAGCTACTCCTGTCCGGGGACGGCCATCTCCCCAAGAAGCGACCAGTCGTCCTGCGGAACCGTCGCGTTCATGATGCGCGGCGTCTCGACCAGATGGGGCGGCAGCGTCTGCTGCGCAGCCTTGAAGTGCGCGGACTGCACATGCGCGGCGCCGGCCTCGTCGTCGCGGAAGGCCTCGACCAGGACGTACTCCGTCGGGTCCGCCACGCTGCGTGACCAGTCGAACCACAGGCAGCCGGGCTCGGCGCGCGTGGCCCGGGTGAAGTCGGCGGTGATCTCGGGCCAGCGGTCGGCGTGCTCGGGACGGACTCGGAACTTGGCGGTAATGAAGATCATGGGATTCCTTCGCTGACGTGTGTGCGTTCTGCATCGAACGGGCGTTGCGTACGGCGGATCGTACGACCTCGGTTTGCCGTCGCCGGCTCGCCGACCCCACGACAGCCCACGCGTCGCGGCATTCCGCCGTACGGCCGCGGCCCCTCGTTCGCCGCGGCCGGCCGCGATGGAGCGGGTAGGTGGCGCGGGCCTGCCCGACGGACTGTTACGACCGGAGTACCCACTGACCGCTGTCATGACCAGCCAGCCGTCGATGGTCAGCGCCGACGGCCGGCTCGACCAGCTCTGTGGCGCTTCGGTGGAGGTGCCTGCCCTGCGTCACCGCCATGGGGACATCGAGCACCTGGCGCGGTTCTTCCTGCGCACGTACCGGCCGAGCGGCGAGAGCAGGTCCTCCCCGGATGCGCCGACCATGCTGCGGCGATGCCCCTGGCCGGAGAACGTCCGGCAGCCGGCGTCGGTGATCCGGGCCTGGCGCGGCGGCCTTCGGGCCGGATGATCGACGCGGAGGACCTACCGCCGGAATGCCGCGTGTCGTCGAACAAGGTCCTCACCACCATCGAGGCACTGGAAAGCGACGCCATGCTGCGTGGGTTGAGGGACCGCAACTCCAACGTCCAGCGGACCGCGCGGGAGGCTCGGGATCTCCCGAGCCACGATGTACCGCAAGATGCGCCGCTACGGGCTCGTTCCGTCGAGCCTGACGTGACGGGCCGTTCCGGCACGCAGGCCGCGGCGTGCGGCGCCTGCTCGGCGTCGCCGGCCCGCCGACCCCACAGCGTGGACCGGGACAGGGCCCGGCCCCGGTCGCGCGGATGGCAGGGCGGATCCGTCGTGGGGCCCTGCGGGTGATGGCCGCCACGCCGTGACACCGCACCCGGCGAGCTGCCGGCCCCGGCCGAGTTCCATACGTCACGTGGCATCAGCCTGGCTCACGCCGGTTGCCGGCCGCGTGTGGAGAACCAACGCCCGTGCATTATTTGGTCCGCAGCATGAGGGCAAAACGCGTGTTGTCGCCGTAGACCCCGCTCTCATCGCCGCGGACCCCGTACCGCTCCTGAAACAGGGCCACGGCCGCTCGGACGTCCGCGTCGTAATGGCCGTCGATCGCGCCGCCGTCGTAGATGTGCGCTATCTGCTGGAGACGTACCTGCAATTCGTAGACCCCATGGCCGCTGTCGCCTTGGCGCAGGAGGCCCGTGCCCGGGATTTCGGGGAGCGGCGGGTCCGGGGTGCCGGGCTGTGGACGGTTCGTCTGCCCTGGAGTCGGGTGAGCGGGGTCCTTCGGCGCGGGACTCGCCGGCCGTGGGGTCTCCACGTGCCCGGGAGGCGAAGAGGAGGTCGCAGGCTCGGCGTTGTGGTAGGCCAGCAGCCAAGAGGCGAGGATCAATCCGCTCGCCGCACCCAGCCCGGAGATGCCGGCGACTCGCAGGTTCCTGCGGTTGGTGGATCGCCGCCGTCTGCCACTGGTCTTCCTCTTGTGCGCGCGGACGGATGGGGCAGATCCCTGCGAGGGCGCGGTGGCGAGTTGGTCGAACGGGACGGCCGGGCAGTGGGGGACATCCGACCAATCGGTGCCCGGCCCGGGGCTCCGACTCCGCGCGCTTTCCTGCCAGGGAATCGGAGTTGGGGAAGCCACGACTGGTGCGACAGCCTCCGGTCCCGGTCCACTGGCCGTCGGCGGCCTTCCCGCCGACGGGGGCGGGACGGCCTCCAGCCCTCTGGGCAACCCCGGTGACTCGGCCACGACAGCCTGCGGGGCGTCGGTGTGGCGCAGGTCGCCAGTCGGCAGCGATTCAACGGCAGTTGGCCGGTGCGGCCCAGGACGCTCTGGCTGCGTGCCCGACGACACACGTCCGACCGGCAGCGCCCGGCCGGAGGGGGAGGAAGCCGGGGCCGAGGACGGGGACGCGGTCGGCTGGGGAAAGCGGGCATCCGCGGTCGGGTCATCGGGCCGGCTCCGGGGCTGAGACGGGCCCTCGGCGTGTTCCTGCTGCTCGTCGCGCAGGAGGTCGGCGCGTGCGGCGTCCAAAGCGTCCAGCACGGCTTGGAAGGAGTCCCTGATCTCTTGCGCGATGTCAGGGCCTGGGGCGGGAGTACGCTCAGGGTTGGCGTCGTTGCGACCCACCGGGTCCTCCTCAGCTGTCTCGTTTCTGACGGGCCATTTCCTTCGTCAGCGGCGGCCACGTACCGGGGGGCGGATGGTGACGAGGGCCTCTGCGCAGGGCGCCCTGGTGGCGGGTTCCCCTTCTTCTCCTCTCGGAGGCACATACGTATGCCGCGCGGCTTTGTCTTCATCCCGCGGCCGGTGTGTAACCCACGCCTCATGCAAGGCCCGGGCGGTGGTCCAGCCGCCCGGAACAGCCCTCGTCGTGGCCATCGCGGTGCGTACCTGGCCCGGCGAGGCAGCAGCGGTGGCCGAGTCGGCCCACAGCATCTCCGAGCCGCGGGCGTCGACCCTTCATGGTCCCTGGTGTGCCCTCGCCTGCAGGCCGCGCGCCGTGCGGGCGGCCGCAGTAGGGGAGGAGAAGCGGAGGTTTTCGTCCTCTACGGAGTCTTCCCGCAGGAGTTTGACGTCGGCCTGGTAGTCCATCGACATCAGCCACGGCTCCTTGGTGCCTTGGCGCGGCAGGTGGTCGATGGCCCGTTTGATGTAGCCGGCTTCGAAGTCGAGTAGCGGGCGGGTGGGCATGTCGGGGTCGCTCAGCTCCGGGCAGCAGATGGTGTGGCCGTGGGCGTCCATGTAGTCGAGCAGGCGGCAAAAGTGCTCGCACAGCAGGCCGACCTTCAGTGTCCAGGAGGAGTTGGTGTAGCCGACCGCGAACGAGAAGTTGGGTACCCCGGACAGCATCATGCCCTTGAACGCGACCTTGTCCGGCAGGTGCACCTTCGTTCCGTCGACGGTGAGCTGGATACCACCGAGTGCCTGCACGTTCAGCCCGGTCGCGGTCACGATGATGTCGGCCTCCAGCCTGCGACCGGAGGACAGGCGGATGCCGCGTTCGGTGAAGGTGGCGATCCGGTCGGTGACGATCGAGGCGCTGCTGTTGCTCAGCGCCTCGAACAGGTCGCCGTCCGGCACCACGCACATACGCTGGTCCCACGGGTCGTAGGGCGGGTTGAAGTGCTCCTCGACCGGATAGCCCTTGGGCAGTTGGCGGGTGTTGACCCAGCGGATCAGTCGCCGGGCGCTGCGCGGGAAGCGCCGGCAGAACCGCCAGACCGCGGCTTGCTGGGCGACATTCTTGCGCCGTGTCCACGCATACCCGTGGCGTCGGCCCAGGACCTTGCGCAGAAGGGCGGCGATCTTGTCCGTGGAAGGGACGGGCAAGACGTAGGTGGGGGTGCGCTGCAGCATCGTCACATGGGCGGCCGTGCCCGCCATGGCCGGCACGAGGGTGACCGCCGTGGCGCCGCTGCCGATCACCACGACCCGCCTGCCGCGGTAGTCGAGGTCCTCGGGCCAGTGCTGCGGGTGCACGATCAGGCCCTCGAACCGCTCGATGCCCTCGAAGGGCGGGGTGTACCCCTGGTCGTAGCGGTAGTAACCGCCGGCGCAGAACAGCCACTTGCACAACAGGCTCAGCCCTTCACCGGTGTCGGTGCGCTCGACCTGGACCGTCCAGCGAGCCTCGGTACTCGACCAGGCAGCGCTGCGCACCGTGTGGTGGAAGCGCACCTTCTTGTCGATGCCGTTTTCCGCAGCGGTCTCGTGCAGGTAGGCGAGGATCCTGTCGCCGCGTGCGATGGCCTCCTCCTCCCAGGGCTTGAAGGCGTAGCCGAAGGTGTGCAGGTCGGAGTCCGAGCGGACGCCCGGGTAGCGGAACAGGTCCCAGGTCCCGCCCAGCGCGCCACGCGTCTCCAGAATCGCGTAGCTGCGCTGCGGGTGCTCGCTTTGCAGGTAGTGGGCCGCCCCGATGCCGGAGATGCCGGCACCGACGATCAGCACATCGATGTGCTCGGTACCTGGCGGTGCCTCGGAGACGGACATGAGCGGCCCTCCAGTGGTCTGATCGTCGTCGCCCTTCCATGCTGCGGCCGCACGCAGGACGTCGGAAGGTGTAATCAGCACCCGTCTTCGGGACAGGTGGTGCACTGTGCACCCGGCGATGTGCCGCACGACGGAACCATGGCTTCGCTCCTTCGTCCCAGCGGGCGGGCACGGGCCCAAGCCCGGTTCATCCGTCGCCGCGCCAGTGCAGGACGTCCAGGGCGACCGCGATGCGCACCGTGTTCCCCGCCAGAGGGTGGGGCAGGAGGTGCTGGGCTCGTTCGAGCCGGCGCAGCAGGGTGTTTCGGTGGGTGAAGAGGCGGGCTGCCGCCCGGGTGGCGTTGCATTCCTCGTGGATGTAGGCGGCCACTGCCTCACGCAGCTCCGGTGCGGCCGTGGCGAGTCCGCCCAGGGCACGCCGGACGAACTGGTCGGCCTGCTGCGGTTCCTGCGTCACCAGGGCAACGATCTCGACCGTCTCGAAGCGGGCCACAGGGCGGACGGTGTGCAGGCGCGCCATCATGCGCTGCGTGGTCATGGCGTTGAGGTGACTGCGGCGAAAGCCCTCTACGCCGTGCCCGGTACTGCCGAGGGCCGCCCGGGCAGTGGGGTGGCTGTCCAGGTGCTGCGCCAGCCGGTTCGTCGTCGGCGGTGTGGCAGAAGGCAGCCACACCCACAGCATCGCCGCACTGACCGTCACAGTGAGGAAGCGGGCCACGTCGGCGTCCTTGGCCAGGGCGTCGACCGCGCGCTCCAGATCGCCCAGGTCCAACTCCGCGGCGTCACTCCAGACGACGGCCGCGGTGTGGGTCTGCTCCAACTGGTAACCGAGCCGGGCCGAGGCCCTGTCCGGGTGGATCGGCGCCCCGTTGACCAGCAAGGTCACCACCTCTCGTCGCTCGGCATTCGTACCGCGGGTCAGCTGATCGCGCTCCGCCTGCATCTGTGCGGAGACCGCGGCGACGGTGGCGTCGACGAACGCCGAGATCGACCGGCTGGAGACATCCAGCAGCTCCCGCAACTCTGTGGGGTCGGACGTCAGCTCGAAGGCGATGGACATCCAGCGCAGCCAGGCCGCGTTCTGACCGCTGCGGTAGGACTGCAGGGCCGAGTCGTTCAGCCCGCGGCGGACCAGTTCCCGGGCGGTGGCCAAGGCTTCCGGGCCGACGTTCGCCGGCACCGGAGCACCTGGGCTGCGCACGTTCCACGTCGCCCAGTGCAGGACGTTGGCGCGGCTGGTGCGGCGGATCTGAGCGGTGAGCTCCGGGTCATCGGTCAGGGCTTGCAGGTACTCCGCCGACAACGTGGCGTCTTCGACCTCGCGCAGCCACTCCTCCGGAGAGCGCGCAGCCACCGCGGCGCCCCGCCTGATCAGCTCACGTATCCGGTCAGATGGCATGTCGCGCTCCGTGAGTGAGGTGCACAAGGGTGGGCGGCTGTGCGGATCGGCTGCCGGTCGGCCTGCGATGGCCGCCTCACATCGGCCGGCGAGGCTGCGCAGTGCTGACGGCGGACGGTGTTCCACTTCCCGAACGCTGGTGGCGGACCCCGCCGCGGGACCTGGACCGCCGACGCACCGGAATGCCGTTGATCACCCTGCCGTGACCTTTCCCCCGCCCGCCCCGCCCCACATGCCCGGGAAGACGGTCGGACACCGCCTGGAGCACGAGCGCCGATGGGGCTCGCACCGTTCGCTCCAGGCGATGTCAACTGCCGTCGCGTCAGGGCCGCCGACGGCGGGGCGACCGAAGCCGAAGGAGAGAGCTCTGGCCGACCAAGTCGCCGGGGCGGGGCGACGGCGGGACTACAGGGCGGCGATGACGTCGGCCGAGGTCATCGGCAGCGAGAACATCGGGAAGTCGTAGGAGATGGCGTTGTCGTGCTCCTCCTGCGAGGTGGCGGCGACGCAGTCGGTCAGGGTGATCACCCGGAAGCCGTGCTCGTAGCCGGTGCGCATGGTCGACTCCACGCAACAGTTGGTGAGGAAGCCGCCGAGGATGATCGTGTCGATGCCCTTGCTGCGCAGGATGAAATCGAGGTTCGTGCTGGCGAAGGTGTCGAGCCCGCGCTTGCCCTCGATGACGATGTCCCCGTTCACCGGAGCCAGCTCGTCGACGATGGCCGCCCCCCACGTGCCCTTGACGAACGCCTTCCCGTCCACGACGCCCTTGAGGATGCCGTACGGGTGACGGGTCAGCTCGCCGTAGCCTTCCGCGAACGTGATCGGCGCGTGCATGATCGACACTCCGGCCCGCCGGGCGGCGTCGACCACGGCGACGGTGTTGGCAAGCATGCCGGTGCGCTGCATGACGTCGGCGACCGCCCCGTTCAGCACGCCGCCGTCGCTGGTGAACTCGTTCTGGTACTCGATGAGCACGATTGCGGTCTTGGCCGGGTCGAGCTCGAGCTTCTCGGTCATGGCGACACCTGACTTCCGCGTCTTTGAGGTAAAGGCCCTTGTGTCCTGAGGCAGCGAGAAGCACGATAGCTGCTTGTCCGACAAACAGACAAGGAGTTATCGTGTGCGGCATGACGATCTCGCCGGTATCGCGCGTGCCCTTGAGCCTCGACGTGGCTCAGCGCCTGCGGGCGGCCATCCTCGACGGCACATTCCCCGCCGACACCGAGCTGCCCACGGAAACCGACCTCGCGCAGTCCTTCGGCGTCGGACGGTCCACCATCCGCGAGGCGCTGCGGGTGTTGCAGGCACACGGTCTGATCAGCGGCGCGGATACCGTCTCCACCGCGCGTCCGCGCGTCACCCACGAGCGCACGGCCGACGCGGCGGGCCTGGCGCTGAGCACCGCTTTGCAGGTCGGCGCGATCCCGCTGGCAGACCTGGTGGCGCTGCGCACGCTGCTGGAGGCGGAGGCGGTACGGCAGACCACGTCCGTGCCGGATGCGGCGCGGACCTGCCTGGTGACCATGGCGGCAGCGGTGGAGAACGCCGACATTCACACCTTCCACGCCGCTGACGTGGACTTCCACGTGCAACTCGCCTACGCCGGCGGTAATCAGGCGCTGGGATTCGTCATCGGCGTGCTGCGCGACTGCATCGCAGGCTACCTACTCGACGCGCTCGCCGCGGTGGCCGACCGGGGCACGGTGCTCGGCCGTCTGCTGGCCGAACACCAGGCGATCGTCGACGCGCTGGACGCGGGCGAGACCGCCCGTGCCGCCGAACTGGTCGTGGCTCACGTCCGCGGTTTCTACGAGCCGGAGACGCCATGACCGAGGTGGTCGCGGACGTCGCCACCGCTCTCGCCGCGGCGCTGCCGGGCCGGGTCATCACCGACCGGGACGCGATGGAGGCCTACCGCCGTGACCAGTGCCTGCTGGCTCCCGCGGGGCGCCCGGCGGCGGTGGTGCGCGCCCGCTCGACCGATGACGTGGTCACCACGCTGCGCACAGCCGGCGACCATCACGCCCCGGTGGTGACCCGGGGGGCCGGCACCGGGTTGGCCGGCGCGGCCAATGCGATCGACGGCTGCGTCGTACTCTCGCTCGCCGCGATGGACCGGATCCTCGCCCTGGACGTGCCTGGCCGCACGGCAACGGTCGAGCCGGGCGTGCTCACCGGCGATCTCGACGCCCGCGCCCGCGAGCACGGTCTGTGGTATCCGCCGGACCCGGGAAGCAAGGCGATCTCCACCATGGGCGGCAACCTGGCGACCAACGCAGGCGGCATGTGCTGCGCCAAGTACGGGGTCACCGCCGACCATGTCGCCTCGCTGACGGCCGTACTCGCCGATGGTCGCGTGATCCGTACCGGTCCGCCGACCCGCAAGAACGTCACCGGGCTCGACCTCACCCGGCTCCTCGTCGGCTCCGAAGGCACCCTGGCAGTGATCGTGGACGCCACCGTGCGACTGCGACCCTTCCCGGCGGCCACCGCGACCGTAGTGGCCGCGTTCCCGACCCCTCAACAGGCTGTCGACACCGTGCTGCGGATCGCGGCGGTCGCCGACCCGGCGGCGGTGGAGCTCATGGACCGCACCTGCATTCGCGCCGTCAATCGCCTGACACGTATGGGCTTGGACGAGTCGGCCGGGGCACTCGTGCTCGTCCAGTGCGACGGGCCGTCCGCCGATCAGGAGGCCGCGACCTGTGCCAGGCTGGCCGAGGCCGGTGGCGCCACCGAGGCGCTGCACACCGCCGACCCGGCGGAAGGCGAGATGTTCATGCAGGCCAGACGAGCGGTGTACCCGGCTCTGGAGAGGCTGGGCACCACGCTGCTCGACGACGTCGGCGTCGCGGTCCAGGACCTTCCTCACTTGCTTGCCGCGATCGAGCGAATTGCCGCCGACCACGACGTGCTGGTCGGCACCTTCGGCCACGCCGCCGACGGCAACCTGCATCCGACCCTCGTCTACGACGCCACCGACCGTGACGCCGCCGACCGTGCCGGTGCCGCTTTCGACGACATCGTGGCAGCGGCGCTCGCTCTCGGCGGCACGATCACCGGCGAGCACGGCGTGGGCTCGCTCAAGACGCGCTACCTCGACGCACAACTCGGTCCCACCGAGCGGGGGTTGATGGCCGGTATCAAGGCCGTCTTCGACCCCGAGGGCCTCCTCAACCCGGGACGCGCGTATTAGGGGGTCCGTCAAACGAACGGGCCTGCCCCAGTTTCGGGCGGGCAGCGTCCAGCAGTGCTGAGCCCGCTCGTCATTGAGCCCCCAGCCCCCAGCCCCACAGAGCCGCACGAGGGGAAGACGGCCTCCTCGGCGGCGGCCGGCAGATCTGCCTGGATAGAGCTCTGGGAGAGTTGCTGGAGAAGCTCCTCATCAGGGCTGTTGTGGCAGCCTTGGTTTACATAATTCTGACAACTGGGCCTGTACTTGTCCCTGCTTTCGCTAGCGTCTTTGCTTCGACGGCCGAGTCCCCGCTTCAGCAGTCCGTTGGAAGTGAGGGAAGTAACTCGAAGTGGGATGTTGCGTACGCGCAGCTCATGCTGAACGATTGGAGGGGGCGGAGTGAAATTTCCCCCCTCCTCAAGGTTGACGGCCTGGTAGGTCCTAAGACCATCGGTGCGATTACGCTTTTCCAGCAGAGCGTGACAGGAATCATTGATGGACGGTTCGATCCGCACGGCCCAGGTGTCACCGCGCTTGAATCTCTTCACTTTGAGTCTCTTGCTCCTCAGGCTACTGCAACTCCTTATATCGAACATCGGGCGCTCGAGCAAGAAGAAGACACCCCCTTGCTTGAAAGCCTCACCGAAGCAGGGCAGGAATATCTGGCGTCGATATATCGAACAGCCGGAATGCTGACCAGTGATCCCGATGTGGGCGGCACGCCCGGTACACCGGACGGTGTCGGCACTCCCACGCTTTCTCAAGGTTCTCAGGGTGAAGCGGTGCGGAAGCTGCAGCGGCTGCTGAACGAGCATGTGCCTGATCTGCTTTCTCTGGCCGTGGATGGGGATTTCGGGCCTGTGACGGAGGCCCGGGTGCGTGAGTACCAGCGGCGTGTCGACATCACTGTCGATGGTGTGGTGGGCTCGCAGACCTGGGGGATGCTCTCCGGTGGAGAGCAGTCGGAGGAAGCCGCCGCGGGAACTCCCACCCTGCAACAGGGTTCTCATGGGCCGGCCGTACGGAAGCTCCAGCGGCTGCTCAACGATCATTTTCCGGACTTGCAGCTCGTGGTCGACGGCCGATTCGGCCCCGTCACCGATGCTCGGGTGCGTGAGTTCCAGCAACGCGTCGCCATAGCGGTCGACGGCATCGTCGGACCCCAGACATGGGGCCACCTGACGCAGTAAAACGGCCCTCAGCTCGCCATGCCCGTCATGCCCTGGGAACCGAGCGGCATGGTTCCCAGGTAAAAAGCCATGCGGGTAGCAGGGTGGCGCACGCAACAGCCTGTGCGAAAGGGGAAGTCCATGGCTGACACACCGCAGCGCCTTCAGTTCCGACTGCGCTACTTCATCGAGCACGACTCCACCGATGATTTTCTCGAAGGGGCCGACGACAGCGTCTTCATGTCGGCCACCGGACTCGACTCCTCGTCCGTCACGATCGGCCCGGACAGGAAGCCTGTCGTGAACCTCATCCGCACACCACGCATTGGAGACGTCTCCGACAATGCCATTCGCGGAGCGTGGAAGGACCATCCGCACGTCCTGATGGATTTCGACCTGCAACAGCCAGGTGACTTCCCTCGCACGTACACGGTGACCCTCTTCTTCGTGGAGAAGGACCACGGTGATCTCGCCGACGACTTCCAGAAACTGCAGGACGAGATCGGCTCCAAGATCGAGGCGGCTGTCCAGACCGCGGCCGCCTCGGCCGCGGCCGAGGCGGCCGGCGCGGCCATCGGATCGGCTGTGCCCGGTATCGGAACCCTGGTCGGGTTCACTGTCGGCGCACTTGTCGGGGCGGCCTGGGACGGGCTGGTCGACCTGATCCGCGAAGGTCTGGCCGATGACATCTTCACTCCCGTCCCCGTGATCCTGACCGTTCCGGATCGTGCGTCCATCGCCGGCCAGGCCGGGGTCGGCAGCCAGCAGTCACTGAGGATCAAGGAACACGGGGGCGACTACGAGCTCCTTTACGACTGGAACGTTGTCTTCGCCACCGTCTCGGACGGTGTCGGCACTCCCACGCTTTCTCAGGGTTCTCAGGGTGAAGCGGTGCGGAAGCTGCAGCGGCTGCTGAACGAGCATGTGCCCGATCTGCTTTCTCTGGCCGTGGATGGGGATTTCGGGCCTGTGACGGAGGCCCGGGTGCGTGAGTACCAGCGGCGTGTCGACATCACTGTCGATGGTGTGGTGGGCCCGCAGACCTGGGGGATGCTCTCCGGTGGAGAGCAGTCGGAGGAAGCCGCCGCGGGAACTCCCACCCTGCAACAGGGTTCTCATGGGCCGGCCGTACGGAAGCTCCAGCGGCTGCTCAACGATCACCTTCCGGACTTGCAGCTCGTGGTCGACGGCCGATTCGGCCCCGTCACCGATGCCAGGGTGCGTGAGTTCCAGCAACGCGTCGCCATAGCGGTCGACGGCATCGTCGGACCCCAGACATGGGGCCACCTGACGCAGTAACAGACTAAGGCGCACGCCGCCAAACCGCTGACGTCAGGAATGCCTGGGTGGCGGCCAGGAACCATCGCGCGGCTGCGGTGCACAACGTATGCCCGTTGATCTCATGCGTACGGACATCGCTCACTTCGCTGCGAGCAACCTCGGGTTCACACACCCACTCAGTGATTCCTCATGCGGTCTGTCAAGCCGCGAGGGCACTGGGCGGGGTGAGTTCGTCGCATCGCCCGTCGCGGAGGAGGGCCCAGAGGACGTCCTTGACGCGGCGGCGGGCAAGGGCGACGACCGCCTGGGTATGGCGCTTGCCCTCGGCGCGTTTGCGGTCGTAGAACCGGCGTGATTCCTCGCAGTGCCGGATGCTGAACAACGCCGAGGAGCAGAAGACCCGTTGGAGGCGGTGGTTGTATCGTTGGGGGCGGCGCAGGTTGCCGCTAGTCTTCCGGAATCGCGGGGCACTGGTGTGACGCCGCCGGAGCCGGCGGGGTCATCGGCGGAGTCCGGCACACGTCCGGTGAGCCGCCGTATCCACTTGACGACTCGGGTACGGCGGTCAGCAGTAGAGATTGCCGCCGGGTGACGTACCGAGGATCTGCACGAACCGCTGGTAGGCGTCCACGCGGCTCTGCACCTGCGCCGGGTTCTTGCCGTCGCACTCGAGGGAGCCGTTGATGCTGCGGATCGTCTGGCCGAAGCCGGCGCCGTTGACCATGGCATTGTGGGGCGTCATGGTGCCGGGCCCGGTCTGGGTGTTCCAGTACCAGAGAGCCGTCTTCCAGGCCACGGCGGCGTCGTTCTGCACCAGCCACGGGTTGCCCAGGAGGTCGATGCCGAGCGCGTCGCCCGCGGCCTTGTAGTTGAAGTTCCAGCTGAGCTGGATGGGGCCGCGCCCGTAGTAGGCCGCCTGACCGGCGGGGCAGCCGTACGGCTGGCTCCAGTCGCAGTAGTGCGGGTAGTTGGCGGTGTTCTGCTCGACGACGTACACCAGACCGCCGGTCTCGTGGCTGACGTTGGCGAGGAAGGCAGCGGCCTCCTGCTTCTTCACGGTGTCGCTGCCGGTGTTGGCGAAGGCGGGGTAGGCGCTGAGAGCGGCGGTGAGGCCGCTGTACGTGTAGAAGGAATTCCGGTTCGGGAACATCTGGTTGAACTGGGCCTCGCTCACCACGAAGGTGCCGACAGGGGTCCCGGAGCCGCTGTCGCAGGCGTAGGGCTCCCAGTACCAGGTGCTGATGGTCGGGTCGTAGCCCGGGTTGTCGTGTTCGGCGATGTAGGCCTTGCCGTCGGTGTAACGCACGATGTCGCCGGTCGAGTACGGCCTTCCGGCGACCCAGCTCGGGTAGCTCGAACACGCGGCGGCGGATGCGTCCGCCGCCGGCAGCAGGACAGGCACGGTGCTTCCGAGCACGAGTGCGGTGACCACGGCGGAGATACGGCGCTTCGACACAGGATCAACTCCTTTGCGGAGCACGGCCGCACCCGGACAAGGGCAGCGCGAAGCCGGGCCTTGTGCGCACGTGCCGGTCGGACCGGCCACGGCGTGGGCGCGGCCGTGGTGGGGGGTGTGGAGGGACACTCAACCGCTTTGGTCTGTACCAGTCAAGGGTGTAGACCAGTCAACTCGCTCTGCCCCTGGCGTGGGCGCGATGACTCCATCGAGGGACGCGGCGGCTCGACGTCATCAACGGCGGTCCGGCAACGACGTGATCGACGGTGGCAGCGGCAACGAGCACCGCTGGATGGCCGAAGGGTGCCGGGCCGTGCGGCTGCGGCGGCCGATGGTGTCCCGCCAAGTGGTGTAGGGATCCGGACCGCCTCGCTCCGGCGACCGCCTCCACGGCGATCACCATTGAGGTTCCTCGGTCGGTGTCGATGCTGTTCCAGGCCACCAGATCGGCCTCCGTCCGGACGTCAGCCCTGCGTGAGCGTGTGACCTGCGGAGTCGTGAACTCCACATCGCTGCACCACTTCGCGGGACGCGACCGCGCGGCCCGGCCGGCCTGCCGAGCCGCTTGTGAGCCGGGTGCGCCTTTGTGCCCCACGGGCATGGCGGTGGCGGACCGGGACGGATGGGCCGGACCGCCGATGCGCGGAACCCTGTCCCAAGGCATTGCAGGAGCGAAGGGAGTCGTCGCGCGCAGAGACGTCAGGCCGTGGGAAGAGAGTGGTACTCGGTCCGGATCGAGCCGCAACCGTCGGCTCGTACGCCGAGGCTGCCGCGCCGTCCCGGTCATCAACGGTGCATCCAGCGGAGTTACCTACCCCACTTTTCGGATGGCGGCTGAGCACTCCTTCGATCCGCCCCGTTGACCCCGGTAACCGGTGACCCGCCTGCAGGCCGGTGAGAAAGGGACTTCACACATGTCAAAGATCGGTCCGAAACAAACCAAGTGGCGTCTCCCCGCCGCTGTCTGCTGCCCGGCTTGGGGGCACCTTCTCTCCCGTCAACTCAAGGACTGAGATCGGTCGCTTCATGGACTACTGCATCCCGTGCAGCCGCACGCTCAACGGCGCCGTAACCTGCCCGGAGTGTGGGGCATACGACCCCGACATGGCCCAGTTGAGCGAGCGGAGAGACGGTGCTCCGGCCGTCGACGCCGCGATGCCGGAAATCCGCCTCAGTGAGGGGCCGGGCTCCTCCGGGTCCCCCCTTCCCGGGGCACCAACTCCCTCGCAGGACCCGTCGGCAGACGGCCGTCCGTCGCGGCTGAAGAAGTACGCCGTCCGGTCTCTTGCCGCGGCCGCCTTCACCCTCCTCGGAGGCGTGGCCACTGCATCGGTGCTTTCCCAGCCGACAGCCCCTCGAGCAGCCTCGATCCCGGAACAGCCATCCCTTGAGGAGCCAGGGGCACGCGTCACCGATTCAGCGGCTTCACCGGAGCGTGTGACCACGCACCCGGCCCGAAAGGGCGTCCGGGACGGAAACAGTGACGGCATCCGGCGTCCTCTGCCGACGGCAACTCGCAGCAAGTCACCGGCCTCCCGGCCTCCCGCCGCCACCACCAGTGCGCCGCCACCAGGGAAGGCGAAGCCAACCCCCCGAGCCTCCAGTAGGCGCCCCAGCCCGCCCTCGCGGACGGCAACCCCTTCCGCGACGCCCTCCGCCAGTCCTTCCGGCAGCATCAGCGCCTCTCCCACCATTAGTGGCTCACCGAGCGGCAAAGGGGAAGCCGGTGGCTGAGTCACTGGCCGGGCTCCTCAGCGCACAGAAAACCTCGACCTGTCCTCAGGGGTGCGTTGGTGCCATGGGCGGCGCGGGCCCCCACGACCGGCGGCCTCATGCCCCAGCCGGCGCGTGTGTCGAGCATGTCCAGGGCAAGGCGCCACTCCTCGCGGTGTGTGACGTCCGCCGGGATGCGGGTGAGCCGGCGGCCGGTGTCCGACGTCCACTCCTGTTCGGCGTTCGAGGACCTGGACTTCGGGCAGCCGCGGTCGGCTCCACGATCGTGCTCGCGGTTGTCCGTGCGGCCCGCGGTACCGGAGTACCCACCAGTTCGAGCAGATCATGCGCGAGGCCCTGTCAGCCGATCTTCAGGAGGCCGGCTTCCACGACGGCGCGGCCGAAGGGACTCGCGAGTTCGGCGAGACGCTCACAGTCGGCGTCGCCCAGGGCGGCGTAGGCGGGAAGGGCCAGGCGGTCGGTGCGGTCCTCGATGTGCCGGCGCAGGAGTACGCCTTCCGAGCTGAGGGAGTCACCGTCGAGGAGACCTCGCTTGCGCAGGCGCTCCTGGGCCTCGGCCCACTCCTCCTCGGGCCATGCGCGGCTCGCCTTGAGGAAGTCGACGGGAACCTCACCGGTGGCGGCGTGCAGAACCAGGGCCTCCAGGCCCCCGATGCCCTCGCTCAGCAGGCACGCGACATGGCCGTCTCCACGGAACTCCCGAAGCAGCGTCTGGGCGTGCCACAACCGCAGTACCGGCTCCTCCGGCCAAGGGAGTGCGGCATGCGCGGCGAACAGCGGGCGGCCCTGCGCGTGTTCGCAGGCCGCCTCGGCGGCCCGGCGGGTCAGCACCAGGACCTCGTCCAAGTCGGGCAGCTCGTGGATTCCCGCCCGCCGCAGGGCTTCGCCCGCAGCGGCGTACCGCGCGTCCAGCACCTGCTGCGGCGTGGTTGCGTCCCAGGCTCCGTCGACCGCCCGCCGTACGAAAGCGGGGTTGAAGTTGTAGAAGGTCGAGACGACCAGCTCGGCGGAGGGCCGGCCGAACGCGGCGCTCCGGGAGGTGAAGTACCCGGCGCGTCCGCTCAGTCCGAGGTCCGCGTACCGTCGCTTTGCCTCGGGGGCGAAGTAGATCATGGCGTGTACGGGCTCGAGGCGGCGCCAGGCCGCGCGCGCTGTCTTCATGGGGTCACCTCTACGGAGAGTGGACGAGCGGGGTATTCGCTGCGGGCTCAGTACTCGCCGTGCGCTCGCAGGTGTTCGAGCAGCAGACGGCTCAGCGTTTCGGGTGCCTCCTCGGGGACCCAGTGGCTGACGCCCTGGAGGGTCTCGAACCGGTAGGGCCCGTTGACCCACCGACCGGTCTCCTGGGCGGCGGCCGGGCCGAACGCGCTGTCCTCCGTGCTCCAGACGTACAGCGTGGGCACGTCGATGACGCCGATCGCGCCGTCGGGGCGGCCCGCCCGGTACCAGTTCAGCGCCGCGGTGAGAGCGCCCGGCTGGGACAGGTGGCACACGTAGGCCTCGGCACTGTGGTGCGGAACCTTTCCGGCGTAGAGGCTGCGAAGCTCTCGGGCATCGTGGGCAAGCATGCGCTCTTCGGTCGCGGGTGCTTCGCGCCAGTCGATCATGTAGCGGGAGCGTGTGCGCTGATCCCGGTCGGTGCGCAGGGTGCCGGCCAGTGCGCCGGGGTGCGGGGTCGAGACAACCGTCAACGTCCGTACGCGGCCGGGGTGGGTGTGAGCGGTCCACCAGGCCACCGCGCCTCCCCAGTCATGGCCGACCAGGTCGAACGCCGCCCAGCCCAGCTCCTCGCTGATCGCGACCACGTCGTCGACGAGAAGGCTGATGCGATAGTCCTCGGGCCGCTGGGGCCGGGCGCCGGGGGAGTACCCGCGCTGGTTCGGCGCCACCACCCGGTAGCCGTGCGAGGCCAACGCCGCGATCTGCCTTTGCCACACAAGCCCCGTCTGAGGGAAGCCGTGCAGCAGCAGCACCGGGCGGCCCCCGGGCGGGCCCGCCACGATCGCGTCGAATACCCGCGCACCTGTGGAGATGCCCAGCTGGATCACGATCCACCTCCCATACCGACTGGTCGGTACCCTTCAGGGAGGGAGGCGGACTGTCAAGCCCCGGAGCGGTGTCGCCCATCAGGTGAACTGTGGTTGAACCTGACGCCGAATTCAACTATAACCGACCGGGAGGCCGACTCCCGTCGCCCCCCGGTCATGGCTCATGTCCTCGGTCACCGTAAGAGACGCCCATGAGCCCGCGCCGCGCAGCAGTTGGCGCTCAGCACCGCCTATCAGCATCGATCCCGGCTCGCGGAGCCCTCAATTGCGGCCCCCGAAGCTCCCGGACACTCGGACCAACAGCGAACAGTGAGGCGACATGAGGGAAGCAGTCATCGTTTCGACGGCACGGACGCCGATCGGAAAGGCGTACCGCGGCGCGTTCAACGACACCCAGGCGCAGGAACTCGCCGCCCATGCCCTTTCGCACGCGGTGCGGCGCGCCGGGCTCGAGGGAGGTGAGGTTGAGGATGTGATCTTCGGCTGCTCCCTGCAGCAGGGGTCCACTGGTGGCAACGTCGCACGTCAGGCCACTCTTCGCGCCGGACTTCCGGACACCGTGTCGGGGATGTCGATCGACCGGCAGTGCTCGTCGGGCCTGATGGCCATTGCGACGGCCGCCAAGCAGATTGTCACGGACGGTATGCACGTCGCTGTCGGCGGCGGTGTCGAGTCGATCTCCTTGGTGCAGAACGACCACATGAACACCCACCGCATGGCGGATCCCTGGCTGGTCGAGCACAAGCCGAGCATCTACATGCCGATGTTGCAGACGGCTGAGATCGTGGCCGAACGCTACGGCGTGAGCCGGGAACGCCAGGACGAGTTCGCGCTGGTGTCACAGCAGCGCACCGCGGCGGCGCAGGAGGCCGGCCGGTTCGACCAGGAGATCGTCCCACTCACCAGCGTCAAGAAGGTGCTCGACAAGCACTCCGGGGAGGTGCGGAACGAGGAGGTCACCCTGACCCGGGACGAGGGCAACCGCGCGTCGACGACGCTCGAAGGCCTGGCCGGGTTGGCGCCGGTGCTGCCCAACGGTCAGGTGAGCAAGCTTTCCAGCGTGACGGCGGGCAACTCCTCGCAGTTGTCGGACGGCGCTTCGGCGGCGGTGCTGATGGAGGCGAAGGAGGCCGAGCGCCGCGGACTGGAACCGCTGGGCGTCTACCGGGGTATGACCGTTGCCGGTTGTGGGCCGGACGAGATGGGCATCGGTCCGGTGTTCGCCATTCCGAAACTGCTGAAGCAGCACAACCTCAGCATTGACGACATCGGCCTCTGGGAACTCAACGAGGCGTTCGCTTCCCAGGCGGTGTACTGCCGCGACGAACTGCACATCGACCCGGAGCGGTTCAACGTCAATGGTGGCGCGATCTCGGTCGGTCATCCGTACGGAATGACCGGTGCCCGGCTGGTGGGGCACGCCCTTGTCGAGGGCAAGCGGCGAGGCGTCCGGTATGTGGTGATCTCGATGTGTGTCGGCGGGGGCATGGGCGCAGCCGGACTGTTCGAGGTCTGCTGAGTTCCGCATCCCTGCTGGACGCAAGGACCGGCCGGGGCGCGGTACCAGGGGCACTTCATGAGAGCCGACGAAACATGGCTGCCGCCGCATGGTACGGCGGCAAGCCGACCGCGAGAGAGAGGCGTGGATACCGTGTCGAACGTGGTGGAAAATACCCGAACCGCGGTCCTGGTGGACTTCGGCGGGGTCCTCACCTCCAGTGTGTTGCGGGCCTTCACCGACTTCGGCGCCTCGCTCGGCGGCGACCCGCGCCTGCCGCTGGACCTCCTCGGCCGGGACCAGCCCTCACGCACCCTCCTGGCCGACCACGAGTGCGGCCGTATCGACGCCGAAACCTTCGAACGAGGATTCGCCGAACGCCTTCGCGCGCACGGCGCCGACGTACCGGCCGAGGGGCTCACGGCCCGGATGCAAGCGGGAATGTCGATCGACCAGGACATGCTCGCGCTGCTCGGTGACCTTCGAGCCGCCGGCCATCCCGTTGCGCTCGTATCCAATTCGTTCGGCACCGGCACCTACGACGGCGTCGACCTCGCCGCTGTTGCCGATGTGGTCGTCATCTCCGCCGAGGTCGGGATCCGCAAGCCCTCCCGGAGGATTTACGCGATCGCATGTGAACGCCTCGGCGTCGACCCCGAGGAGGCAGTCATGATCGACGATCTGCAGCAGAATCTCGACGGAGCGGCACGGATCGGTATCGGGGGCGTACTCCACACCTGCGCCGCCGACACCCGCCGCCAACTCGCAGAACGCTTCGGGATCACCGCCTGACCGATCGGTCGACCGATCGGCCGACCGGGGCAGCGGCGCCGGTCATCCGGCCACACCGTCAAAGGACCCTGTCGGGGCCGGGCCAGGTCAACTGATCGGCGAGGGAGATACCCGCGCCATCACCTCCTCACATCCCGGAAGGCATCATCCATGACCAGCGTTTTCGATCCTGTGTGCCGCCACGCGGCCGCCACTCCCGACAACATCGCGCTGCGCGGCGCCAGGGACCAGTGGACGTACCTCCAGTTGCGTGACGCGAGTGTGCGGTACGCGGGCGCCTTGGCCGCCGCGGGCCTGTCCCCCGGGGACCGGGTGCTGCTCGCGGCGCCGTCGGTGCCCGAGTTCGTGGTGGCCTACCTAGGGATTCAGGCCGCGGGCTGTGTCGTGGTGCCGGTCAACACGATGGTCACCCGGGCCGAGGCCGCGTACGTTCTCGGCGACGCCGGGTGCTCCTTGGCGATTACATGGCACGCCCTCGGCCCGGCCGTCGCGCAGGCGGCAGCGGCGCTTAAGGTGCCCGCTTGGACGCTGTCCCCGGGCGCATCGGTCACCGGAGCAATCCCTGCCCGCGTAGTGGAGCGGGACCGCGACGAGACCGCGGCCATCCTGTACACCTCGGGCACCACGGGGCGGCCGAAGGGGGCCCAACTCACTGTCGGGAACCTGTTGTCCGCCGGGGAGATCGGCGCCGAGTGCAGCCGCGCCTCGAGCTCCGACCGTACCGGAACCGGTCTCCCGTTGTTCCACGTGTTCGGCCAGGCATCGGTCATGATGGCGACCTTGACCGTGGGCGGCTCGATGTCGTTGCTGGCCCGATTCGACCCGGCGTCGATGCTGGACATGCTGCGCCGCGACCGGCTCACCATCATGGCCGGCGTGCCGACCATGTGGAACGCGCTGTTGCACGCGGCGGGTGATGCGAATCCGTCGGACTTCGCCGGGCTCCGTGTCGCCGTCTCCGGCGGCGCGTCGCTCCCCGGGGAGATCGCCCGAGCCTTCGAGGCCCGCTTCGGGTGCACCATCCTCGAAGGGTATGGGCTCACCGAGACCACCGCGTTCGGCACCTTCAACGACATCGACCGTGGCGGCAAGACCGGGTACACCGGCCGGGCAGTCCCGCGGCTGCAGGTTCAGGTGCGTGACGAGGACGGCCATGAGTGCCCGCCGGGTACCGTCGGCGAGGTGCACATCAAGGGATCCACGGTGATGCGCGGTTACTGGAACCGTCCCGAGGACACCGCCGCGGCAATCTCGGCCGACGGCTGGTTCCGGACCGGCGACCTCGGCACCTTCGACACGGAGGGCGACCTGCGCATCGTCGACCGTGTCAAGGACCTGATCATCCGCGGCGGTTACAACGTCTACCCCGGTGAGGTCGAGGAAGTTCTCTACGAGCATCCGGACATCGTCGAGGCAGCCGTGATCGGCGTTCCCGACGAGCACTACGGCGAGGAGGTCGCCGCGGTCATCGCCGCCCGGCCCGGTTCGGAAATCGGTGCCGCGGAGGTGTCGAGCTGGGCACGAGAGCGGCTGTCCGCCTACAAGATCCCGCGCATCGTCCGGTTCGTCGGCGAGCTGCCCAAGGGCCCGTCCGGGAAGATACTCAAGCGGTCCATCGACCGGACCGCTCTGACCCGCGACACGGCGCCCGGCGACATTGCCGCCTCCCAGTGAACTTCCCCGCTGAGGCGGACGAGAGGCAGTGGCCACGTGCGCTGACCGGCCGCACGGCCGGGATCCGATCCGTCCGCCGTGGACTTCGGAGAACCAGGACTCAACCGGCGCCGCCCGTGGGCCCCGGGCGCCTCGCAGGTTTGTGACTGTGGCGTCGGATTCAAGTACAGTTTCCGGGATGGACACCACTGCTCCCGAGGGGATCGACGGCGAGAAGGCACCGCCCATGGCGCCCCTCTCGCACCTTCGCGAGCCGCCTGCGACGAAGCGCGGTGCGCGGACACGAGCCGCTTTGGTGAAGGCCGCGCGGAAGGTGTTCGAACGGGACGGCTACCTCGACACCCGCCTGACCGACATCACCAAAGAGGCCCAATGCGCGGCGGGATCCTTTTACACGTACTTCGCCAACAAGGAAGAGGTGCTTGCCGCCGTCCTCCTGGAGGCGCAGGAGGACATGATGCACCCCGGCATGGGCCGGGTGCAGGGCACCGACGATCCCTATGCGGTACTCGAGGCGAGCAATCGCGCGTATCTCAAGGCGTACAAACGGAATGCGAAGCTGATGGCCCTGCTCGAGCAGGTCGCACAGGTGGAGCCGGAGTTCCGCAAGTTCCGCAGCCAGCGCGCTGACGCGTTCATCCGGCGCAATGCCCGCGGCATCGCCGACCTGCAGGCGCGGAGTGTCGCAGATCCTGAGCTCGATCCGATGATGGCCTCCCGTGCACTGTCGGGCATGGTCAGTGTCATGGCCTACAACGCCTTCGTGCTGGGCGAACGGCAAGCGGAGGATGCGCCGGTGGACTTCGAGGAGCTCGTCTCCACGGTCACCCGGCTCTGGGCGAACGCCCTGCGGTTCCCCGGCCACCGCTGATCCGCCTGCGGTTCCCCGGCCACCGCTGATCCGGCAGCCTGGCCCGGGACGAAGCCGGCCGCTCACGGGCATTCGACGACCCCGGGGCCGCATCGGCACGACCAGCGGGCGCGAGCGCACGCTCGAACGCTGCCGCATCGCACCCGGTAACCCCGGGTGCTTCTTTCCTCCTCGCCTTGAATCCGGCGACACCACCGTGATCTCCCCGTCCCGAGTTCAGTGGGCCGGGCGGCCTTCATCCGTGTTGTGCCGCGGCCACCTGTTGAACTTGACGTCGGATTCAATTATAAAAGTAGGGCAAGCGTACGGTCGCACCATCTGGTGGCCCGGGCGGAAGGCCTCGTGCCAGGCCTTCCGCGGGGTCTGACGGCGTCGAAGGCATGGCCAGTCACCTCGACAAGTGGCCGCCGACCGTTCCCTCCCCACCCGTCAGGAGTTCAGATGTCCCTGTTCGATATGTCGGACCGCGCCAGGAAATACCAAGCGGAGCTGCTCGAGTTCATGGATGCGCATGTCTACCCCGCTGAGGCGGTGTACCACGAGCAGATGCGCGCGTCGGGTGACCCGCACTTCCACCCGCCGATCATCGAGGAACTCAAGGCGGAGGCGCGGGGGCGCGGACTGTGGAACCTCTTCCACCCGCACCCGGAGTGGGGCCCCGGGCTGACGAACCTCGAGTACGCGCCGCTGGCGGAGATCATGGGGCGCAGTCACATCGCCTCCGAAGCGTGCAACTGCAACGCTCCCGACACCGGCAACATGGAGGTGCTCACGCTGTTCGGCAGCGACGAGCACAAGGAGAAGTACCTCAAGCCCCTGCTCGACGGGACGATGGCCTCGGCCTTCGCGATGACCGAGCCGCGCGTCGCCAGCTCCGACGCCACCAACATCGAGTTGCGGATGGAGCGCGACGGCGACGAGTACGTGCTCAACGGCCGCAAGTGGTTCGCGTCCAACGCCCTGCACCGCAACTGCAAGGTGCTCATCGTCATGGGGAAGACGGACCCCACCGCTGCTCCGCACCGCCAGCAGTCGATGATGGTCGTCCCGATCGACGCCTCCGGGGTCACGGTGATGCGCGGCCTGCCGGTGTTCGGCTACCAGGACCGTGAGGGACACGCCGAAATCGACTTCACCGACGTACGGGTGCCGGCCAAGGACGTTCTCAAGGGGGAGGGAGAGGGGTTCGCGATCAGCCAGGCCCGGCTCGGGCCCGGTCGTATCCACCACTGCATGCGGGCCATCGGCGCGGCCGAGCGGGCGCTGGAGCTGATGTGCCGGCGCGCGCAGTCACGGGTGACCTTCGGCAGTCCGGTTGCCGAACGGTCCAACATCCAGGACTGGATCGCGGAAGCGCGGATCGACATCGAGATGATCCGCCTGCTCACGCTCAAGGCCGCGTACCTGATGGACACGGTCGGGAACAAGGAGGCCCGCACCGAGATCGCGGCCATCAAGGTGGCCGCTCCGAACATCGCGTTGAAGATCATCGACCGTGCGATCCAGGTGCACGGAGCGGCAGGAGTGACCGAGGACTTCCCGCTGGCGATGATGTACGCGCAGCTGCGGACGCTGCGGCTCGCGGACGGTCCCGACGAGGTCCACAAGCGGGCCATCGCCAGGCACGAACTGCGGCAGTACCGCGACGGGGGCACCGGCACGGTCACCGCCGACGGCCACAAGGCAGTGGTGAACTGACATGACAGGACTGGATCTCACCGGTCGCACCGCCGTCGTCACGGGTGCCTCGCGCGGGATCGGGCTGGCGATCGCCCAGGCCATCGCCGCCGCCGGCGGAAACGTCGTCCTCACCTCCCGGTCCCAGGAGGCGGCCGACGCCGCCGCGGCCCAGGTCGGGGGCACGGCGGTCGGCGTCGGTGCGCACGCGGTCGACGAAGAAGCGGCCCGGCGCTGTGTCGACCTGACGCTCGAGCGCTTCGGAAGCCTGGACATCCTCGTCAACAACGCGGGAACCAACCCGGCCTTCGGGCCCGTCATCGACCAGGACCACGGCCGCTTCGCCAAGACCTTCGACGTGAACCTGTGGGCTCCCGTCCTGTGGACGGGTCTGGCCACGCGGGCCTGGATGGGCGAGCACGGCGGCGTGGTCGTCAACACCGCGTCGGTCGGCGGCATGGCCTTCGAGGCGAACATCGGGTTGTACAACGCGTCGAAGGCCGCACTGATCCACCTCACGAAACAACTGGCCCTGGAACTCTCGCCGAAGGTTCGCGTCAACGCGGTTGCACCGGGTGTGGTGCGCACGAAGCTGGCCGAGGCTCTGTGGAAGGAGCACGAGCAGGCCGTGTCCGACGCGACGGCACTCGGTCGCATAGGGGAGCCTGCCGACATCGCCTCGGCGGTCGCGTTTCTCGCATCGGACGCCGCGAGTTGGATCACCGGCGAGACGATGGTGATCGACGGCGGGCAACTCCTCGGTGACGCGCTCCCGTTCCGTCGAGGAGCCGGCACCGGTTCCTAGGTCCATGTGATCCGGCGTGTCGGTGAACCTACGGGGGGATCGCTGAGCGGCGGCTGCCGAGGGGCTGAAGAGCCCGCACGGCGGACGCCGGCGTCGGCACGCTGGATGGGCGGTCTCACCTACCCGAGGAGTCGACGAGCGTCTCCCAGGTACATGCCGTGGGCGTTGGTCGCGAACGGGGCCCCCGGCGCTTCCGAGTTGGTCCAGCGCGTACGCCGGTTCCGCCGGCGCGCGGTCGATGTCGGGCAGGTCCAGCGAGGCGAAGTGGCCCACGCCGGCGGGGCTCTGACGCCTGATAGGCAAGGGCGGCCCGCTGCAGGGGACATCACTGGCGCGCCGTGGGGGTACGGGCCTCGCGTGCGCCCGCCCGGTGTCCCGGCAGGCGTTCCCCCGGTCCGGGGCCGGTCCGCGTACGGCGCCCTGAGCTTCGCCGCGTTCAGCATCTTCTGGTCGACCACCGCCCTGCAGCTCAGCCGGGACCCGTTCCACTGCTCGCCCGCCGTCATCGGCCTGTTCGGACTCCTCGGCGCCGCCGGCGCGATGGCCGCCAACCTCACCGGCCGCGTCAAGCGGCACACCCATCCCATGCCCACCGCCGTCGCCGTCGTCCTCATCGCCGTCGCCTGCGCCGTGCTGTCGGCCGCCGGCCGCACCCTGGGCGGCATCATCGCGGGCGTGCCGGTCCTGGGCATCGGAGTGCGGGGCTGCACGTGCTCAACCAGCGCGTCGTCCACGACATCGACGCGGCGGCCCGTCCCTGCTGTGGGCCTGCACCTCCTTCGGCGGCAGGAAGCCGGTGCCAGTGGCCCGTGACCACGCGCCCCGACAAGGCCCACACGCGCCGAGCACGACTGTGCCCGCCCGGCGCGGACGCGGGTAGGCCGCGCCGCCCGGTACGTTCCGTGGTGCGGAGCTACGATTGCCCACCAGACGTTACGATCCCGGCCCGGGGGACGCGTGGAGCAGCAGGAGCAGTCGAAGATCAGCCCGGGACGGTCTCTGCGCATCGCCGTGGTGCTGCTGGTGGCGGCTTCCGGAGCCCTGGAATCCGTCTCCTTCCTGGGCCTTGACCGGGTCTTCGCGGGAGTCGTGACGAGCAACCTCGCGCTGCTGGGCATGGCCGGCGGCCGGGGCGAGGCCGCCGGTGTGACGGCGGCCGTGCTGGCGCTGGCCGGCTTCGGCGTGGGTGCGCTGGCCGTCGCCCGGTGCACCCGCGGCTGCCTCACGGCGGCCACCCACTGGCCCCGGCGCGTCATGGTGGTCCTCGGCGTCGAGGCGGCCCTCCTTGCCGTGGGCGCGCTGGTCTGGGGGCTCACCGGCGGCACGCCCGGCGAGGCGACCCGGGACGCCATGCAGTTCGGTGCCGCCCTCGCCATGGGAACGCAGTCCGCCGCCATGGTGGCCGCCGGGCGGGCCGCCGCGCCCACCACCTATCTGACCGGCACGCTGGCCACCTACATCGTCAAGGGCATCGGCACCGGCCGCCCGGGCGTCTGGGTACCGCTGCGGTTGGTCGGCCTCATCGTCGGCGCCGCCGTCTCCGCCGCGCTGCTGAAGGAGGCGCGCGCCTGGGCCGCGCTCCCGCCCGTGGCCCTGGTCCTGTGCGCGATCGCCATCGCCCGCGTACCGCTCGTCGCACGGCGTCACGACTCCACCGGCCCTACCTGATCGACCGCGGCCCCGGACCAGCCGGCTCCTGGGCATGGGGCGTGTCAGCCGTCCAGCGTTGCGACCGGGCTGTTGGACGCCTCCGCCGTCAGCACCGGGTGCCGTGACGAGCAGGCCCCGTCGGCCAGGACAGCCGGACCGTCCTGGTCTCGCCGGGCAGCAGCCACAGGTAGTCGTCGCTGTACAGCGTCGCCGGCACCCGGCGGCCGTGCGGGTCCTCCGGCAGCCAGAGGCGGACCATGGCGACCACCGCCGATCCCTGGTTGCGGATCACCGCCGTCAGCCCCCGGCGGTCACGGGAGCGCGACAGCCGGGTGATCCCGCCCGTCAGCCGCACCTGCTTCGCCTTGTTCGGATCCCGCAGTGCGGCGGCCTGGCGGTGGCGGTGTCCGCGACAGCTCCGTGCCCCGGGAGTCCATGTGATCTTCGCTTGTGACGAGCCGTTGTGGGCTTCGAGGGTGCGCTCCCGTGTCCGCAGCTTCCGACATCGCGAGCGCCTGGCCCGCGGGGTGCCCTCATCGCGGGTGACGGTCCGCCCTGCGCTCCTGCCACCGGTTCGGGTCCTCTTCCAGGGTCGGTCGGTCCCAGGCGCCGTGTTCCGCGGCAGCCTCGTAGGTCGTGTGCAGGAAGTCGGCCACCGCCCTGTCCGGGTCGGCAGCGGTGCGCACTGCCTCGTAGGGCAGGAGGAACTGGCCGTAGTCGGGGCTGTAGAACGCGTCGGCCGGGCTGATCGGATGGTCGGCGAAGCCATCCGGCTCGGGGTAGGCGTACGAGTAGAAGGCGCCTTCTTCACCGCCGCCGGGCCAGAACCCGCAGCTGCTCAACTCGCGGGAGTAGCCCTCCACCATCACCCAGTCACCGCAGTGCGGGGCGCCGCCGGGATGCGGCGGGGCCGTTCGTCCCGAGAACCTCGTGCAGGCCATGTCCATGGCGCCCCAGAAGAAGTGCACCGGGCTGACCTTGCCGACGAAGTATGAGCGGAACTCCCCCAGCACCCGGTTGGCCTGCAGCAACTGACGCCAGAACAGTTGTGCGGCGCTCGGGTCGTAGGAAGTGTGCCGGCGGTCTTCGTCGAAGGGGATCGCCGGGTCCACCTCGTTCGGATGTGCCTGGATCTTTGTCTCGATTCCCAGCTCGCCCAGGGCACGCATTGTCTCGCGGTAGAAGTCGGCCACCGGTCGGGGTTCCAGAGCCACGCTGCGGTCGGTGCCGTTGCTGCTGCGGACACGCAGCAGATGGTCGAGGAAGTCGAACTCGATGTCGAACACCCCCGAGCCGTAAGGGATCGCCGACGTCGTCAGGCCGCGCGGGGTGACGTACAAGGTGACCTGCCACCAGTGATTGACCAGCGGTGCGTGGGCCAGCCGGATCTTGCCCACGATCTGGGTCCACATGTGCAGGGTGTCCCGGGTCTCGGTCCAGTCGGCGACCCGCAGCTGCGGCCACATCGTCCGCGACACCTGGTGGGAAGCCCCGGCCACAGCGAGCTCCTTCCGGGACAATATGACAGATACTGACCACGGTGCCCTCGGTCGAAGAATCAGGCAACCCGGCATCGCAGGCACACCGATCAAGCGCCAGGGTCCCACTGGCGGCGGTGAGGCCCTGTGGAGTCGATGCGGAAGGACTTTTCAGCACGAGCCTTGACCAGCCGACCCTGGTACTCGGGGCAACCGGGGGACAGGGCGGGGCCGTCGTCAGCGCATTGCCTGTCCCGCGGTGCCGCCGTCCGCGGCCTGGTCCGCAACCCTCGATCCGCCTCGGCCAGGCGCCTGGCCGCCCAGGACGTCGAGGTCGTGGGCGGAGACCTCGAGGACCGAGAGTCCCTGGCCACGGCCATGCGGGGAGTAGCCGGTGTGTTTGCGATGACCACGCCCTCCGAGTCAGGACCGGCCGCCGAGATCTCACAAGGCCGATCCCTTCTCGCGGCCGCGCATCAGGCCCGTGTGCCACACCTGGTCTTCAGCTCCGTCGCGGGCGCCGATCGGGACACCGGCGTACCGCACTTCGAGACCAAGGCGGTCATCGAGCGGGAACTGGCCGCAGGCGATGTGCTCTATACGATCCTGGGGCCCGCCTACTTCTTCGACAACGCTCTCGGCGCGGAGGAGCGGCTCCGCCAGGGGATGCTCGATCTGCCTCTGCCACCGGACCGCCCCCTGCAGCAACTGGCGCGCCCCGACCTGGGCGGTTCGCCGCCGCTGTCCTCGCCGCACCCGACGCGTTCGTCGGTCGGCGCATCGAGCTCGCCGGCCACGCCCCCACGCCCGGTGACATGGCCGCCGTGTTGAGCGCGGCGCTCGGTGGGACCGTTCGGCACAACGAGGTGCAGCTCGACGAGATCGGCAACGACGACATGCGAGCGATGTGGGCGTTCCTGCGCAGCGTCGGCTAAGGCGTCGACCTGCCGGCGCTGCACGCCGCCCGCCCCGAACTGCGCTGGACGTCGTTCGCCGACTGGGCCCGAAGCACTTTCTCGACGGCACCCCGACAGGCTGCCTTCGCCGAGGACCCCGGGATGCGTGGGAACGTGCAGCAGCGTCCGCCCTGACGCCAACGGAGCGCGCCTCCGGCCTGGCCAAGGCGGTCCTGGATCTCCCGCACGCCGGAATCCCGTTCGGGCGGTACGGCCGCGCGGGCTGGAACCGGCCGGGCGCCCCTGCGGCGGCGGGCGTTCACCGGGGAGATTGCCCGGCGTCGGGGGACAGGGCGTCCCGGAGCCGGTCCGGAGCACCTCCCTCTGCCCCGTCGCCTCCCGGCCGCGGAGTCCTCCGTGGCCGGAGCGGACGGCGGCGGTTCCGTCAGAGGAAGCGTCGGATCGGGGTGACGGCGGCTTCCTTGGCGCGCTGGAGTACGGTCCGTCGTCTCCATCGGGCCAGGTCGATGTCCACGCTGCGCTTCAGGTCGGCTTCGTAGTCGCGGTCGAGTGAGGCGGTGAACGTCTCGTCCAGGACGGCGAGCATGACCTCTTCGTCGTGGTCCATGGACCGGCGGTTGAAGTTGGTGGATCCGATGAGGGTGGCAACCGAATCCACTGTGATGATCTTGGCGTGCATCATGGTCGGCTGGTACTGCCGGATGTGCACGCCTGCTTGCAGCAGACGGGTGTAGTGCTGCTGGCCGGCCAGCTGGCAGGCACGCTGGTCGGTGTAGGGACCGGGAAGCAGGATCTCCACGCATACGCCGCGTCGGGCGGTCTGGCACAGCAGGTCGATGAAGTAGGTGTCGGGGGCGAAGTACGCGGTGGTGAGGCGGAATCGTTCCTCGGCGGAGGTGAGCATGATCCGGATGAGGGTCTGCATGTCCTGCCAGCCGATGCTTGCGGAGCCGCGAACGACCTGAACGACCGACGTGCCGGCCTGCGGGTGCTCGGTGAAGCGGTCGCGGTCGTCGAAGAGTTCGTCGTGGCACTCGGCCCAGTTCTGCGCGAACGCGGCCGCGATACCGTCCACGGCCGGGCCGCTCACCCGGACATGGGTGTCGCGCCACTCGCCGGGGTCTCGGGCGTCACCGCACCATTCCTCCGCGATGCCGACGCCGCCGGTGAACGCGGTCTGCTCGTCGACGATGAGGGCCTTGCGATGACAGCGGTGGTTCTGTTTGAACGGCGACAGCCAGACGGGCTTGCGGAACCAGGCCACCTGCACACCCGCTGCCTCCATGAGGGCCAGCAGCTGCTGTTCGATCCTCTTGGCGCCGAAGCCGTCGAGCAGCAGCCGCACCCGCACGCCCGCGCGGGCGCGGTCGGCGAGGGCGACGGCGAAGTCGCGGGCGACCTGACCACGCCAGTACACGAACGTCATCATGTCGATCGTGTGCTGAGCCGAGCGGATCGCCCCGAGCATCGCGGGGAAGATCTCGTCGCCGTTGCGCAGGGGTAGCAGGTCGTTGCCCTCGGTGGCGGCAATGCCGATCAGTCGCTCCAGGCGGCGGCGCAGGCGCTGCTTGCGCGCTTCTGCCACGGGCACGCTGCCGCGAGCAAGGGGTGCCGGTATGCCGTCGAGGGTCACGCCGAATCTCCCGTTGGACCAATGAAGCCGGATCGTTGCGGGCTGCCGGACGAGCCCGAAGGAGCAGATGCCCGGCCGTCACCGCCTCACTCCCCGAATCCGCACCCGGGCGCGCCCGGCCTGCTCCTCGGCTGAGCGGGCATACGGCGGTGAGCCGGAGCGGACGACCTCCGGCACCACAACGCCGTCAAACGCTGTTCAGGGGGTACCGATGTCGACCGCCGTGCCGGAAAGACCTGCCGAGCTGCCCGGTGAGAGGTCCGGAGAAGAACCCCGCGCCGCCGGGGACGGCCGCGTCGCGATGCCGCGTGGAATCGGGTGGTCCGCCGGGTGGATCAGTGCGCTGACCGTCTGTCAGGCAGCGCTGATGGTGGGCCTCGGCCTGCTGATCACCGGCCCGGCCCGCGGCGCGTGGCCCATGACGGTCGAGGACCACGTCGACACGGGCTTCGAGCGGGCACGTACGGGCCTCCTCACCGCCTTGTCCTCGGTCGCGTCGGAGGCGGGCAACACCCTCACGGTGATCGCCATCACGCTCGTGAGCTGTCTTAGCCTGATCCTGATACCTCGGCTTCCGATGTGGCGACAGGCCGTCTTCCTCGCCCTCGCCGTGTCCTTGCAGTCACTGGTCTTCCTCGTCATCACGGTGGCGGTC
The DNA here is from genome assembly GCF_042959345.1 of Streptomyces sp. NPDC007905. Classification (NCBI taxonomy): domain Bacteria; kingdom Bacillati; phylum Actinomycetota; class Actinomycetes; order Kitasatosporales; family Streptomycetaceae; genus Streptomyces; species Streptomyces sp. NPDC007905. The sequence goes on along the minus strand of NZ_JBIBKS010000007.1, from coordinate 180,131 downwards.
GACCGCCACCGCCCGGACGTGCACCGTCTCGACGGCTCCTTGCCGACGTCCAGTTACACCTCCGGCCACACCGGCGCGGCCACCGCGCTCTACGGCGGCCTGGCGGTGCTGGCGCTGTCGCGGCTGCGCGGGCCCTGGCGCGGCGTCGTGGCCGGGCTGCTCCTCGTCATGCCCCTGGTCGTGGGCGTTGCCCGCCTCTACCGGGGGATGCACCACCCCACCGACGTCGTGGGCGGCCTGGTGAACGGCGGCCTGTCGCTGCTGATCGTGGGGCGCGCGGTACTCACCGACGGATTCGTGACTGCTCCCCCCGCCCGCTGCCGTCAGACTCCTGTCCGCCCCGCGACGCTCCGGGCGGACGACGGGAGTTCCACGACAGGGCCCAGCTCCGCAGCCGTGGCCGACCGCTCGACGCGGCTCCCCGGCCACACCGCCGTGATTTTCAATCCCACGGTCACCGACCAGGCCGACCTCGCCGCGCTGCGTCGGGTGCTGGAGCAACACGGCCATCCCGCATCGGCGTTCATCGAGACGACCCCCGACGACCCGGGCGGCGGACAGACAGCCGGCGCGGTCCGCGACGGCGCGGGACTCGTGGTGGTCTGCGGCGGCGACGGTACGCTCCGCGCGGCCGCCGACGCCCTGGCCGGCAGTGAGGTCCCGCTCGCCCTGGTGCCCTGCGGGACCGGCAACCTCCTCGCCCGCAACCTTGGCCTGCCGCCGGACCCGGCCGACGCGCTCGACGCCGCGCTGCGCGGCACGGCCCACCGCGTGGACCTCGGCCGTATGGAGGGCGACGGGCTGCCCCCCACACACTTTGCCGCCATGTCCGGCGCCGGTCTCGACGCCGCGATGGTGCAACGCGCCAACGCGAGCGATCGCATCAAGTCCCTGCTGGGCTGGCCCGCCTATGTGATCGCCGCCCTTCGCGTGCTCGGCACCCCGCGCATGGGGCTGAGTGTCCGCCTCGACGACGCGCCCGCCCTGCGCCGCACCGCTCGCATGGTGCTCGTCGGCAACATCGGCACCGTTCAGGGGGGTACGACGCTGCTCCCTGATGCCAGCCCGGACGACGGTCGGCTGAACCTGCTGATCCTGGACCCGCGCGGTCCGAGTGGCTGGATCGGTGCCGTATGGACGGTGCTGCGAGGCCGCACGACGACACCGCGGCCGGCCGCGGACACCGTCCGCGAGCGGGACGGCAAGGACGGCGTGCCCATGGAGTTCTTCACCTTCCGGCGTGCCGAGTTCACCTTCGACGCCCCGCAGCCCCGGGAACTGGACGGTGATCCAGTGGCTCCCGGACGTCGCCTGACCGTAGAGGTGAGGCCGGGCGCCCTGACGGTGATGCTGCCCGCACGGCCCGCACGGGGGAAGTGAATGGGTACCGCCACGAAGGTTCCCGAGACACGTGACATGAGCGGAGAGGAACTGTCCGCCGACGAGGCGTGGGCAGCACTGCGCCGCTACGGCGGCTGGTCCCTGTTGCGGGACGCCTTCATCCGTTTCCGTTACGCCGATGGCTTCAGCCACTCCCGAGCCCTCGCTCTGCAGACGGTGCTGGCCGTCGTGCCCCTGGCCATCGCCTTCGTGGGCCTGTCGACCAGCCTGCACACCGAAAACGTCGGCAAAATGGCGGAACTGACGATCCACCGGATCGCCCAGGGCCCCAGCGCCGACGTCGTCGACGACGCGCTCGACCGCAGCCGGCGCAAGGCGGGCGACGGCGCCGCGGTCGCCCTCTGGCTCGGTGCCGCCTTTTCCCTGGTCAACGTCACCACCGCCATGTGCCAGATCGAGCGGGGCGCCAACCGGATCTACGGCAACGAACGCGACCGCCCCTTCCATCTCAAGTACCTGCGCGGCCTGGTGATGTCCGTCAGCGCAGGGCTCCCGCTCGGCCTCGGGTTCGTCGTCATGGTCGCCGGCGACGACCTCGCCTCGGCGGCGGTGACCGTCTACCACCTCAGGGGCAGCGCCCAGCAGGCCTGGGACATCCTGCGCTGGCCCTTCGGGCTGCTGCTCGCGCTCATCTCCGCGAGCGCCGTCTTCCGCCGCTCACCCCGTCGTAAGCAACCCGGCTACACCTGGCTGGCCTTCGGCGCGGCCGTGTACCTGGTGCTGTGGATGACACTGACCTGGCTGCTCAGCCTCTACCTGAACATCAGCGGCTCGTTCGACACCGTCTACGGGCCCCTGAGCGCCTTCATGTCCTTGCTGCTGTGGGCCTACCTGACATCCATCGCCCTGTTCCTGGGGCTGTCCTTCGCCGCACAGCTGGAAGCAGCGCGCGGCCGGCGTCCCGGCCCCGTCCAAGCCGATCCAGGAGTCTGAATGGTCACGTGGGCCGCCCTGCGGCACCTTCGCGAGCGTCGCCTGCGGGCGGACCGCAGATTCGGCGTACGGCTGCTCGCCTCAGCCGCCGTCGCTGCCGTGACCGCGGTGTGCTTCGGGCTGCTCTTGATCCTGGTCGAGGGCCAGTGGGGGCCCTTGCGGCGGCTGGACTCGGCGGCCGCCCAACGCCTGCACACGGTCGCCCTCCACCACCCGGCGTGGACCGGCACGCTCCGCCTGCTGTCCGACCGGGTGTGGGATCCCGTCACCCTGCGCGCGGCTGTCGCGGTGCTGACCCTCTGGCTGTTGTACCGCAAGGCGTGGCGCCTGGCGGCCTGGGCGGCGGTGACCGCTGTGGCCGGCGGGCTCATCGGGCTGCTGGTCAAGGCTGTGGTGGAGCGGGCCAGACCCGCTCTGCAGGACCCGGTGGCGCACGCCCCGGGCTACTCCTTCCCGTCCGGCCACGCGATGACGGCCACCACGTCCTTCGCGATTCTCCTGCTGGTATTGCTGCCGCTCGTACCGCGGGCCTGCCGGGTGCCGTGCTGGTGCGTCGCCGTGTGCTCCGTACTCGGCGTCGGCTTCACCAGGGTTGCCCTCGGCGTGCACTGGTTCAGCGACGTCCTGGGCGGGTGGCTCCTCGGCCTGGCCGTCGTCGCCCTTACCGCCTGGGCCTTCGAGGCATGGCGCGCCGACGTTGGTCGAAGCCGCACCCCGGTGAGTGAGGGACTGGAACCCGAACTCACTGAAACCAGCCCCGAACCGGGCATATCGCCCCGATAGGGGCGCGCACCCGGCAGACCGTCGGAGAAGGTCACCGGAGCCCTACGGGATCGTCCCGGACCCGTCACCCGGATGGCCGACCAACGAGGCGCTGTATTCCCCCACTGCCCCAGGTCAGAGGCGTTTCGAACGAGCGGGCGGGGCTGACGCGCCGTCGGGTGGGTATGCCCGTGTACTCAACGGCATCAAGGAAGGGGAAAGCCATGTCAGTGCATCCCGAACCTGCCGAAGCGACGCCGGCGGCAGAACGCGTCGCCGAATCGATGATCGAGTTGTGGCAGCGGGCACACGAAGACGTCGCCCCGACGATTTCCCACGAGCAGATGCGCGCCCTGCTCGCCCTGGAGAACGAGCCGGCCGGCCCGGGCAGGATTGCCAGGCACCTCGGCGTCAGCCCCGCGTCGATGACGAGATTGTTCGACCTGCTGGAGCAGCGCACACTGGTACGCCGTGTCCCGTCCGGGGAGTTCCGCCTCACCGGTGCCGGAAAGTGTGTACTGGAGGCGACGCGTCAACGCCGCCGGCAGCTTCTGGAACAGACACTGGTGACGGCCCCGCTGCCGGACCGCCCCGTGTTGCGCGACGCCTTCGACCAACTGTACGGGGTGGTCGGCCCGTTGGCCCGGGTGCCGCGCAGCCGCTCGCCACTGTGACGGAGGCTCCTCAGCGCCTCGCGCAGAGCCCCCCACCCTTGCCGACCGGTCGGCAGGGCATCGCCGAACACCGGCACGGTCACCACGACTCGGACATGCCCGGGCATGCCGGCTGTGACTCGGGGTAGACGTCCGGTCGTCGGCCACTGCGCCGACGGAGACTACGTTGACCGATCGCGAGGGGCGCATCATGACGACGACGACCGTGCAGGCTGCTGGGCCGGCCACCGACCTGCCGGAGATCGCGGACCCGTCCAAGGTCGCGCCCAAGGACGCCCGGGAGTTGTCCAGGCTGTTCTTCGACCAGCTGGCGGTGCTCGAGGAAGGGACGGCCGAGCACCAGTACGCGCGCAACACGCTGATAGAGATGAACATGTCCCTGGTCCGGTTCGCGGCCGGCCGGTTCCGCAGCCGCGGTCCGGAGGAGATGGAGGACATCGTCCAGGTCGGCATGATCGGCCTGATCAAGGCCATCGACCGGTTCGAACTGTCTCGCGAGGTGGAGTTCACTTCCTTCGCCGTGCCCTACATCGTCGGTGAGATCAAGCGTTTCTTCCGCGACACTTCCTGGGCCGTGCACGTGCCGCGCCGGCTGCAGGAGGCCCGCGTGCAGCTGGCCCGCGCCACCGAGGAACTGCGCAGCCGGCTGGGGCGGACCCCGACCACCAGGGAACTGGCCGAGCTGATGAGCCTGCCGGAGGACGAGGTCGTCGAGGCCCGGCTGGCCTCCAACGGCTACAAGTCGGCCTCCCTGGACGCGGCGATCAGCGGCAGCGAGGACGGCGAAGCCGCGCTCGCGGACTTCGTCGGCGAGGAGGACGCCGCCCTCGGGCTGGTCGAGGACTTCCACGCCCTCGCACCGATGATCGCCGAACTCGACGAACGCGACCGGAAGATCATCCACTGGCGGTTCGTCGAGGAACTCACCCAGAAGGAGATCGGCGAACGCCTGCAGGTCTCGCAGATGCACGTGTCCCGTCTGATCACGCGCCTGCTGGCCCGGCTGCGCGAGGGCATGCTCAGCACCCAGTGAAGCACCCTCGCGGCGCGGCCGGGCCTACCCGGGCGTGGGGAAGCGGGCCTGCCACAGGTCGCGGAACAAGGCGATCTCGGCCGTGTGTGGATGAATTCGAGGTGGGTCGCCGACAGCACGCCGACGTAGGGGTGGTCGGAGTCGTTGCTGTACGGGTATCGCGAGAAGCCGACCGTGTCGAGTTGCTCGTCGGTGACGGTGACGGTGACGGCCGCGACGTGTCGCGCCGGCGGTCGATCACCGCCCAGAACCGCTCGAGCGCCAGGGCGGCGGAGGGGGTGAAGGCGACCAGCGGCTCCGGCTCCTGCCGCCGTTCACCGCAGGTCCACTCCCATCCGCCCGCGAAGGGGAAGTGCAGGTGCCCCAGCCGCCACGCGATGGTCGTGACCGGCGTTTCGTCCGGATCCGGCGCACCGGTGTGGGCGAGGATCTGCTCGACCCGCTCGACACCGGCGCTCCAGTCATCGGCGATCCTGTCGACGGTCATGCCGTCGGCGGCCTGCCGGGCGACCTCGGCGTACTCGTTCGCCGGGAGGTCCGGGACGCCCAGGTCGAGCACCCACTAGGCCGGCCCGAAACCACTCGGCGTCGCCGCCTCGCCCCGGCGCCGGAGCGACCAGCAACCGGGCACCGGCTCCCACAGGTACTCCTCGTCACCGAGCCCCGCCAGCCGCACCTGGGCCATCGCCCTGGCGGGGTCGAACTGGTCGAGCAGCAAGCCCAAACGGCCGGTCCGCGCGCCCTCGGTGTCCACGCCCGGCATGTGCCGGTGCGCCTCGTATCTCGCCGTGCTCAGGCGGAAGTTGACGGTTACACCTCACCCCGCGCGACCGATTTCTCCGCCCACGACGTGGTGCAGCACCCTGCCGTGCGCCGGGTCGAAGTCGCGCAGCCTCCGCCGGCCGGCAGCCCGGTGTCGTGGCGGCCGGCGGCCGCGACGGCCCAGGTGCGTCAGCCGGGCGGTGCCGACAGATGGACCAGGATGCCGCACACCTCGTCCACGATCTCCCGGGCCTCCGTCTCGTCCTCGCATTCGCCCAGCTCGCGCGCCGCCCCTCCGATGACGGTGGTCAGCACGCTGACCCGGACCCGGCCGGCGCGTCGCCGCTCGTCCACCTCCAGGAGCCGGGCGTTGCGCCGTACCCAAGCGCGGTCCCACTGGCGGCGCAGCGTGTCGAAGCCCGCGGGGTTGTCGTCCTCCGCGAGGAGCCTGCCGAGCCGCCGGTTGTCCCAGACGCCCTCCAGGTACGCCCTGGCTCCCGCCACGAAGAGGGCGAGGGGGTCGTCCACGCCACGGCTGCGCTCGGCGGTCAGCGTGGCCGCGGTCCGGTGCTCCTGCTCCTCCCGGAACTCCTCCCACAGGGCGAGATAGAGGCCGCGTTTTCCGCCGTAGTGCTGGAAGAGGGCGCCTGCCGGAATGCCGGAGCGCGCCGCGATCTCGGTGAGCCCGGCGTCGGTGTAACCGCGCTCGGTGAACACCTCCAGTGCGGCGTCCAGCAGCGCACGCCGGACCGTTCGGTCCTGTCCGGCGTGCCCCTCCGGCAGGCCCATGCCTTCTGGCCCGCCCGGCAGCCCACGGGCCGCCCCGGTCCCGGCGGACTCCGACTCCACGATGCCGCTCACTGGCAATCCCCACCATCTCCGGCGCCGTCGCGGATGGCGAGGGCGACCAGTAGTTCCAGAAGGTCGGCGATCCGGCGCGGATTGCGGCCGGTGCGTTCCTCGATCCGGCGCAACCGGTAGTGCGCCGTGTTGTGGTGCACCCGCAGCCGGTCGGCGGCCAGCCGCAGATTGAGGTCCGCCTCCGCGAAGGCCCGTATGGTGGCGGCCAGCGTGTCGCCCCGTCTGCGGTCCTCCTCCAGCAGCACCCGCACGCGGGGATCGACCAACTGCCGGGCGAGGTCGTCGGCGCGCAGCGCCAGGTAGTCGAACGGGGACAGCCGCGGCAGTGCCGCCACCCCGCCCCCGCCCGGCACCAGGTCGAGGGCGGCACGCGCCTCCGCGTAGGCGCGCGGCAGTTCGGATGCGCCCTGGGCGACCGTACTGATCCCCATGGAGAGCATGGTCCCGCCCCGCGCGAGCCGCTGCTGCACGGCCTCGAAGTGGGCGCAGATGTCCTCCGCGTTCATGCCGGCCCGGACCACGGGCACGGCCACCACCTCGCCGTGGCGCACGACCACCAGGGTCCTGCCGGCCCAGGGCCCGGCGACGCTGATCGACGCGCTGGTGGCATACCCGTTCTCGGCCGAGGTGAGGTCCCCGGTGCGCGTGTCGCCGACGCACACCGCCACGACCGCCATCATCGGCGAGCGCGGTCCGATGCCGTACGCCTGTGCCGCGGCGCACAGCGGACCGCGCGTCGGTGCCACGCCGGCCAGGAGCTGGTCCAGGAGATCCCGGCGCTCCCGGTCCGCGTCCGCCACCACATGCTGCTGGTACTCGATGTAGGCCTGTGCGGCGTGGGTGCTGGCGTAGTCGACGTACCGCATCAGGGGCGTGACGAGGGACAGCGCGGCCTGCTGGGCCTCGGCGGACGTGCCCGCGCAGTCGAGCAGCGCGTCCCACAGCACCTGCCGGCCGACCCGGAAGGCACTGATCCAGTCCTCCAGGGCGAACCCCGCGCGTGCTCGGCGCATGGCTGCCCCGCGGCTGAAGACCAGGTCTTCGGCAGCCATGTCGCGGTCGCCGGCCAGCGCCGCCAGTTGCATCCGGTAGTGCTCGAGCACCTGCTCCCGTACCTCGTCGAAGAACCGCTCGTCCTGCAGCGCGTACGACGGGATCTCCGCGCGCATCACCTCGACGGCGGTCTCCGCCACCTCCTCGACCCGGTCGTGGACGGCGTGCAGGATCCGCCACCGCTGGCGGCGGAGAGGTTCGGAGAGCTGAGGAGCGCCCAAGGCGGGACCGCGAGGCATGGCGCCGATCGTCGCCGCCCGCCTCGTGCTCCGTCAACAGGCTCGGCGTGAGACATCTCCCCGCACCTGTGCGCGGCGCACAGTTCGGCGACCGAGAAGTTGGGTGCTCACACCCAATGTGCGCCTGGAACGCCCCCACCTACTGTGACGCTCGCCCACCCCCCAGCACCTCGGAAGGGGCGTCACTCATGCTCGCGGTCGACGGTATCACCGTGCGCTTCGGCGGGATCACGGCACTGGACGGTGTCGCGTTCACCGTTGAGCCGGACACCGCCGTGGGGCTCATCGGTCCGAACGGAGCCGGTAAGACCACCTTGTTCAACTGCCTCACCAGGCGCTGCACCCCCGATGCGGGAACGGTGCAGTTCGAGGGTGAGGACCTGCTCGCCCTTCCGCCGCACGCCGTGGCCGGGCGCGGCATCGCCCGCACCTTCCAGAACCTCGGCCTGTTCCCGCGGCTCACGGTCCGGGAGAACGTCATGGTCGGCGCCCACAGCCGGGGGCGCACCGGACACCTCGCCGCGGCGCTCCGGCTGCCCCGCGTCCGGCGGGAGGAGAGGGAACTACGTGACCAGGCGGACGACCTGCTACGGCGGCTCGACCTGGCGGACGTCGCCGACCACCCCGCCTCCGGCCTGCCGTTCGGCACGCTCAAACGGGTCGAACTCGCCCGGGCGCTCGCGGTACGGCCCCGACTGCTGCTGCTCGACGAACCCGTCAACGGGCTCAGCCACGGCGAGGTCGATCAATTCGCGGATCTGGTCCGGTCGGTGCGCCAGGACTTCGACCTCACCCTCGTGGTCGTGGAACACCACATGGGGTTCGTGATGGGCCTGTGCGACAAGGTGGTCTGCCTCGACTTCGGCCGCAAGATCGCCGACGGCTCACCGGAGGACATCCAGCGCGACCCCGCGGTCATCGAGGCGTACCTGGGGGTGGCCGCATGAGCGAGCCCACCACCGACCGCACCGAGGCCGTGGCGAGTGCGGAGCCGGGCTTCCTGAAGGTCTCCGGCCTGCACGCCGGATACGGCCAGGCCCGTGTGCTCCAGGGCCTCGACCTCTCCGTCGCCCGCGGTGAGGTGTGCGCGATCCTCGGACCCAACGGCGCGGGCAAGACCACGACGCTGCGGGCGCTGTGCGGCATGGTCCGCGGCCGCGGCTCGGTCACCCTGAGCGGTGCGGAGCTGCTGGGCCGCTCGCCCGAGCAGGCAGCCCGGCTCGGGGTGGCACACGTGCCCGAGGGCCGGGGCACCTTCAACGACCTGACCGTCGAGGAGAACCTGCGCATCGGCGCCCACCTGCGCACCGGTCGCCTGCAGCGGGGCCGTGCCGACCGCGCGGCGGTGGCGGCCGACCTGGAGCGGATCTACGGCTACTTCCCCAAGCTGCGCCAGCGGTCGGGTCAGGCCGCAGGCAGCCTCAGCGGAGGGGAGCAGCAGATGGTCGCCATCGGCAGGGCGCTGATGCTGAGGCCCTCGCTGCTGCTCCTGGACGAGCCGTCGCTCGGGCTCGCGCCGCTGGTCACCCGTGAGCTGTTCGAAATCGTCCGTGCCGTCAACGAGGAGGAAGGCACCACCGTGGTCGTCGTCGAGCAGAACGCCCAGCTCGCGCTGGACATCGCGCACCGGGCGCACGTATTGGAGGCCGGCCGCCTGGTGCTGTCCGGACCGGCCGCACAGATCCGCGAGGACGGGCAGGTCGCCGAGGTGTACCTCGGTGTCTCCGTCCACTCCCGCAAGGCCGGGTGAGCGCCGTGACCGATCTTCTCCAGCAAGTGGTGGAAGGACTGGGCTCCGGCGCGGTGTACGCCAGCCTGGCGCTGGCCCTGGTGCTGATCCACCGGTTCACGGGGATCGTCAACTTCGCGCAGGGTGAGCTGGCCATGCTCTCCACGTACGTCGCCTGGCAACTGGTGGCGTCCGGGATGCCGTTCTGGCTGGCGCTGCCGGTCACCCTCGCGGTGTCCTTCGCCGGCGGCATGCTGGTCGAGCGGATCGTCATCCGTCCCGTGCAGGGCGCGCCCGAGCTGACGGTGGTCATCGTCACGGTCGGCCTGTTCATCTTCGTCAACGCGTTGGCGGGCCTGATCTGGTCGTTCACCGTGAAGGACTTCCCGCAGCCGTTCCCCGACGGCGGGATCGACCTGTCGGGGGTGCGTGTGGACTGGTCGACGCTCGGCATCATCGGCGTGGTGGCCGTCGTGATGGGGCTGCTGTACCTGCTGTTCCAGCACACCTCTGCCGGCCTGGTGATGCGGGCGGTCGCCTGCAACCCGGCCTCCGCCCGGCTGTCGGGCATCCGGGTGGGCCGGGTTCTGATGCTCGGCTGGGGGCTGGCCGCGACGGTGGGCGCGGTGTCGGGCGTGCTCGTCGCCCCGGTGCTGTTCCTGGAGCCCAACATGATGGGCGGAGTGCTGATCTACGCGTTCGCCGCGGCCACCCTCGGGGGCTTCGACAGCCCGGTCGGTGCGGTCGTCGGCGGCCTGTTCGTCGGCGTCGCCGAGACGCTGACCGGGGCGTACGTGGACGTCATCGGTGAGGACCTGAAGGTGGGCGTACCGCTGGTGATCATCCTGGCCGTGCTGCTGGTGCGGCCCCAGGGCCTCTTCGGACGGGCGGCGGTGGAGCGCGCATGAGCACGATCACAACGGCACTCGGCACCGACCGGGCCCGGCGGCTGCGGGCCGCGCTCACCCTGCTGCTCGCGGCGCTGGCCGCCGCCGGCGCACCGTTCTACTTCGCCCCCTTCCAGGTCTTCCAGCTGACCATGGTGCTCCTGTACGCCGTCGCGCTGTCCGGCCTGAACTTGCTGGTCGGCTACGGCGGGCAGATCTCGCTCGGGCACGGCGCGTTCTTCGCGGCCGGGGCCTACACGGCGGCGGTCATGCTCGACCGGTACGACACCGGCCACCTGGCCACGCTGCCGGTCGCGGCCGCCGGATGCTTCCTGCTGGGCCTCGGGTTCGGAGTACCCGCGCTGCGGCTGAGTGGGCTGTACCTGGCGCTGGTCACCCTCTCGTTCGCGGTGTTCCTGCCGCCGTTGCTCAAGCGGCTCGAACCGGTGACGGGCGGCTCCATGGGCCTGACCGTGGACAAGCTGCAGCCGCCGGCGTGGAGCGGGCTGGCCGAGGACCAGTGGCTGTACTTCGTCGTCCTCGCCGTCACCGCGGTGGTCCTGCTGCTCGCCCGCAACCTGCTGCGGTCCCGGGTCGGCCGGGCACTGCTCGCCGTGCGGGACAACGAGAGCGCCGCCGAGGTCATGGGCGTGCGGCTGTCGCTGCACAAGACCCTCGCCTTCGCGTGGAGCGCGATGTTCGCGGGTGTTGCCGGGTGTCTGTACACCTGGGTGATCGGCTTCGTCTCACCCGACTCCTTCAGCTTCGTTCTGTCCATCACCCTGCTGGCCGGCCTGGTGGTCGGGGGGCTCGCCTCGCTGTACGGACCCCTGCTGGGCGCGGCGTTCGTGATGTACGTGCCGAGCGTGTCCCAGGACCTCAGCGACGCGGCACCGGGAGTGGTGTTCGGCCTGCTGATCATCGTGGTGATGTTCGTGGCCCCGACAGGACTGGCCGGTCTGCCCGGCCGTATCCGGAGCGCTGTCGCCCGTCGCCCGATCCGCACCACCGCTGCCGTCGACCAGACGCCCGAGGCCGAGCCCGCACCCGATGAGGTGCCGGAGTCCCAGGCCGAATCCATACCCCCGGCGACCCTCACTTCTGCGGACCCCGCAGTTGCCGACGCCGAACCCGTGGGCGCCTCGCCCCGCACGGAAAAGGAATGAATCACATGCGCAAGACCACCGCTTTGCGGGCGGCCGCGGTCGCGGCCGCCGCCCTGCTCACCGCGACCGCCTGTAGCAGCCAGCGAGGGCAGGATGCCCAGGACACCGCCGCCGGTGGCGCGTGCAAGGGCCAGCAGACCACCGGCATCACCGACAAGACCATCAAGCTGGGCGGTATCTACCCGCTGTCGGGACCGGCCTCCGCGTACGGCACGATCAGCAAGGGCGTGGCCGCCTACTTCAAGTACGTCAACGCACAGGGCGGCATAGACGGCCGCAAGGTCGAGTTCGTGGTCCGCGACGACGGCTACCAGCCGCCCAAGGCGGTCGAAGAGGCCCGCAGACTGGTCGAGCAGGAGAAGGTCTTCGCCGTCTTCCAGACCCTGGGCACCCCGTCCACGGCAGCCGTGTGGGACTACCTCAACAAGCAGAAGGTGCCGCAGCCCTTCGTCGCCACGGGTGCCTCCCTCTGGGGCACGGACGACAAGCATCCCTGGACCATCGGCTGGCAGCCCAACTACGTGGCCGAGGCCCGGGTGTACGCCAAGTACCTCAAGGACGCCAGGCCCAAGGCCAAGGTCGCGGTGCTCTACCAGAACGACGACTTCGGCAAGGACCTGCTCGGCGGGTTCGAGAAGGCCGTCGCCGGCAGCGGCATCAAGGTGGTGGCCCAGGAGAGCTACGAGGTCACCGACCCGTCCGTGTCGGCGCAGATGGCGAGCCTCTCCCGCTCCAAGGCCGACGTGCTGCTGGACGTCACCACTCCCAAGTTCGGCAGCCAGGCCCTCGCCGCCGACGCCAAGAACACCAAGTGGAACCCGCTGCACATCGTGAACAACGTGGCCTCGTCCGCGGCCGTGCTCCAGCCCGTCGGGTTCAAGAACGTGCAGGGCGTGGTCTCGGCGACCTACTTCAAGGACCCCGTCGACCCGCAGTGGGCGAATGATCCCGAGGTGAAGACCTACACGAGGGCCATGCACAAGTACGCCCCCGACGCCGACCCGGCCAACCAGTTCAACGCGTACGGCTGGGCCGTCGCCTCCAGCCTGCACAAGGCCCTGGACGCGATGAAGTGCCCGACCAGGGAAGGACTGCGGGACGCGGTGCGCAACCTGAAGAACGTGAAGGTCGGTCTGCTGCTGCCCGGAGTCACCATGTCCACGGGCCACGGCGACGCCTTCCCGCTCGAGTCGATGCAGCTGATGCGGTTCAAGGGCGAGCGGTGGCAGCTGTTCGGCAAGCCGGTGGACACCCGCAAGGAGTTCGGCACGCCGGCGAAGTGAGCAGGCGGGGGCGGTCCCGGTCGATGCCCTGACCCTGGGGACCGCCCCCGCCCCGTCACCCGGGCCCGGAGTGCTCAGACGGCGCTCAGCCCTCCGTCCACCACCAGGCTCTGCCCGGTGATGTAGGAGGCGCGGTCGGAGAGCAGGAAGGTGACGGCATCGGCCACCTCCCAGGCGGTGCCCTGGCGGCCGAGCGGGATGCGGGTGAACGAGGTGGAACGCGACGCCCGCCGGGCCGAGGCCTCGCGGCCCATCGGAGTGTCGATCAGGCCCGGGACGACCAGGTTGGCGCGGATCCCGCGCGGCGCCCCCTCCTTGGCGACATGGCGGGTGAGACCGAACAGACCCGCCTTGGAACTGTCGTAGGCGGGAGAGCCGGTGGCCGCGCGCAGCCCGGCCACGGAACCGACGAAGACGATCGAGCCCCCGTCGGTGAGCGCGGGCAACCCGTACTTGGCGGCGAGGAAGGGGGCGCCCAGGTTGAGCGAGAGCACCTGTTCCCACTGCTGCGGTGAGGTGTCCGCCAGGCCCGCGCCGAGGCCGACACCGACGTTGACCACCATCGCGTCGAGCGCGCCCAGTGCGCGCAGGGCCTCGGCGACCATGGCCGAGGACTGGCCCGGATCCGTGGCGTCACCGACCACGGGGACGCCACGCGCGCCCTCCTCACCGACCAGGGCGGCGGTGGCCGCCGCGGCGGAGGGGGAGACGTCGGCGCAGGCCACGGAGGCTCCCTCACGCCCGGCGAGCACGGCCACGGCCCGCCCGTTGCCCACCGGGGCCTTCGGATCGTCGCCGGGACGGGTGCCCGCGCCGACGACCAGTACGTTCCGGCCGGTCAGGAGACTGTCCGGGCGGTTCGTGGTGTGCCGGGGCTCAGGCATCGCCGTGCACCCCTTCCGCCGCGTCCGCGCCGGCCACCGGGGGCGCGGGCAGGGCCTCCGCCTCGTAGCCGGGCTCGAGCCGGGTACCGGCGGAGTTCAGGAAGAACGCGACCATGTGGTACTGACCGACGAGCATGGTGATTTCGATCAGCTGGGCCTCGTCGTGGCCGGCGGCGAGTGCGGACCAGGTGGCCGAGGACAGGCGTGCGTCCCGGTGCAGTTCGTCGGCGGCACGCAGCAGAAGGGCGTCGGCCGGCGTCCACCCCGGGGCGTCCGGGCCCGCGCCGACCCGCCGGATCTCCTCGTCGGTGACCCCGGCCGCCCTGGCCAGCGGCACGTGCCGCCCCCATTCGTAACCGGCCCGGGTGTTGCAGGCGGTGCGCAGGATCAGCAGTTCCCGGGTCCGGTCCGGCAGACGGCCGTCGCGCAGCAGATGGCTGCCGAAGGGCAGGAAGTGCCGGAAGAGGCCGGGGTGCCGCACCAAGGTGGTGAAGACGTTGGGGAGGTGGCCGTCGGCGTCCCGGGGAATCGGGGCGAGCAGCTCGCGGGTGGACGGGTCCCAGCCGTCCTCGGGCAGTGGCGCGAGACGCGGTCGGGTCTCGGCGGCGGCACGGCCGGGTCGCTGATGGTGCTCGTCGGTCATGGTGGTCTCCGCACTGTTCGTCGGGGTGGGCCGGTGCTACGGGGGCGGGCTGCGCGAGGTCGGTGCCCCGCTGTGTGCGCCGATGCGCTCCTCCCGCCGCCGTGCCACTGTGCTTTCGGGGACGGGGGGTTGTCGACGGCTGCCCGGCCAAGGCCGGAGGGCCGCATATTGTTCAGTTGCACAACGGCCGGTGCCGGAGGGGCGGAGGTGAGATCCATGCCCGCACAGTCGGGCCAGGCGATGCCCCTCGAACGGGTCATCGCCGCGATGGCCGCGAAGCAGCGGCACGTGGGCGGGCGGTTGCACGCGGAGCTGGCGGACCACATCCCGTCCTACCGGGCCGTACCGCGGGAACTCCTGGACCAGATCTGGCATCGGCACTTCCAGCGGGCTCTCGCGGTGGTGCGCGAGGGGACGGTGCCCGCGCCCGAGGACTTCGACGAAGCCGATGTGGCCCGGGACCGGGTCGCCCGTGGCGTGCCGCTCGGCGACGGGCTCCGCGCCTTCCGCGGGGCGCTGAGCGCGATACGGGACCTGTTCATCGCCGAGGCCACCGAACGCGGACTGGACGCCGGCCTCGTCGTCGACCGCACCAGGTGCCTGTGGGAGCTCGCGGACGTCGCGAGCCTGCAGATCGCGGCCGTCCACCGGCAGGCGGAGGTCACCTCCGCCCTGTTCGACGCCCGCCGCCGCGCCGACTTCCTGCGCGGACTGCTCTACGGGACGCTGAGCGCGGCGGAGATCCACAGCGGTGCGGCGATCTACGGACTGGACCTGTCGCGGCCGTATCGCGCCATCAGAGCTGTTCCGAACGGCGACTGCGGTCCGGACGCGCTGGAACGCCCCCTGGAGTCCCACGCCCGCCGAAACGGCCGGGGCGCGCTGCTCACCGTACTGGACGAGGCTGTCGCCGGAGTCGTCGAGGCGAAGCCGGAGACCGGTGACCTGGAGGTGACGGCGGGACTCGGCCCGCCGACGGACCTGACCGCGGCGCACCGCTCCTTCCGTGCCGCGGGCAGGCTGCTGGAAGCCGCCCGCGCGTACGGTCTGCGCGGCGTGTACGACCTGGGCGACCTGTCCTGGCGGGTGGCGGTCGTCGCCGAGCCGGAACTCGCCGAGCTGCTGCTCGACCGCTATCTGCGCCCACTGGAGGCGGAGGGTGAGTTCGGTGCGCTCATCGAGGAGTCGGTCCGGGGATACCTGGAGAGGGGACGGCACATCCGCGAAGTCGCCCGCGCCGCACACGTCCATGTCAACACCGTCCGCTACCGGCTGCGCCGTTTCGAGGAGCTGACCGGCACCAGCCTCGACGCACCGGACACCGTCGTGGAGCTCAGCTGGGCCCTGGCGGCACGCGAGCTCTACGGCGGGTCCTCGTAGCAACTCGTCAGGAGCCGGCCACCGTGCCTGCCGCACCGCCCCGTGTCCGCCACGCCGCGCCACGCGGCGGGCGAGACCTCGCCTCCCCACCGGGTTTCACTAGGCTTGCACAACAACAGCAGGTCAGCGTGCATTCGGAAACGCCGAACCGCCGCCCCGGACGCCGTCACGCCGGTCACCCGGCCGCGGTCACGACCCGCGGCAGGACATCGGCCGAGTACAAGGTGGTGTCCAGCGGTGGAGAAGCGGATGCAGGAGCTCAGCGAAAGCCACGACGATCCGTTCGCCCTGCACCTCGCCGCCGTGGCGGTGCTCGACGACCGGGGAGTCGTGGTCGGATGGAACCGGCGGGCCCAGGAACTGCTCGGCCATCCGGACACAGCCGTGATCGGTCGTCCGGCCTTCGAGGTCCTGGTCGATCCCCGCGATCTGCCGGCTGTCAGGGAGGCCGCGGCGAAGTGCAGGAGGACCGGCGGCTGGTTCGGGATCCTGGAGGTACGGCACCACGACGGGCACCTGGTGCGGATGGGGCTCAGGGCCCATGCGCTCTCACGCGGTGACCGGGTCCGTGAGTGGATTCTTGCCGGGGCCCTCGCGGCTGACGTCCTGGAGTGGCAAAGAGACCGGGCGGTGCTCGACGGGTTGTACCGCCGGAGCCCGGTCGGCCTGGTCGTCCACGGCCCCGACCTCAGCATTCTCCGGGTCAACCGGGCCATCGAACGCGTCACCGGCGTCCCGGCAGCAGACTTCCGGGGACTGCCCACCGGCTGTTTCCTCGTCCCCGATGACGCAGGCAAGGCCGTGGACCGTGTGCGCCAGGTGATCGAGACCGGAAGACCGTTGATCTACTCGGAGCAGTTCGTTCGCCTGGAGCGGGATCCGACCCGAGAGCGGGTCGCGATGGTCTCGTCCTTCCGGATGGAGGACCCCTCCGGCCGCGTCCTGGGTGTGGCCGAGTTGATCGAGGACATCACCGAACGCCATCGGGCCCAGAGCAGGCTCGCCCTCCTCGACCAGGCCGGCAGCCGTATCGGGACCACCCTCGACGTGGCGGAGACCGCCCGGGAACTCGCCGAGGTGATGGTGCCTCACCTCGCCGACCATGCGTCGGTGGACCTGCTGCAGCCGGTGACGCGCGGTGAGGAACTGGCGCGGGTCCTGGCGGGGTCCGTCGTACGAGTGGGGGCCTGCAGCGTCGGCGCCCAGCACTCGAGCCCGCCCCACCCGGAGGGCGAGCCGGTGGCGTTCGGGTCGGACACACCCCAGGCCAGATGCCTGGCCGAAGGGCGGGCCGTCCTGGAACCGGTTCTCCCCGCCGACTGGTTCTCGACGGAGGGCCGCCAGGGGGCGCACGCTCCGGATCTCGGTGTCCACTCGCTGATCGTCGTCCCTCTTGCCGCGCGTGGCCTGGTGCTCGGCGTGATGACCCTGTGGCGTTCACGCCGCCCCGATCCCTTCGAGGCGGCCGATCTCACCCTCGCCCAGGAACTCGCCTCGCGCGCCGCAGTCGCCATCGACAACGCCCGGCGTTTCACCCAGCAGCAGGAGACCGCGTTCACCTTGCAGAGCAGCCTTCTGCCCCGGGCCGTTCCGGACCAGTCGGCCGTCGAGGTGGCCCTGCGGTACCTGCCGGCCAGCGCTGCCCCGGGCCTGGGCGGTGACTGGTTCGACGTCATTCCCCTGTCCGGGGCCCGGGTCGCCCTCGTGGTCGGCGACGTGGTGGGACGCGGCATCCATGCGGCCGCCACCATGGGCCGACTGCGCACCGCCGTCCATACGCTCGCCAGCCTCGACCTGGAACCGGACGAGGTCCTCGCCCACCTGGACGACCTGGTCAACCTGCTGGCGGCCGAACAGGAAGCGGTCGGCGAACGGCCTGTCGGGGAGCAGGTCGTCGGCGCCACCTGCCTGTACGCCGTGTACGACCCGGTCTCCGGGCGCTGCTCCCTGGCCCGCGCCGGCCATCCGCCGCCGGTGGTGACCGCTCCGGACGGACAGGCGGCTCCGCTCGACCTGCCCGCCGGCCCGCCGCTCGGCCTGGGCGGGCTGCCGTTCGAGGCCCGGGAGATCGAACTGGCCGAGGGAAGCCTGCTGTGCCTGTACACCAACGGACTCATCGGTGAACGCCACATCGATGCCGACGCCGGCCTGAGCAGGCTGTGCGCAGCCCTCACCCACCCTGCGGACGCACTGGAACGGACATGCCAAGCGGTGGTCGACTCGCTCGTGCCCTCGCGCCCCGGCGACGACGTCGCTCTGCTGATCGCCCGCACCCGCATGCTGCCACCGGACGATGTCGCCTCCTGGCGCCTGCCGCTGGAGCCTGCCAGCGCCGCTCGGGCCAGGGACCTGACGTCGGCCAAGCTCACCGAATGGGGCCTGGAGCACTTGGCCTTCACCACCGAGTTGATCGCCAGCGAACTGGTCACCAACGTCTACCGGTACGCCAGCGGCCCCGCGACCCTGCGGCTGATCCGTGAACGGTCCCTGGTGTGCGAGGTCAGCGACACCAGCCACACCTCACCCCACCTGCGCCGCGCCCTTACCACCGACGAGGGCGGGCGCGGCCTGTTCCTGGTGGCCCAGATGACCGAACGCTGGGGCACCCGCTACACCCGCGAGGGCAAGACCGTGTGGACGGAACAACCACTGACCGGCACGCCCATGTGAGCGCCGCGGACCGTGCCGGGGTGCCGGCGGGGGTAGGGGAGCGCTGATGAGGGGGTACGGCGAGGGGGCCGGCCCGAGCCGCGCTCAGGGGCCGGCGCAGCGCGATCCGCTCGCCCCGGCGGCGAGATCCTGGAGGACCGGTTCAGGGATCCCCTCGGGATGTGTTCTGAACGTGGGACCTCGGCGTGGGTGGGGCTAACCTCGGAATCGTAGGGCCCGAGTGATGGGAGGCCGCCGGCGATGCCGCAGGACGAGGCCGTGATCGGCTGTACGGGGGAGCTGCTTTTGCCCACCCGCGGATCCGCCGGGCCCGGCGAGATCCTCGTGCGGGTCAGGGGCGGTTCCGAGACCTTCCTCGCCTGGTCGTCGGAGCCGCTGCCGAGGGGAGCCACCGTGCTCGTGGTCGAGTCCCGTGGACGCCGCGAGGTCGACGTCATCGAGTGGCGAGATCCGCTGGACGCGCTCTGCGGCGACGCCGCCGACGCCGGCTGAGGAGTGGACATGTTCGGATATCGCGTACCCGCCCCCGACGAGGCGATGCTGATCTCCGGTGGGCGGCGCGGACTGGGGGGCGCGCCGTTCCGCGTGGTGACGGGGCACGGCAAGTTCGTGCTCCCGGTCTTCCGCAAGACCCGCTTCCTCACGCTGTCCATGTGCGAGGCCGAGGTCACCGAGACCTGTGTCACCAGGCAGGGCATCTCGCTGCACGTACGCGCCGTGATCGCGTTCAAGGTCGGCAACGACACCGAGAGCATCATCAACGCCGGGCAGCGGTTCCTCTCCGACCAGGGGCAGATGTCGGTGCTGACCGGCCGGATCTTCGCCGGCCACCTGCGGGCGATCATCGGTTCGATGACCGTCGAGGAGATCGTCACCGAACGGCAGAAACTGGCCGCGGAGGTGCTGGACACCTCGAAGACCGAGATGGCGAAGATCGGCCTGATCGTGGACTCGCTGCAGATCCAGTCCATCGACGACGGGAACACCGGCTACATCGACGCGATGTCCGCGCCGCACAGGGCCGCCATTCAGCGGCAGGCCAAGATCGCCCAGGCCCAGGCCACGCAGGCCGCGGTCGAAGCGGAGCAGGCGGCGGCACGCATGCAGGCCGAGTACGCCCGGCAGACCGCGGTCGTGAAGGCGGAGTACTCCGCCGAGGTGGACCGCGCGCAGGCGCGGTCGGCGCAGGCCGGACCGCTGGCGCAGGCCCACGCCCAGCAGGAGGTGCTCACTGCCCAGACCGAACTCGCCCAGCGCCAGGCCCAGTTGCGTCAGCAGCAGCTGGTCGCCGAGATCGTCAAGCCCGCCGAGGCCGAGGCCGAGCGGATCAGGGTGCTGGCCGCCGCCGAAGCGGAACGCATGAAGATCCAGGCCGAGGCGGCGGCCTCGCACGACCGCGTCGCGCTCGACCGGATGCTGATCGACCAGCTCCCGCAGATCGTGAAGGAGGCCGCGGGCGGTCTCTCCGGCGCCAACGTCAACGTCCTGAACGGCGCGGCCGGCCTCGGCGAGATGGCGGCCGGACTGGTCGGCCAGGGGCTGACGATCCTGGACTCGGTCCGGCAGAACCTGAACGGCCAGAACTCCGCCACCCGCCCCGGAAAGACCGACGGGCCGCCCCAACTGCAGGGATATCCACGCCCGCGGGAGACGGATCCCATAGACACCCGGGAGCACCCGGAGGTGCCCCGGTCCCAGGAGCCCCCGGGCACTGCCTGACCGGCACCGACGCCGTTGTCCGCCTTGCGCGCGACCTCGGTCGATCCCGAGGGCGACGTCGTGCAGGGCCCGGATCGCCAGGAGTGCGCCAGTAACCGGCAAACCCACCGACCATCCAGGAAACCGGCCCCAAGGCATGACGGGATGCCTACGGCCCGGCCGCCAGGGCAGCGGAGTTCCGAAGCCTTGCTTCGAGCAGTGCGTTGATCTCTTGCAGTACGTGGCGCTGAGCCCTGATCACGGGCTGCTCGTAGGCCAGCATCAGACCGTAGAGCGTCCCTGTGTAGTGCACCGTCCGCCGGCAGTGGTCGTCTGCCACGGCCGTCCGGATCTGCGCGGCACCGGGGCGCGCGTGCGCACCGGCGTTACTCCACCGCGGATCCCCCTGTGCCTGCTCCGGGCTGTCGTAACGGAACCCTTTCCGGCCCATGCACCGGCTCCATTCGGCGACGATCCTTCGGAACCGGCTGTCGTGGGTGGCCTGGTCATACACCTGGGACTTGAACAACCTGATGCCACGCTCCGGAATCACCGGAGGCGTTTCGGCGTCGAAACGGACGGTCTTCGCGCCCGCATCGAGCCGCCGTTGCAGTTCGCCGAAGCACCCTCCAGCAGGCACTGGCTTGCCGTGGAAGCTGCCGATCCGGCCCTCGAACACCGGGAGCAGGGCGGGCTGCACGGTGATGTCCCAGGAGCCGTTCTTGGACACCGCGATCAGGTCGGCCGCCACCCCTGGGGGTCCCTGGTACCCGTACCGAGACACATGGAGAGCATCGAGCTGCCCCAGAAGCGGCATGTTCCGTGGGTAGGGCAAGGGGCGGGTACCCGGCGTCCGCAGGTCGAGGCCGAAGTTCCCCATGCACTGCCGGAGAAAACGGTTTTCGGCCCTCTGGATCTCCACATGCTGCTGAATGGACAGGTCGTAGGAGTCCAGCCGCAACAGCAGATCGGCGCTTGGACCCGGGTCGGACACGATGCGCGACGCGGGGTGTCCGGCCGCAGTGCCGTCGGCTGCCCCGGTTGTGTGAGAGCAACCGGTCGCCATCATTACGGTGGCCAACACCGCGACAAGCCATGCCGCGACACCGCGTGTCATGAACGTCCCCTCCGGCTCCTCACCGCACCGCGGGTCGGCCCCACGGCGCCGACCCGCCACGAGCTCCTACGGCACCAGTTGTCCGGCACCGCAGGGAGCGCGCCGATCATCCGCCCCAGTAGACGGCCGGTCCATAGACGTTGTTGGGGTATCTCTCCAGCTCCGCCTGGACCTTGTACGCCTGGTAGTCGGGAACGCCTGGGGTGTAGAACCCGCCCTCGGTCCGGGGATAGCACGTGTAGGCGGCCTTGTTGCCCCTGTAGCGCCAGTTCAGGGCGGGGCCGAGTCCGGTGTTCCACTCGTACGCCCACGCATACCAGTGAGGGCCGTAGTAGCCCTGATTCACCTGAAAATGACCGGCCCCATAGGAGGCCCGGGTGCCGGACACCACCTTGACGCCGTGCGCGACCGCTGGGTCCTTCAGCCAGTTGCCGCACCAGTTACCGCTGGCCGACGCTGTCGATGGCGTCACGCCCACGACCACCGCACTCAAGGCCACGACCCCCGCCATCCGCATCGCCGGCCCTCTGCCGGCCCTGATGTTGCGTAACATGATCCGTTCTCCCCGTCCTTCCTTGGCGTGCCGCCACATCCACCGGGTTGGCTCATGGGCACCGGCTCCGACGACGTTGCTGCCGGCGGAGAGGGCCGGCGCGCGCGGGCGGCAACGCCTACACCTCAATGACCGCCGAAGTGCCGGCAGCCGTCGACCATCGCGGCTTGCTCGACATCGTCCCGCCCGTCGGCGGGACCGTCATTGACTCAGAACGCAAAGGTGTTGACGTCGTCCGAGCAGCCGATCCCCGGACGCCGCCGGCGGCGCGGGGACGACGATCGGCACCGTGCCGGTCGGACGTCCGCCCCGCGGCGGGCGGTTGAAGGCCGTCCTGCTCGCCCGGCCATGGGGCACCGGGACGGACGCCGGCCGCCCGCCGGCCGGCGCTCCCCCCGGAGCACCGGCCTGGCCGTGGCCGTTGCACAGTGCGGCGGACCGGGCGGCCGCCGCGTGCCGGTCGGCCGGCTGCCGGGGCCTGGACCCGTACCTGCCTGGTCCCGTATCAGCTGGGGACGCCCCGGCGACATCGCCCAGGTCGTCGGTGAGGGGGGCCGGACGTACCGGAACAAGGTCCACTACGACACCGACACGTTCAGCGCGATGGTCGCCGCCCCCAGTCCCTCAACGGCGAAGGCCTGTGTTCTGCTCACTTCCGGGGTGCACGCCTGCACCTCCCCGGGCGGCACCGAGCACCTCACGGAGCCCCCGAACCCGCCCACCCCGCACCCCTCCGCCACCACCACCGAGCGGTCACGTCTTCGGCCCGACGTGGACGGTGCCGGCGCCGGCGTGGCGGGGCTCGCCGGCCCGCCGTGGGGAGGTGACCCTGTCTACGCGGCGCCGCCACCGACGCGCTGGACTCACGGACAGCGCACGCCCACTCCCGCCAGCGCCGCGAGCACGGCATCGTTGGCCTCCCGGCTGCCCACGGTCAGCCGGAGTCCCTCGCCGGGGTAGTGGCGCGCCAGGACGCCGGCGTCGGTGAGCGCCACGGCGCCGTCGTCGATCGGATCGGGGGCGGCGAGCCAGACGGAATTGGCATGGCCCGGGCCTATGTGCCAGCCCAGGGCGCCGAGTTCCCGTCGCAGCCGTTCGCGTTCGGCGATCACGGTCTCCACACGCCGGCGCAGCTCGCTGCCGGCCCGCAGTGAGGCCTTCACCGCCGCGGCTGCCACCGTGTTGATCCCGAAGGGCAGTTGGCGTCTGCGGATCCGCCCTATGAGGCCGGGCGCGCCGAGTCCGTAGCCGACCCGCAGGGCGGCGAGACCGTAGGCCTTGGAAAAGGTGCGCAGGACCAGCAGATTGGGGTGCGCGTCCAGGAGCGCGAGTGGATCCGGCACGCTGCCGCCGGCGAACTCCACGTACGCCTCGTCGAGCAGCACGGTGACGTCTCGGGGGACCTGTCGCAGAAACGCGGCCAGGCGGTCCGTGGTGACCAGGGTTCCGGTGGGGTTGTGCGGGTTGCACAGCACCACGACACGGGTGCGGTGGTCGAACGCCGCGAGCAGGGCGCCCAGATCCTGATGCCCGTCGGGCGACAGGGGTACGGGGACGGGGCGGGCGCCGACCATGTCCGCCAGCAGGGGATACGCGTCGAAGCTGCGCCAGGCGTAGACCATCGTGTCACCGGGCTCCATCACCGCCTGGAGCAACTGCAGCGCCACCCCGACCGATCCGCTGCCGACCGCCACGTGGTCGGGGGCCACCCGGCACCACACGGCGATCCGTTCGGTGAGGTCATCGGGGTAGAACTGCGGGTAGCGGTGGGCCTGTGCGACCGCTCGCCGCATCGCCCTGCGCACCGAGGGCAGTGGGGGGTACGGGCTCTCGTTGAGGGCCAGTTGGTGCACCACGGGGATGCTCATCGGTCAGCCCCGCCCGCCGTGCCAGCGGACGGCGACCGCACCGGCGAAGTCGCCCGCGTGGGCGAAACCGCCGAGCACCACCAGGTCGCCGTCCGTGACCCGACGTGAGCGGACCGCGTGGTCCAGGACGATCGGGATGGCCGCTCCGAACAGGTTCCCGTGCTGATCGAAGGTGTCGAGGTGCCGCTCGGGCGGCAGTTGCAGCGCCTCCCGCCAGTTCCGCAGGAAGGTGCGGTTGGGCTGGTTGGTGATGAGGGCGTCGATGTCGGTGCTCGCCACGCCGAGCCGCAGGCACAGGTCCGCGACCACCTCGGGGACGAGGCGGTTGCCGCGTGCCAGGACCTTGGCGACGCTCGCGTCGGTGAACCCGATCCGCAGCTGGGACGTTCCCGGCGCCCAGTACTTGCGGCCGTCGTCGACCGCCACGGTCATGTCCCCGGCGTACTCGCCGATGTGCCGGGTCTCCACGTCGAGGACCGGGGTGGCGGCGGACGTCGTCACGTACCCCACGCCACAGCCGTCGCCCGGGATCGCTGCCTGGGCGAGCCTGCGCACCTCGGACTGGGTGAACCACTGGCCCGCGGCGCTTTGCGCGTTGCAGATCAGCGCGGTCTTCGCATCGGTGGTGGTGAGGATCTGCCGGGCCAGTTTCAGCATGTACACGAACGACGCGCAGCCGGCGTTGGCCACGTCAACCAGCCACTCCGGCCTCAGGCCCAGCCGGCGTGCCACCTCGGTGCCGGCGCCCACGAACGGCAGATCGGGCAGCTGGCTGTGCACCAACAGCACGTCGACATCCCGGATCTCGTCCCTGCCGTGCCGTTCGATCAGGGGCTGGACGGCGCGCTCGACCATGTCCGCGTTGGTCTCGTCCGCGGCCACGTGGTGCCGTAACTGCGGGACCTTGAACATGGGGTGGTTGCGGAGCTTGTCCTCTGCTCCGGGGTAGTCGGTGTAGAACTCCGCGGGGACCGGCTCGCCGGGAAGGTAGCTCGCGACGTCGGTCAGGCTGACCGTGGTCACTGTGCCACCGCCCGCGCCGGAGCCACGCCGACCGGCAGACCGTTGCGGTGGCGGTATTCGAGGATCGCCTTCAGGTTGTTCATCTCCACGGTGTGCCCCGCGTAGAAGAGGTCCCAGTAGTCGCCCACCCAGGGCCGGTCGGGACGGGGAGCCATGTCGGGGTGCGGGTTGCCGTCGTAGTAGGGGTGCCGGCAGTTGGTCCAGGTGATCACCGACCCCGGCTTGTCGAGTACCAAGGGGGCCGGTACGACGCGCATCAGATAGATCATCCACAGCTTGTCGCCCTGGTCCCAGGAGCAGTGGTAGTCGACGGTCATGGCCTCGGGGTTGGCGACCACCTTGCAGTAGATCCTGGTGTCGTCCTCGAGCCGGTCGTGGCCGACCCACAGCCCCGGTGTGCCGGAGGGCGCGAAGTCCCGCAGGCTGCAGGTCCACTCCTCCAGGTGGTGGCCCTGGCGCAGGTAGTCGTAGGCCTGCTCCGGGGGGCAGTCGACGTACTCGTGGATGGTGCAGTAACGCCCGTAGACCTGATGGTGGGGGTAGACGGCGTGGGTGAGCTCCATGCAGTGGGCGGTCAGCTCCTCCTTGCCGGTGTTCTCGATTCGCATCAGACCGGGAATGTCAGCCAACGTGGACGACTCCTCGTTCATCTGAGTTCTCCTTTTCGGTGAAGGACTGGAAGGGAAGGAACGGGGGGATCTCCCGCGGGTCGCAGTCCAGCGCGACGAACGCCGGGCCCTCGCCCGCATTGCTGCGCAGCAGCGCCTCGCGCAGTCGTGCCGCGTCATCGACCCCTGACACCTCCAGGGCCGGGAAGGCGGCGGCCACCCCGGCGGCGAGGTCGGTCCGGGCGAACAGGTCGTCGTCGCGGACGCCGCCCTGGAGGAACTCCTCACGCACCGCGCACATGGCGTGGGCGTTGTTGTTGAAGATCACGAAGGTCACGGGTGCGGCGTACTCCACGGCGGTGTGCACTTCCATCCCGTGCATGAAGAACGCGCCGTCACCGGCGAGGACGTAGGTGCGCCGACCGGTGGCGAGCGCGGCACCGATGCCGGCACCGAAGGTGTAGCCCATGCCGCCCATGCCGACGGCCACCACGAAGCGGCCGTGGCGCGGTGCCGGGAGGTGATGGATCGCGCTGGCCCCCGCGTTGCCGGCGTCCACGAAGACGTGCGCGTCCTGGGGGAGTGCCGCCTCGACCGCGGCGACCGCCTCGGCGTAGGGGACGGTCCGCCCGGGCGCCGGAGAAACCGGGCTCGGCACGGGGGTGCGGAGGGGACCGGCGTGCGGGGGGCAGGCACGAGGCCGGGGCGGCAGCCGCCCGCTCACCGCGCGCAGCATGTCCCGCAGGTGCCCGCCGAGGGCGGTGCCCGCCACGAACGGCGGTTCGGGGTCGAGGCAGACGACTTCGGTGGCGGCCAGGGCCTGTTCGAGGCCCCCGCGCGCCAGGAGCGGCAGCCGGGTACCGACCAGCAGGCATGCGTCGGCCCGCCGCAGACAGTCTTCGACGTTGGCATGCCCCATCACTCCCGCCACTCCCGCGAAACGGGGATCGCGGTTGTCGAAGACGTCCTTCGCGTCGGGGGTGACCGCCACCCACGCCCCGAGGCGCCGGGCCAGTTCGGCCAGCTCCGCGCGCGCATCGGCCGCGGCGACGCCTTCTCCGGCGATGACGAGGACGCGGCCGGCCCCGCGAAGGGTGTCCGACACGGCGGTGAGGGCAGCGGCGTCCGGCGGCGCCGCCGACGCCGTCGGGACCGGCGCGCCCGGGGCCGGGCGGCGGCCGGGCAACCGCACGGGTGCCTGCTGCACGTCCTTGGGCAGCAGCAGCACCGCCGGCCCTCGCGGATCGGTCTGTGCCGCCGCCAGGGCCCGGGGCAGCAACTCCGTGAGTGAGTCCGGGTCCTCGACCCGGGCGCAGAACCGGCTGACGGTTGCGAAGACCTCCCGGGCGTCGAAGGAGCCCGCCTTGCCGCTGGAGTCCTGGAACGCCCCGAGCCCCTCCTGCCCGGTCGGCGGCTGTCCCACCAGAGCCAGCACGGGCACCCGGGAGGCGTACGCCTCGGCCAGGCCCGGGACGAGATTCATGGCCCCGCCGCCCGAGGTGGCGGCGACAACGCCCAGGCGCCCGGTGGTGCGGGCGTATCCGTCGGCCATCGTGACGGCGGAGAACTCGTGCTTGGCGACGACACCGCGGACGGCGCCGCCGCGGTGCACGGCGTCGTACAGGTCCTCGATGTTCGCGCCTCCGACGCCGAACACATGGGTGACACCCGCGCCGGCGAGTTCTCCGGCCAGGTGGTCGACCAGGCGTAACGCTCCTGCTGGGGGCGCGTCCGAGGTCGTGGTGGTCATACGGGGTTCCTGTCCGTCTCGTGGTGCCGGTCGATGAAGCCTGAGGGCGAGATGAGCTGAAAGCGGTGCCGGTACTCCTTCGGCGTGAGTCCCAGAGTTCGTCCGAAGGAGCGGAAGAAGGTCTCGGGGGCGGCGAAGCCGCAGCGGTGCGCGATCTGGCCGATCGTCAGTTCCGTGGTTTCCAGCAGTTCGCGGGCGCGGGCGATGCGTGACCGCTCGACGTACTGGCCGGGGGTCGTGCCCACCTCGCGCCGGAAGACCCGGGCGAAGTTGCGCAGGCTCATGTTGGCCCGCCGGGCGATCTCCGCAACGGGCAGCGGGTTGTGCAGGTTGTCCAGGATCCACTCCTGTGCGGCCCGGATCGGCGGATGGTCGGCCAGCTGGGCGTCGAGGACGGCGCTGAACTGGGACTGTCCTCCGTGCCGCTTGAGGAACAGCACCAGAAACCGTGCCGTCTCCAGCGCGAGCGCAGCTCCGTGATCGGCCTCCACCAGGGCCAGCGCCATGTCGATCCCGGTCGACACGCCCGCGGAGGTCACGAAGGGGCCGTCCCAGACGAAGATCGACTCGGCGTCCACCGTCACGTCCGGGTAGCGGCCGGCCATCGCCTCGCTGTACGCCCAGTGCGTGGTGGCGCGCCTGCCGTCGAGCAGGCCCGCCTCGGCCAGCAGGAACGACCCACCGCACACCGAGGCGACTCTGCGCGACCGGGTCGCCGCCCGGCCGATCCAAGAGACCAGCGCCCGGTCGTGAAGCGCGCTGTGAAGACTCCATCCCCCCGGCACGAGAAGGGTGTCGATCGGGCCCTGCCCCGCCTCCAGTGGGGCGGCCTCCACCACCACTCCCGAACTCATCCGCACCAGGGGGGCGTCGGCGGAGACGAAGGCGGTCCGGTAAGGGGTGCCCGACGGCCCCAGAAGCCGGTTGGCGGTATCCAACACTTCAATCGGTCCGGTGATGTCCAGGGCCAGCGCACCCTCGTACACCACCACCACAACACGTCGCTCTGACACGGTCACACCCTGTATCGGGTGACGCACTGGCTGCAATGACAGATTACTGACGTATACGGCCAACAAGCGGCCGTCGGCAGGGGCAGAGGGGCGCCGACCAGGCAGTTTGTCCGCCCGAGCCGACAGTGGTGGGTGAGGGAGCTCACAGGGCGTCGGTGCGGGTGTGTGCCGCACCGACGCCCTCACCTCTGGATCACGTCCGGCTTCCAGGCCGTTTGCCGCCGTGGTTCATTCGGCCGGGGCCGGCAGCCGCGTCTCGCCGTGGTTCATTCGGCCGCGGCCAGCAGCCGTGCCTCGCTCTCCTCGTACAGCCGCCGGTTTTCGCGGCTCTCGACGGCGCGGCGCCGGTGGTCCAGACGGCTCCCCAGCCAGCCGGCCAGGTAGCCGAACGGTATGGAGACCAGGCCGGTGGACTGCATCGGGAACCAGTGGAAGTCCGCGTTCGGGAAGACCGCGGCCGGCGTGCCCGAAACGGCCTTGGAGAAGACCATCAGCACCAGCGCGCAGGCCGTGCCGCCGTAGAGGCTGGCGAGCAGGCCGGTGCGGGTGAATCCGCGCCAGAACAGGGAGTAGGTCAACGCGGGGGCCACGGCCGATGCGCCGATGCAGATCGCCAGCGTGGTCAGCACGCCGACGTCCCAGTTCTGGACCAGGGTGGAGAGCAGGATGGCGACGGTTCCCACCGCCACGCTGGTCCACGCCGCCACCGTCATCTCCGCACGCGGCGCCGCACGTCCCCGCCGTACCGCATGGGCGAACAGGTCGTGGGCGAGCGACGAAGCCGCGGCCAGGGTCATCCCCGCGACCGAGGAGAGCAGGGTGATGAACACCGCGCCCGCCACGGCCGCGTAGAGAAGCGTCGTGCCCGCGGAGCCGGCGCCGCCGAGCGCCCGGGACAGCATGAGCACCGTCGTCCTGCCGTGCGGGTCGGCTGCGGTGATGTACTGCGATCCCACCAGGGCCGCCGCGCCCGTACCCATGATGATCACGAGCAGGCAGAACGTCGTGACCGTACCGACCGCCCATGACATGGAGCGGCGCACGGCGGGCACGTCCCGTGCGGAGTACAGGCGCATCGTGATGTGTGGCAGGCAGGCCGCGCCGAGGATCACGGTGATCTGAAGACTGGCGAAGTCCAGCCGTTCGCCTGCCGAAGTGCCCAGCTGGAGACCCTGCTGGAGGAAGCCCGGGCCGGTTCCGCTGCCGCGCTGGGCGGCCCGGAGCACCTCGCCGAGGCTCCAGTCGAAGCGGTTCAGGACCAGGGCGGCGACGGTGACGCTGGTGCCGAGCAGGAACACGATCTTGATCATCTGGATGAGTGCGGTGCCCCGCATGCCGCCGATCGCCGCGTAGATGATCATCAGGCTGCCGACGAGGACGATGCACGCCGTCCTGGCGCCGGCCTGGTGCGGGATGCCCAGGATGAAGGTGAGCAGCGACCCGGCCCCGGACAGCTGGACCACCAGGAAGGGAAGGGTCGCCGCGAGCGTCACCACGCAGGACGCGATGCGGACGGCCCGCCCGGGCATGTTGCGGGCCAGCACGTCGCCCATGGTGAAACTGCCGGCGTTGCGCAGCGGTTCGGCCAGCAGGAACATCAGCAGCACGAGCGACAGGGCGGTGCTCACCGCCAGCACGTAACCGTCGTATCCGGCGAGCGCGATGATGCCGGTGGTGCTCAGCACCGTCGCCGCGGAGATGTAGTCGCCCGCGATCGCCAGGCCGTTCTTGACGGGGGTGAGCGAGAGGTAACCGGTGTAGAAGTTCGTCAGGTCGTCGCGGTCCGGACCCGCCATCACACACATCAGCAGCGTGAGGGTCACCAGCGTGCTGAACAGGACCAGGACGACTGCCTGCGTCCCTGAGCCGAAGTCGTTCATCCCGCCACCCCGGCATCCCGCCGGACCGTTCGCTCCCTGACGGCCCGCGCCAGCGGGTCCACGGACTGTTGCGCGCTGCGTCCGTACCAGACGACGGCCGCGAAGGTGACGACGAGCTGGAGGACCCCCAGGGCCATGCCCAGGCTCAGTTCCCCGGCGATTTTCGAGCCCATCAGGTCCGGGGCACAGCAGGACAGCACCACGTACGCCACGAAGGAACCGAGCGCGGTGAGCGTGGAGACCCGGCGGAGCGCCCGGTAGGCCGAGCGGAGGTCGGCGAGGTCGGCCCCGTGCGCAGGGCTCTCGTGCGTGTGCGGTGGGCGCGGGGAAGCCTGCCCGTACGAGTCGTCCCAAGGGGTGTCGTGTCCGTACGGGTTGTTCCGCGGCGCGTCGTGTCCGTACGGGCTGTTCCGCGGTGCGTCGTGTCCGTACGGGGTGTTCCGAGGGGTGCCCTGTCCGTACGGGTTGTTCCGCGGCACGTCGTGTCCGTACGAGTTGTCCCGCGGGGCGTCATGTCCGTACGCCTCCTGCCAGGGATCCCGCCCGTACGACTCGTGCCGAGGGGCGTGGCCGTAGGGATCGGTCCGCGGCTGCGGCCATCCCGGCGGCGGATACCGGTGGTCGTCGGGGTGTGTCATCGCATGGCCTTCCGGTGCGGCTCTGATCCGTGGGGGGTGGGAAGCGTGGCGGCGCACGTTACCGACTGGTCGGAATGCCTGGAAAGCCTGCTGGGCGTCACGGTTTGAGTTCGATGCCGCATCGGGTCGGCAGTGATCGGCCGCAGGGCGACGACCCTCGCGCTCCTAGCATGCGCACGCTCGGACGGCCTGTGGCGAATGTCACGCCCAACGACGTACCTACTGGTCGGTATGGTCGCGGGAAGGTGTGAACGACAGGAGGCGTGATGTCCACGACCAACCGCCAGATCCGTCTGGCCGCCCGCCCCGTGGGCGATGTGAAACGCGAAGACTGGGAGCACCGTTCCGAACCCGTCGAGGAACCGGGCCCGGGCCGGTTCGCGGGCCGGACGCGCGCCATCTCCCTGGACCCGGCCATGCGGGGCTGGCTGGACGACCGCCCCTCCTATCTGCCGCCGGTCGGCATCGGCGAGGTGATGCGCGCCGGGTCGGTCATCGAGGTCACCGCATCCAACCACCCCGACTTCCAGCCCGGCGACCATGTCGTCGGCACCTTCGGCGTCCAGGAGCACGTGGTCTCCGACGGCCGGGGCGCCCTGAAGATCGACACCTCCCTCGCGCCGCCCTCGACCTATCTGGGCGCGCTGGGCATGCCCGGCATGACCGCCTACTTCGGTCTGCTGGACGTCGGCGCACTGCAGGACGGCGAGACCGTCGTGGTCTCCGGCGCGGCCGGCGCGGTCGGCACCATCGTGGGTCAGCTCGCGAAGGCCAGGGGCTGCCGGGTCGTGGGCATCGCCGGCGGGCCGGAGAAGTGCGCCATGCTCACCGACGAACTGGGCTTCGACGCGGCGATCGACTACCGGACCGACGACCTCAAGAAGGCGCTGCGCGAGCACGCCCCCGACGGCATCGACGTCTACTTCGACAACGTCGGCGGGGACATCCTCGACACCGCCCTGACCCGGCTGGCGATGCACGCGCGCGTCGTCGTCTGCGGTGCGATCAGCCAGTACAACAACGCCACGCCGGTCAAGGGCCCGTCCAACTACCTCTCGCTGCTGGTGCGCCGCGCCCGCATGGAGGGCTTCGTCGTCTTCGACTACGCCAAGCGCTACGCGGAGGCCGCGCGGGAGATATCCGCCCTGATCGGCGACGGCCGCATCAAGGTCAAGGAACACGTGGTGAGGGGCACCGTGGACGACTTCCCCGAGACGTTGCAGATGCTCTTCCGCGGGGAGAACGTCGGCAAGCTCGTGCTGGAGCTGGCATGACCGCCGCCGAGAGCGGGGCCGCCACCCCGCGGGAGCAGGCGGACGGCGCGGCGGCGCTCCAGGGCAAGGTGGCGATCGTCACCGGCGCTGCCAGCGGACTGGGCCGCGCCTCGGCGCTGGCCCTGGCGGGGGCGGGGGCACGCGTGGTCGTCGCCGACCTCGACGCGGAGGGCGGGCGGGAGGTGGCCGCCCTGGTCGACGGCGACTTCCGCGCCTGTGACGTCTCCGACCTCGACGCCAACCGCGCTCTGGTGGAGTTCACCCAGGAGCGGTACGGCGGTGTCGACATCGCGCTGCTCAACGCGGGCGTGGCGACCGGGTGCGGCGTCGGCGAGGACTTCGACCCGGTGCGCTACCGGCGGGCGATGGGCGCCAACCTCGACGGCGTGGTCTACGGCACCCACGCGGTGCTGCCCGCCCTGCGGGCCCGCGGCGGTGGATCGATCGTGGCGACCGCGTCCCTGGCGGGCCTGGCCGCGGTGCCGTTCGATCCGCTGTACGCGGCCAACAAGCACGCGGTCGTGGGACTCGCACGCTCCCTGGGGCCGGCTCTCGCCCCGGAGAACGTGCGCTTCAACGCGGTCTGCCCGGGGTTCGCCGAGTCGCGCATCATCGACCACCTGCGCGGCATGCTGTCCGAGCAGGGGCTGCCGGTCATACCGGCTGAGGCCGTCGCGGACACGGTGCTGCGGATCGTCACCGGCGACGGCACGGGGGAGTGCTGGTTCATCCAGGCCGGCCGCGAGCCGGAGCCGTTCCGCTTCCGCAATGTCCCGGGCCCGGGCAAGCCCGTAGGCGTCTGAGACGCGGCCGGGGGCGGGCCTGCGGCCGCTCGGGCCCGCCCCCACCGCGTGAGGAGCCGACGCGGACCTTCTTCAGCGGATGGCATCGATCAGGGAAATTGCCTCTCTCCACAAACTTGACTGACTCCAGAGAACGCGTACCGTCGAGAAAGAGAAGGCAACCGTCCCCCGAAGGGCTGCCCGATGACTCGCACCATCCCTCGACATTCCCGCTCGGGTGGAAGGATCCCTGACACGGCTGACCCTGGCTCGTTCGAGACCGGCCCCCGGTCTCTGCCGTGGTCGCCGACCGCGTGCGGACTGGCGAGGGCCGCCGTGCGCGAGGCACTGCCCCGATGGGGACTCGGTGCACTGGTCCCGGTTGCCGAACTGCTGGTGAGCGAGCTGGTGTGCAATGCGCTGCGGCACGGCGCCGGCCCGCTGCGGCTCACCCTCGAGCGGGTCCCGGCCCTGCGCTGTTCGGTCGGTGACGGTTCTTCGCGCCCTCCGCGACCCACCGACGCCGGCCCCGAGGACGAGGGCGGCCGCGGGCTGGCGCTCGTGGAGATGCTGGCCGCACGGTGGGGCTGTGAGCGAGGGCCGGCCATGGGCAAGACCGTGTGGTTCGAACTCTCCGTCGAGGCGGACACGCCAGGGCTGGAGGGTACGGGACTCGTGGACGAGCACGCACTGTGGGGGGACGACAGCGTCGTGAACGGCCCGGTCGCACTGAAGGGCGAGGCCGCATGACCACCGCGACGACCGGCGAGGAACCGATGGCGCTGGCCGCGGCACGACTGCGCGCTGCGGGCATGCGGGTGACCGCCCAGCGCATGGCCATGCTGATGACGATCTCCGAGTCGGCCGGCCACCTCGAAGCCGATGCCCTGCGCGAGCGCGCTCGCCGGGTCACGGGCGGTCTGTCCCTGCAGGCCACGTACAACGTGCTGCGTGCGCTCACGGACGCCGGACTGGTCCGGTGCACCCTCATCCCCGGTCACCCCGCCCGCTACGAGATCGAGCACCACGACAACCACCACCACTTCGTGTGCCGCCGCTGTGGCGCCGTCCGCGACGTCACCTGCACGGTGGGCGCGGCTCCCTGCCTGGAACCACAGCTTCCGCAGGAGTACGACATCAAGGAGGCGGCCGTGACCTTCTGGGGTCTGTGCCCCGACTGCCGGGCCGCCACCCCGGCGACCTGACGGAGCCGGACCCCACAAGCCCGCACCACTTCTCCCCGCGGGCCACCGGAGGGGGACCAGGACGGGCACGCCCACATGTCGCCCAAGAGGGTAGGTGTGAAGTGATGACCTGCCGAAGGTCCCGTGCCGCATCGTGGATGGGCGCCGCTGACCTGCGGGAAGACCGTTTCACCTGATCTGCGTGGTGAGGCGGGTTCGGCAGGTGGAAGGAGCGAGTGCGATGAGGCGAGCGGAGCAGCGCCCGGAGCAGGCGGA
Organism: Streptomyces sp. NPDC007905; assembly: GCF_042959345.1. NCBI lineage: Bacteria > Bacillati > Actinomycetota > Actinomycetes > Kitasatosporales > Streptomycetaceae > Streptomyces > Streptomyces sp. NPDC007905. The sequence goes on along the minus strand of NZ_JBIBKS010000007.1, from coordinate 146,107 downwards.
TCAGCCCGCGGCCGGCGCGGCTGACCCCAGTGGGCTGATGGACCTGCTGGGCGTCGCCGCGGTGCTGCTGGAGGCCGACGGCCGGATCGACATGTGGAGCCCGCAGGCCGAGGAACTGTTCGGCTATGCCCGCAGCGAGGCGGTCGGCCAGTACGCGGCGACCCTGCTCCTCCACCCCGAACACCAGGATGCGGCGGTCACGCTCTTCGCCGAGGTGATGGAGACCGGCCGGGGCTGGGCAGGGGCGTTCCCCGTCCGGCACAAGGACGGCAGCACGCGGATGGTCGAGTTCCGCAACATGCGCCTCACGGACAACCTCGGCGACCACTACGCCCTGGGGCTGGCCACCGACCGGTCGACCCTGCGGCAGGTGGAGCGCAACGTGGCCTTGTCCACCCGGCTGGTCACCCAGGCGCCGATCGGGCTTGCCGTCCTGGACACCGATCTGCGGTATCTGGCCATCAATCCGGCCCTCGCAGGGATGCACGGCGTCCCCGAGGGCAACCACGTGGGCCGGAGCTTCCGCGAGATCCTGCCCGGTGCACCCTTCGTGAGTGCGGAGGCCGTGATGCGGCAGGTCCTGGAAACGGGCCTTCCCGTGGTGGACCAGCAGGTGGTGGGCCGCACTGCCGCCGATCCGGAGCGTGAACACGCCTGGGCGGTGTCGATCTATCGACTGGAGGACCACAACGGGCACGCACTGGGCATCGCCAACGTGGTGGTCGACGTCACCGACCGGTACCAGGCGGCCAGAGAAGCCGACCGGGCCCAGCAGCGGTTGCGCCTGATGGCCAACGGCTCGGCCAGAATCGGCACCACCCTGGAGGTGGAGCGGACCGCGCAGGAACTGGCCGACGTCCTCGTGCCCGACCTGGCCGACATGGTCGCGGTGGATCTCCTGGACTCCGTCCTGCGGACGGGCCGCACGGACCTCGGCGAGGGCCCGGCACTCTTCCGCGCCCTGGCGGTGAAAACCGCCTACCCCACCGACGCCGCCCAGGCGATCGTTCCGCCCGGCAGCCTCACCACCTACCACGCCGACCACCCCGCGGCCCATTGCATCCGCACCCGCCGCCCCCAGCTGGTCACCCACCTGGACGGCAGCGACCTCACCCGCATCGCGGCCGACTCCGACGCCGCCCGCCTGCTCGCCCGGGCCGGTGTCCACACCGACATGGCGGTCCCGCTCATCGCCCGCGGACAGATCATCGGCGTCATGGGCCTGGCCCGTGCCCGCAACCCCGTGCCGTTCGACCAGGACGACCTCACCCTCGCCTGTGAGCTCGCCTCGTCCGCCGCTCTGAGCATCGACAACGCCGTCCTGCACCAGCACATCCGCAGCGCCGCCGAGACCCTCCAACGCAGCCTGCTCCCGCAGCTCCCGCCCCACCGTCCCGGCCTCGAGGTCGCCGCCCGGTACCGGCCCGCGCAGGCCTTCAGCGAGGTCGGCGGCGACTGGTACGACGTCATCCCGCTCGACGGTGACCGAACCGCCCTCGCGGTGGGCGACGTCATGGGCAGCGGAATCCCGGCCGCGACCACCATGGGCCGCCTGCGCACCGCCACTTCCACCCTCGCCGACCTCGACCTCGACCCCGCCCGTATCCTCACCCACCTGGACAAGATCACTCACGGTCTGGATCCCTACATCGCGACCTGCCTCTACGCGGTCTACGACCCGTACCGCTGCCGCCTCGAGGTGGCCTCCGCCGGCCATCTGCCCCCGGTACTGGTCCGGGTCGGCAGGCCCCCCGAACTCCTCGACCTCCCCACCGGCACCCCGTTGGGAGTCGGGGGTGTGCCCTTCGAGACCACCACCCTCGACCTGGCGCCCGGCGACGACCTCGTGCTGTACACCGACGGACTGGTCGAAACCCGCAACGACCCCATCGACGAACGCCTGGCAGATCTCCTCGCTCTGCTGTCACCGCCGTGCCGCTCCGTGGAGGAGACCTGCAACCGACTGCTGGAGCAGCTCCGTGACCCTGCCGGCCACGACGACGTCGCCCTTCTCATCGCCCGCGCGCAACCCCTGGCGACCTCCGGCGGGCCCGGACCTCGAAGCCCGGCCCGGGCGTGATCCCAAGACCCTCTTCGGATACGTCCCGGGACGGGGCGTCCGCTCAACCGCCGGGCGGGGGAACCGGTTTGGTCCAGTCGGGGTCGGCCCAGCGTGCCGGCTCCTGCGGATCGGGCAGATCCGGGCGGTATCCGGGATCCCGCTCCCGTCGCAGCCTGACGCTGGCGTGCAGTACGGCGTCGTCGGGCAGGGTCCGGGAGCGGCGGCCGACGAGGATCCACAGCGGGCCGTTGTCGTGGACCGGAGCACCGGCGAAGTCCTCGGTGACCGCGCAGGCCGTGCCGTAGGCCCGGGGCCGGAACACCAGGTTCTGCGTGACGGCGTCGGTGATCCACTTCAGCGGGATCGTGGAGAGCAGAGGCTGGTCCTCGGCATGCGCGAAGGTGCCGCCGACATCGGAGTGCACTCCCGCGAACCAGACCTCCTCCGCGGTTGCCTGACGCGGCGCCGGGCGGCGCGTCACCGGGAACGCGCGGTACGGCCGGCGGGTCTCGTCGAGCGACACGGCGTGCCGGATGCGGGCCGCGTTGGGCAGCTGGTGGGTGTACGGCCACTGCAGATCGCCCAGTCGCAGGAGGCCGGCCGCCTTCACGGTGTCCCAGACACCGAGGTAGGCCACCGGCAGGGCGTGGTGCGAGACCTGCCGCGGATCGTTCTGCTTCACCTGCGCCCACAGCGGCTCGTTGTCCGTCCGCCGGCAGAACGCGTGCGAGAACCGCGCCACTTCCTTCTCGCTCCGGTCGATGTCCTGGTTGAAGGCGTACTTCGCCACGGCGTACGGCACCAGGTTCTCCGAGCCCGGACGCATGAGGCCGGGCTTGTTGAGCATCCCGACGAGCGCCCGGGCGGTGTAGGCGCCTCGGCTGAAGCCGAACACGTGCACCAGGTCGCCCGGTTGCCAGTACCGCATGAGGTACGTGTACGCCTCGGCGAGATTGGTCCGCAGCCCGCTGCCGAAGGCGAGGCCGCACAGACGGGAGAGCCGGCGGCCGACCGGTCCGTGGGTGGTCGCCGACGACATGGTCCCGACGCCGGGGTCGTAGTAGACGAGTTGGTGTGCCGGATCGTCGGCGTCGAGCATCTCCATCAACCGGACCACGTTGGTGGGGTGGTTCGCGCCCACCTGATTGCCCGACCCGTCGAGGCAGACGACGATCGCGCGAGCCATGCCCGTCCCCCTTCTAGCCGGACGTGCGGCGGCCGTGCCGGGTCCCGCCGGCGGACAGCGGACCGGCGGCGGTGCGCCGGCCGGGGCCGACCTGCTGGGCGAAGGCCTGCAGGGCGACCGTGCTGTTGGCCGGCAGCACGGCCATCAGTCCGCGGTCCTGTGCCTCCGCGATCGTCGCGGCGGCGACACTGCCCTCGGGGACGAAGGCCAGACGGACGTGCCCGTCGCCGGAGCCGCGGCGGTCCACCGGCGTGACGGCGCCGTGGGTCCCGTCGGGCAGGGTCACCCACAGCTGGAAGTCGTCGTACCGCACGAAGTCCGCGCCCTTCACCGGCCAGGGGTAGTGGTGTTCGCCGGGCACCTTGGGGAGGATTCCCTGGTGGTTCCCGCGGCTCAGCGGCACACACGCGTTGAACAGGGAGTCGGTCCAGGCCTCGACTCCGTCCGCGTCCTCGATCGGCGTGCGCAGCAGCATCCCGGCGCGCTCGTAGCCCAGTTCCGCCAGGGCGGGCAGGGTGAGCGGGAAGGCGTCGACCAGCGCGGCGGCCTCCTGCCGGAGCCGGTCGACCTTCGCGGGGTCGGCGCAGAACTGCATGCTCCACTCGATGCCGACCCGGGCGCGGTACATCAGCCAGCGGTCGGGTCCCTTGACCCACAGGCTGCCCCCGTGGTGCATCTCCCAGTGCTCGGAGCCGTTCGGCCCCGGCCCCGGATCGACGGGCCTGGGCCCGTAGGGCAGGTCGGGGTCGTCCATGGTGCGCAGGATCTCCTGCGCGGTCCTCTTGGCAGCCTTGAAGTGCGCTGATTCAAACCGTTTCGGATGTTTGACGAGGCGGATCCTCCACGGATGCTGCTCCGATTCGAAGCCACCCGGCTGGACCTCGGTGTGGGCCATGGCTGACCTCCTCGGCCCGGCCCCACGGGCCGGTCACCGGCTCACGAGACGGACTCTCCCCCCCCATCGGATTCACCTCGCGGGGCGGAGTCCCCCTGTCTCCATCGTGCGCCCGGCACCGGTCGGCCGCGAGTCGAGCGGAGGCACCGTCAGATCGCGGGTGGACCGGACCGGCGGCACGAGGGACGGAGCAGTCGTCGGGGATACGGCCCGCCCTTGGCCGAGTTCAGGCTCACGCTGGTGGCTCCGGGCCACGTCGTCCAGGGACGGGACCCGCACGTTCAGGTGCTGCACGCGGGTGCGGACCGAGCCCGTCCAGCTCCACGTCAAGGCCCGGCGAGGAGCGGCCGCCGGACGTCGGGGCCGCCCCCTGGGGAGGCGGTCAGCGGGTGGCGAGGAGTTCCAGGGTGTCGATCACTCGGTTCGAGAAGCCCCACTCGTTGTCGTACCAGGCGACCACCTTGATGTGGCGGCCGTCGACGCGGGTGAGGGCCGAGTCGAAGATCGACGAGGCCGGGTTGCCCGTGATGTCGGCCGACACGAGCGGGTCGTCCGAGTACTCCAGGATCCCGGCCAGCGGGCCGTCCGCCGCGGCACGGTACGCCGCCAGCACGTCGTCGCGCGTCACGTCGCGGGCGACGGTCGTGTTGAGCTCGACGATCGAGCCCACCGGAACCGGCACACGGATCGAGTCGCCCGACAGCTTGCCGTCGAGGTTCGGCAGCACCAGGCCGATCGCCTTCGCGGCGCCCGTCGTCGTCGGCACGATGTTGACCGCGGCCGCGCGGGCACGGCGGGCGTCACGGTGCGGACCGTCCTGCAGGTTCTGCTCCTGCGTGTAGGCATGCACCGTCGTCATGAACCCGTGCTCGATGCCGGCGAGTTCGTCCAGCACCGCGGCCAGCGGCGCGAGCGCGTTGGTGGTGCACGAGGCGTTCGAGACGATCGTGTGCAGGGCCGGGTCGTACGCGTCCGTGTTGACCCCGAACGCGAGCGTGACGTCGGCGCCGTCCGACGGCGCACTGACGAGCACCTTCTTCGCGCCCGCGTCGAGGTGGGCGCGGGCGGCCTTGGCCGACGTGAAGCGGCCGGTCGCCTCGAGCACGATGTCCACGCCGAGCTCGGTCCACGGCAGCTGCGCCGGTTCGCGCTCGGCGAGCACCCTGATGCGACGGCCGTCCACGACGAGGGCGTCCCCGTCGGCGGTCACCGGGCGGCCGAGCCGGCCGGCCGTCGTGTCGTAGGCGAGGAGCCGCGCGAGGGTGGCGGGTTCGGTGAGGTCGTTCACGGCGACGACCTCGAGGTCGCTGTCGCGTTCGAGCAGGGCGCGCAGCACATTGCGTCCGATGCGGCCGAATCCGTTGATGGCGATACGCGTCATGAATGGTGTCCCTTCGGTTCGCCACCAGGTTGGCGTGCGGCATCCGAGCGGGACAGCGGCGCGATCGCCATGGTTCGAAAGGATCGCGCCAGCCTGCGGGCTACTCGCCCTGGGCGAAGGTGCGCCGGTACTCGCTCGGCGTGGTGCCGAGGATGCGCTGGAAGTGCAGCCGGAGATTCGCGCCGGTGCCGAGGCCGACGTCCGCGGCGATCTGCTCGACGCTCCGCTCCGAACGTTCCAGCAGCTCACGGGCCATGTCGATGCGGGCGCGCATGACCCACTGCATGGGTGTGTACCCGGTGTCCTCGGCGAAGCGCCGCGAGAACGTGCGCGCCGACACCCCCGCATGCCGGGCGAGCGTCTCGAGGCCGAGCGGCTCGCCGAGCCGGTGCAGCGCCCACTCGCGCGTGGCGGCGAACCGCTCGCCGAGCGGCTCCGGCACACTACGGGGTACGTACTGCGCCTGACCGCCGCTGCGGTACGGGGCCGCGACCAGGCGCCGGGCCGCGTGATTCGAGGCGGCCACGCCGAGATCGCCGCGCAGGATGTGCAGGCACAGGTCGATGCCCGACGCGGCGCCCGCCGACGTCAGCACGCTGCCCTCGTCCACGAACAGCACGTTCTCGTCGACCCGGACGAGCGGATGCTTCGCCGCCAGCGCCCGCGCGTAGTGCCAGTGCGTCGTGGCGCGTCGGCCGTCGAGCAGGCCCGTGGCCGCGAGCGCGAAGGCGCCGGTGGAGATGGCGGCGAGCCGGGCGCCGCGTTCATGGGCGGCGATCAGCGCGTCCACGACGGCCGGCGGCGGATCGTCGCGGTCCGGGAACCGGTAGCCGGGGATGAAGACGACGTCGGCCCACGCGAGCGCCTCCAGGCCGTGGGCGGCGTGGTACGACAGCCCGTCGCCGCCGGTCACGAGACCGGGCGTGGCGCCGCAGACCCGCACCTCGTACGGCATGCTCGCGCGGGTCGTGAACACCTGCGCGGGAATCCCGACATCGAGCGGCTTCGCACCCTCGAGCACAAGAACGGCGACGCGACGCAGACGGGACACTGACACGGCAAGCAGCGTACGCGCTGGTGCGGACGTGCCTTCCGCAGGACCGGCACGCAGGGCGGCCTCCCGGGCACGGCAGACGCGGCGCGGTCGCCGGGATGGCGGCCGGCGGCAACAACGTCGTCGTGGACCATCCGCTCAGCCGCCGCCGGCGGTTGCTGGACCTCCTCGATCTGCTCGTACCCGAGGACACGGTCCTGATCGCGGTGTCCGCTGCCCGGGCTGGAACGCCGTGAACGCGAGCGGGGTGACCGGCAACGGGGACTGGCCGCCCTGCAGTATGACCACGTGCACTCCCACGGGCCGCACGACCTCGACGTGGACACCGGCCTCCTGTCTCCGGAGGAATGCGCCCTGCGCATCAGCGACTTCCTGACGGACCGGCCGCGCCCCACCGCCTTCGAACGGCTCGGAGCGACGCTGCGGACCCCGGCCTGACACGGCCCGGGCCGCGGCGGCCGGCCACCCTGGAAAAGTCGGACGCTGGTGGCCTCCTTGGGCGCGTGGTTGTCCTCGGCGACCTTGCGGAGCTGGTCAGAGTCGGCCGGGTACTCCGCGCCCGACAGGGCCTTCTGCAGATCGGTGGGGCTGACACCGGCCATGGTTCCTCCAGGGCGGTGAGAGGGGTCCTATGGGTGCCGCGCCACATGCTGCGCCGGACCGCTCAGGTACCCGGACCCGGGGGGATTCGCCCTTTTCCCGTAATGATGCGACTCGTCCCGGACGGGTACTCGGTGGCTTCGGCACAGGCACGCGACCGCTGTGGAGGCCCTCATGAGCGAGCAGACCCCGTCCCAGGCCGAGGGCGGGACGGAGCGGGACGACGCGGAACCGGCCGAGCCGCCGCGCACGACTCCGTCCCAGGCCGAGGGTGAGGACACCGACGAGGAGAACGACGGGGACGACGGGGATGACGGGGACGACGGGGTGAGGGAGCCGTCATGACCGTACCGGGGAGAACTGAGTTCATCCGCTGAGCGGTCCCGGCCGGCCGGTGCCGGACAGCGTCTGCCATGGGCGCCTCCGCGCCGTTGACGCCTCCTGGGCACCGGCTTAGCCTCGCCTCGACTGGACACGTCTAGACAGGCAGGCCGGGCGATGACGCATCCGCAGGACCCCCTCGACCGCAGATCCGACGGCCGTCAGCTCCAGTTGGAGACGCACGGACTCGACGTGATCGGGGACGCGGAGCGCAAGGGCACCCCGCGCACGCTGTTCTGGCCCTGGTTCGGGGCGAACGTCTCTGTTCTCGGCCTCAGTTACGGCGCCTTCGCCTTCGGTTTCGGCATCTCCTTCTGGCAGGCCCTCGCCGCCGGCGTGATCGGCATCGTCGTCTCCTTCCTGCTGTGCGGCTTCATCGCGGTCGCCGGCAAGCGCGGCTCGGCGCCCACGATGGTCCTCAGCCGCGCCGCGTACGGCGTACGGGGCAACCGGCTGCCGTCCGTGATCTCCTGGGTGCTCACCGTCGGCTGGGAGACCGTCCTCACCGCACTCGCCACCATGGCCACCGCGACCGTCTTCGGCCGGCTGGGCTGGGGCGGCGGCACGGAGACCAAGGTGGTCGCCCTGATGGTGGTCGCCGCGCTGACCGTGGTCGGCGGGGTCATGGGCTTCGACCTGATCATGCACCTGCAGACCTGGATCACCGTGATCACGGGCGTGCTCACCGTCGTCTACGTCGGCCTGGTCGCCGACCACATCCACTGGAGCACGGTCAGCGCGATTCCGGCGGGCTCCGCCCAGGAGTTCATCGGGGCGCTCGTGTTCATGATGACCGGCTTCGGGCTCGGCTGGGTCAACGCCGCCGCCGACTACTCCCGCTATCTGCCCCGCGGTTCCTCCAGCCGGGGCGTGATCGGCTGGACCACCTTCGGGGCCTCCGCGGCCCCGCTGCTCCTGCTCGTCTTCGGCCTCCTGCTGGCCGGCTCCTCCGAGAAGCTGAGCAAGACGATCGCGGCCGATCCGATCGGCGCGCTGACCACGATTCTGCCCACCTGGTTCCTGGTGCCCTTCGCGGTCGTCGCCGTCCTCGGCCTGGTGGGCGGCGCCGTCCTCGACATCTACTCCTCCGGACTGGCCCTGCTCTCCGCCGGTCTGCGCGTGCCCCGCTATCTGGCCGCGCTCCTCGACGGCGTCCTGATGATCGCCGGCGCCGTCTACATCGTGTTCTTCGCCGGCACCTTCCTCGGCCAGTTCATGGGCTTCCTCACCACGCTCGGCGTGCCCATCGCCGCCTGGTGCGGCGTCATGCTCGCCGACCTCGCGCTGCGCCGCCGCGACTACGACGAGGGCGACCTGTACCACCCCCACGGCCGCTACGGCGACGTACCTCCGCTGCCGCTGCTGCTCACCCTCGGCGCCACCGCCGTCGGCTGGGGCCTGGTCACCAACACCGCCGCGAGCTGGCTCACATGGCAGGGCTACCTCCTCGAGCCGTTCGGTCTGGGCGGCAGGTCCGGCGCCTGGGCTTACGCCAACCTCGGCGTCCTCGTCGCCCTCGCGCTCACCTTCCTCGGCACGTTGCTGCTGGGCCGGGGCCGGGTGCGCGCGCAGGAGGCGCAGGCGCCGAGCCCCTCGCCGAGCGAGGGGGTGTACAGCGTATGACCCCCAGGGCCACCGCGCCCGGTCTGCTGGCCGTGATCGACATGCAGCGCGTGTTCGCCGACCCCGGCAGCCCCTGGGCCACCCCGCGGTACGCCGACGCGGCCGCGGGCGTACGGCGACTGCTGCCGCCCTTCGGTGAGCGTGTCGTCTTCACCCGCTTCCTGGCCCCCGGGAAACCCACCGGTGCCTGGCGCGCCTACTACGCCCAGTGGCCCTTCGCCCTCCAGCCCCCGGACGCCGAGCTGTGGAAGCTGACCGACGACTTCGCCGACCGGGCCACTCATGTCGTGAACGCCACCACCTTCGGTAAATGGACCCCCGAACTCGAGGGCCACGTCGGCCCGGACCGCCGTCTGGTCCTGGCCGGCGTCAGCACCGACTGCTGCGTGCTGTCCACGGCCCTGGCCGCCGCCGACGCCGGCACCGAGGTGCTGGTGGTGGCGGACGCCTGCGCGGGCGTGAACGACGACTCCCACCTCAGGGCCCTGCGGACGCTGGACCTCTACCGGCCGCTGATCCGGGTCACCACCATCGACGACGTGCTCGCACAGGCCCGGCGATGACCGGCGTCCCGCTCACGCACCAGCGGATCAGCCGGATCCTCGCCCGGGAGATCCGCATCGGCCACCGCCCGGCCGGACAACAGCTGCCAGGCCGGACACGCATTCGCCCAGCGGTTCGGCGTCGGCCGGACGACCGTCCGAGCGGCCCTGGCCGAGCTGTCGGAGGAGGGCCTGATCACCACGCGGACCGGAAAGGGCTCCTGCGTCCTCTTCGACGGCCGCCGCTGGAGGACCGGTTCGGCCGGCGCGCGCCCTGGCCCCGCAGGGGGGACGAGGCCCGGGTGCGCACCCTTGCCGTGCGCTGGACGCACGACAACGGGCTCGCGGGCGAACGCGGCCTGGAGAAGGACGCGTTCGTGTGCGTGGAGCGGATCCGCGAGCTGGTCGCGGACGGCACCGGGGTGTCGTACGAACGCGACTTCCTGCCGCCCGTGCCCGGGCTTCGGGAGCTGCCCGCACGAGGACTGGGCAAGAACTCGCTCACCGAGGTGCTGCTGCGGGCCGGCCTGTGGCCCGACCATGGCGAGCAGCGGGTCTCCGAGCGGCGGATCGACGCCCACGAGGCGGACCCGCCCGGAAGGCGCCCACGACCCGGTACGACCGCCCCCATGACCCGATACGACCGTGCCCCTGACCTGGTATGACCCGGTACGACCGTGCCGCCGCGGCCCGTACGGATGTGCGCGCGACGAAGCCCTCGCCGGCCCACCCTGATGCCGCCCCCGCCGCCGACCACCGTCTGGACCGCCCCGAGTGTCCGACCTGGCCGGCCCTCCCCGGAATCCTCACGCATGCCTGCGGCCCCACCGGGTACGCGAGGCGGAAGCACGCCCGGGCGTCTGCCTGCGCGTGGCCGTACGACCGCCGCTACCTGGGGACCTGCCATGGAGACACCCGCACACGACGACCTTCCGACGCCGGCCCAGCAGGCGCTCGACGCGCTGGCCGTGAACGCCGAGGACCAGGCCGCCCTGGACACCCTCGCCCACAGCGACGTGCTCGTCCCGGTACCGGACGACGCGCTGGACGGCGAGGGCGCCGAGGCCTCGACCGTCGCCCTGCCCATCCTCGAACAGGCCGGGGGCGAGCCGGTCGTCCCCGTGTTCACTTCCGAAGGGACGATGGCCGAGCTCCTGCCGTTCATCTCCCGCTACCGCCTGATCCCACTCGGCGCCCTCGCCTCCCAGTGGCCCGACGACGACCTCTCCCTGGCGATAGACGGCAGCTCGGCCCACGGCTTGACCCTGACCTCACAGGGGGTGCGCACCTTGTTGGCACGGTGAGCCGGGGCCTTCCCGAGGGGCGCACCCTGCCACAGCGCACCCGCAGCCGCGCCCGGACCCGACGGCCCACCCGCCAGGCGACAAAATGCCCGCATGGAATGGATCTCCGGCGTAGCCGGCGGACTGGTCCTCGGACTGGTCTTCAGCAGCATCCTCCGCACCCTGGTGGTGCCGAGGGGCCTCTACTCCGTGCTGGTGTTCCGGCTGTGGTGGCTGTTGCGCAGGCTCCTCAGGCTCACCGCCCTGCGCGGCGGCTACGACGCCATCGACCGCGCACAGACCTGGCTCGCCCCGCTGATGCTGATCGGCATGCTCGCCACCTGGCTCGGCGGGGCCCTGCTCGGTTTCGGCCTCCTTCTGCACACGGTGGCCGCGCTGTCGTGGGCGCCCGCCTTCCGCGAGGCCGGCTCCAGCCTGTTCACGCTCGGCTTCGCCAGCGGCGCCCGGCTGAAACTGTCCGTGCTTGACTTCCTCGCCGCGGCCACCGGACCCGTCCTGATCGCCCTGCAGATCGCCTACCTGCCGACCCTCTACAGCGCCTACAACCGCCGCGAGCTGGAGGTCACCCTGCTCCAGGCGCGGGCGGGCGAGCCCGCCTGGGGACCGGAGATCCTCGCCCGGCAGTGGCTGGTCGACACCGAGACCGCGCTGCCCGAGCTGTACCGCGCGTGGGAGCGCCTCGCCTCGGACATGGGTGAGAGCCACTCCACGTACCCGATCCTGCTGACCTTCCGCTCCCCGCGCCCGCACCGCAGCTGGCTGGTCGGTCTGGTCGCCGTCATGGACGCGGCCGCCCTGCAGCTCGCGCTGGACCCGCGCCAGGCCCCGCCGGAGGCCCGTCTGTTGCTGCGCGCCGGGTTCAGCGCCCTGCGTGACATCGCCCGCGCGGTCCACCTCCCCTTCGAGCCCGACCCGTCTCCCGGCGACCCGATCCGGCTGACGTTCGCCGAGTTCGACGAGGCGGTGGCCATGATCTGTAAGGCAGGCTTCCGGGCGGAACGCAGCCCGAAGGAGGCCTGGCCGCACTTCCGGGGCTGGCGGGTCAACTATGAGGCGGTCGCGTACGAGCTGTGCCGCCGCAGCGACGCCGTACCCGCGCTGTGGACCGGCCCCCGCGACTTCGCCGGCGGCCCCATTCCGCCACAGCGGCCGGCGGACCGGCAGCCCCGTACAGGACGGCCGGAACCGCCCCCCGTCTCCGAGTAGTCACCCGGCCCTCCGCGGGGAAGATCTGAGCGGAAGGTCCGGTATGCGTGAAGGAGCCGATGGCCGTGAGGATCGTCCTGCTGGGCACCGCCGCCGGAGGCGGCTTCCCGCAGTGGAACTGCGCCTGCGCGCTGTGCGCGGCGGCCCGGAAGGGCGAGCTGCCCTCCCGCACCCAGGAGTGCGCCGCCGTCAGCGGCAACGGCCGCGACTGGTGGCTGCTGAACGCCTCGCCCGATCTGCGCACCCAGCTCACCGCCACCCCCGCCCTGTGGCCCGGCCCCGGGCCCCGGGACACCCCGCTGCGCGGTGTGCTGCTCACCGACGCGGAGGCCGACCACGTCACGGGTCTGACCGAGCTGCGCGGGGCGGCGGGCCTGAAGGTCTACGCGGCCCCGCCGGTCCGCGGCGTCCTCACCCCCGCACGCGCGGCCCTGGACCGCTACGCCTCCTGGGAGTGGGCCGACAGCCTGGCCGACGGCGGGTTCGTGCTGGCCGGCGGGCTGGTCGTCACGGCCCATCAGGTAGGCACCAAGATCCCCAAGTATGTTCCGTCTGCGCCCGAGCCCGGCGGCCCGTGGGTGACGGCGTACCGCGTCGAGGACCTGGCCGGCGGGCGCGTGCTGCTGTACGCGCCGTGCGTCGGCGCCTGGAGTCCCGTGCTGGACGACCTGTGCGCGTCGGCCGACTGCGTGCTGCTGGACGGCACCTTCTTCGCCGCCGACGAGATGGGCACGGCGGTGCGCACCGGTGCCGGGCAGGTGGCCATGGGGCATCTGCCGGTCACCGGGCCCCAGGGCTCCCTGGAGGCCCTGGCCCGCCACCCTGGCCCGCGCCGGATCTACACCCACCTCAACAACACGAATCCGCTGCTCGACCCCGGCTCACCGGCACGCGCGCGTGTGGCCGAGCAGGGGGTGGAAGTCCTGCCGGACGGCGCGGAGCTGACGCTCTAGGGTCCGTCCGGCGGATCGGGCCGGCTCCGGGCAACGGTGACTTGTCAGTACAGGTCGGCGGGGCATTGAGCGTCCGGACTGCACGGCGCAGGAGGGCGCCGACGCGATGGGGTGACCCATGCGCGCGCAGCCGAGCGTGGGAGTCGGCAACCGAGGACACCGCCGAGGGTGGCCGTGCCATGCCCCGCGATCCCGGCATGATCCGCCGGCCGGACCCTAGCCGGCTCGCTCGGCCAGCATCCGCTCCAGCACGGCCCGCTGCAGCGGCAATACCTCGGCGTACAGGTCGCGGCCCTTGCGGGTGAGCGCGACCCACACCCCGCGCCGGTCCTCCGCACACACCGAGCGCTCGACCAGGCCCTCCTTCTCCAGGCGGCCGATCAGCCGGGACAGGGCGCTCTGGCTGAGATGGACCCGTCCGACCAGGTTCTGCACCCGGCACTGCTCGCCCTGCTCGGGCGCCTCGGACGCCAGGATGTCCAGCACCTCGAAGTCGCTGGCGCCGAGCCCGTGCGGGTGCAGGGCGCGGTCGATCTCGCACATCGTGCGCGCGTGCACCGAGAGGATGTCCCGCCAGCGCTCCTCGAGCCCGGCATCGGCCGTCTTGACTGCCATACCCGCACCGTAGCACCGATTCGGCCAATCGTTGAGTGTGCAACTAGTGCGGGTGTGAGCGGGCGTCCGGGCCTCAGGCAGACGGGTCCTGGAGCAGCCCGATCAAGTTGCCGTCGGGGTCCTTCACCGAGGCGATCAGCCTGCCGTTGCCCACGTCCCGCACGTCCTGGAGCAGTTCCGCGCCCGCCTCCAGGAGGGCGGCCAGCCGCTCCCGGAGATCGGTGACGTGCCAGAACGGCACCGGTCCGGTCAGCCCCTGCGCGTGCCCGTTCGGGTCGAGGCCGACGTCCTGCCCTTCGGCCTTGAAACCGACGTAGTAGGGCTCGTCGGCGTAGGGCTCCACGCCCAGCAGCGCGGTGAACAGCGGCTTGGCCTTCTCCAGGTCCTTGACGGGGTAGATGATCGTCTGCAGGCCGGCGGTCATGGAACTCACTCCTTGGTGCGCGTGGTCCGACGGGTTCCCCGTCGGTGCTCTCACGTTAGGACCGGGGAGCCCACCCTGGCTTCTTCGATCCTGACCGGTCGCGGACTCCCGGCGCGGTGGGTCACTCGCTGTGCGGCAACCCCACCGTCACGGGGCCCGGCCGTAGGGGGACGGCCGGGCCCTCCCCCCTTTTCCGGGCCGGACGGGCCAACCCCTCCCGGCCGTACTCCCGTTCGGTACCGGACAAGGGGCGCCGAGTCCCGGACGGGACGGTCTCGTCCGCGACACAGTGGGCACACCACAGGTGAGGAGGCCGGGACGGAGGCGTGAGCGATGCTGAGGATTCCCTCGGGACACATGCGGCAGGACATTCTGGACTGGTTGAAGGACCCGGCGGCCCACTTCCCGGGAGCCGGTCCCGGCGACCCGGCCGACATCGGTGTCACCGCGCGGGCCGTGGCCGCCAAGCTCGGTGTGTCACGCCGGGCCGCACTCGCCCACCTGGACCTCCTCGCCGGTCTCGGCCTGCTGCGCACCCGCCGGATCCGCTGCCGCACCTACTACCGGCGCGACGAGATCCGCATCGCCGAGGTGGCCAGGATGTTCGAGAAGGGCTGGTGAAGGAATCCACCGCCTGCCTCGAAACAGCCTCGTGAGGATCCGGCCGCCTGCGAGGATGGACCGCTCGGACGGCGAAGGGCAGATACCCATGACGACCGCACTCGTCCCCCTCCACTGTGTCGCCCTCGGCGGGCGCGGCCCCGAAGACGTGGTGGCCGACCCCGAGGGCCGGGTCCTCACCGGGACGGAGGACGGCCGCATCCTGCGCATCCGCCACCTCGCGGACCCGGACACGGTCCGCGTCGAGACGCTCGCCGAGACCGGCGGCCGTCCCCTCGGCCTGGAGCTCCTCCCGGACGGCGGTCTGCTGGTGTGCGACGCGGAACGCGGCCTGCTGCGCGTGGAGCCGGGCGGCGGCGTCACGGTCCTCGCCGACGCGGTGGCGGGGGAGCGGCTGCGGTTCTGCAGCAACGTCGTCTCCCTGGACGACGGCACCGTGTACTTCACCGTCTCCAGCCGCCGCCATCCCCTGCACCAGTGGATCGGCGACATCGTGGAGCACACCGGCACCGGACGCCTGCTCCGCCTCGCGCCCGGGAGCGGCACTCCCGAAGTCCTCCTGGAGGGGCTGCAGTTCGCCAACGGCCTCGCTCCGAGCGCCGACGGCTCCTTCCTGGTGATCGCCGAGACCGGCGCCTGCCGTCTCACCCGTTACCACCTCACCGGCCCGCGCGCCGGACAGGCCGAGCCCTTCGCGGATCTCCCCGGCATGCCCGACAATCTGTGGCGGGAGGGCCCCGACGGGCCGATCTGGGTAGCCCTCGCGGGACCGCGCGTCCCGCCCCTCGACCTCCTGCACCGTGCCCGGCCCGCCGTGCGCCGCACCGCCGCCCGGGTCGCCGTGCACGCGCCGTTCCGCCCGGGCGGCACGATCGGTGTGATGGCCCTCGACGACCAGGGCGGGACCGTCCACCACCTCACCCGCCGCCGCTCCGCCTTCCGCATGGTCACCAGCGTGTGCCGGGCCGGCAGGCACCTGGTCCTCGGCAGTCTCTGGGAGCCCGGCATCGCGGTCTGCGTGCTGCCCGCCGCCCCCTGACACGGCGGTACCCTGGTGCCCGGCCGTGATCACCCGTCGGGGCAGGCCTGACAGGAGACGTACGAGCATGACAGCCCCGGAAGCCGAGAGCCTCCGTGCCCGCCCGGCACCCCCGCGGCGGCCCGAGTGGCGCACCCAGGCCCCCGTCGTCGCGGTGGTCGCCGTGGGCGGTGCCCTCGGTGCCACGACCCGCTACGGGCTCGGCCTGGCCTGGCCCACGCCACCCGGCGGCTTCCCCTGGGCGACGTTCGGCATCAATGTCATCGGCTGTGCCGTCATCGGCGTGTTCATGGTGCTGATCAGCGACGTCTGGGCCGCCCACCGTCTCGTACGCCCCTTCTTCGGCACCGGCGTGCTCGGCGGCTTCACCACCTTTTCCACCTACGCCGTCGACATCCGCAAGCTGGTGGACGCCGGCCATCCCCGCACCGGGCTGGCCTACCTCGCCGCGACCCTGTTCGCGGCCCTCGCGGCGGTGTGGCTGGCCTCGGCCGCCGCCCGTCTGGTGCTCACCCGGAGGCAGCGATGACGTCACTCAGCGGCCGGGCCGTCAGGCTGACCGTCTACATCGGCGAGGACGACACCTGGCACCACAAGCCCCTCTACTCCGAGATCGTGCACCGCGCGCACGCCGCCGGACTCGCCGGGGCCAGCGTCTTCCGCGGCATCGAGGGGTTCGGCGCCTCCTCCCGCATCCACACCTCCCGGCTGCTGTCCCTGAGCGAGGACCTGCCGGTGGCGATCGTCGTGGTGGACACCGAGGAGCGGGTCCGGGCGTTCCTGCCGCAGCTGGACGAGCTGGTCGGCGAAGGCCTCGTGACGCTGGAGGAGTGCGAGGTCATCCGGTACGTGGGCCGGACGGCGGGCCCGGACGCGGCGCATCCGAAGGGTAAGAAGTCGTTGTGAACTGGCTGCTGGTCGTCCTGGGAGCCATGGTCGGCGCGCCGCTGCGCTATCTCACCGACCGGGCCGTCCAGGGCCGCCACGACTCGCTCTTCCCCTGGGGCACCTTCGTGGTGAACGTCACCGGATGCCTGATCCTCGGCCTGCTCACCGGTGCCGCTTCCGCCGGAGCCGCAGGTCCGCACCTGCAGCTGCTGCTCGGCACCGGGCTGTGCGGAGCCCTGACGACGTACTCGACCTTCTCCTACGAGACCCTGCGGCTGACCGAGGCCGGTGCGGGCCTCTACGCTGCGGTCAACGCCGTCGCGAGCGTGGCGGCGGGGCTGGCGGCCGCCTTCGCGGGGGTGGCCCTCGCCGATGCCCTGTGGGCCTGAGGGTCTGTCCGCCGGACCGGCCCTAGGCGCTTGGCGTACGGCCGGGCATAGTAAGTACTGTCTACAGCACTGTCGACCAACTCTCCTCAGAACTGGATCCCATGAGCGCCATCTCCGTCGGTCAGGCCGTCGTCCTCGGAGTAGTCGAGGGGGTGACCGAGTTCCTCCCGGTGTCCTCCACCGGCCACCTCAAGATCGCCGAGGGGCTCATGGACATTCCTGTCGACGACAAGTCCGTCGTCGGGTTCTCCGCCGTCATCCAGGTCGGTGCCATCGCCGCCGTGCTCGTGTACTTCTTCAAGGACATCAAGCGGATCGTCTCCGCCTGGTTCCGCGGTCTGACCAACCGCGAGGAGCGCTACCACCACGACTACAAGTTCGCCTGGTGGGTGATCGCCGCGACCATCCCGATCGTCGTGGTGGGCCTGGCCGCCAAGCCGCTGATCGAAGGTACGCTCGCCTCGCTCTGGGTGGTCGCCGGCTCGCTGATCGTCGGATCCGGTGTGATGTGGGCCGCGGACCAGATGGGCCGGCACAAGCGCGGTGAGGACGACACCTCCTTCAAGGACGCGATGCTGGTCGGCTGCTCCCAGATCCTCGCCCTGCTCTTCCCCGGCTTCTCCCGCTCCGGCGCCACCATGTCCACCGCGCTCATCCTGGACCTGGACCGCGTCGCGGCCACCCGCCTGTCGTTCTTCCTCGGCATCCCGGCGCTGACCGGCGCGGGCATCTACGAGCTGAAGGACGCCCTCGGCGCGGGCGTCGGCGCCGCTCCGCTGGCCGTCGGCACGATCGTCTCCTTCGTGGTCGCCTACGCCTCCATCGCCTGGCTGCTGAAGTTCGTCGCCAAGCACTCCTTCAACGCCTTCGTGATCTACCGGATCGTCATCGGCGGGGTGCTCCTCGGACTGCTCGCCTCCGGCACGCTCAACAGCTGAGCGAAGCCCGCTGATCACCCACGGGGTACGGATGCCTGCATTCAGGCGCCGCACCCCGTGAATGTTTCCTTGCGGGACGCCTTGACAGTCCGCCGCCGCAAGCCGCAGGATCGCTCCCGTGAACCTGTCAGACAGCCAGACAGGTGGCTCGGCCCCGCGGCGCGTCAGCGCCATGGAAGCGGTCCTCGGCCACCTCCGCAGCGCCATCGAACGCGGCGACTACGCGATCGGCGACAAGCTCCCCTCCGAGGCCGAGCTGTGCCGCACCCTCGAGGTGTCCCGGCCCGTCCTGCGCGAGGCACTGCGCGCGCTGCAGACGATGGGCCTGACGGTCTCCCGGACCGGCAAGGGCACCTTCGTCGTCGCGAGCGCCGTCGAGGACCCCACCTTCGGCGACTACGCGGCCAGCGACCTGCTCGAGGTGCGCCGGCACATCGAGATCCCGGTCGCCGGATACGCCGCTGTGCGCCGCACCCCGGAGAACCTGGACCACATGGCCCACCTCCTGGACCGCATGGAGCAGGAGACGGACACCACCGCGTGGGTCGCCATGGACAGCCTCTTCCACCTCGCCGTGGCCGAAGCCGCCCAGAACCCGGTCTTCCGCCGGGTCATCGAGGAGATCCGCGACGCACTGGCGCGTCAGTCGGCCTTCCTCAACGAACTGGGCGGGCGCCGCGAGCAGTCCAACCGCGAGCACCGGGCGATCGTCGAGGCATTGATCGACGGTTCCGAGCACGACGCCGTCGAGGCGATGAGCCACCACCTCGACCGCGTCGAGAAGACCCTCACCGACATCGTGCGCCCCGGGCACACGGACGACCCCACGGAAGGCGGACCCGAGGCATGAGCGGGTACAGCAGTTCGCCCGCGGACGCACCCCTGATCCGCGAACCCCT
Organism: Streptomyces sp. NPDC007905; assembly: GCF_042959345.1. Taxonomy (NCBI): domain Bacteria; kingdom Bacillati; phylum Actinomycetota; class Actinomycetes; order Kitasatosporales; family Streptomycetaceae; genus Streptomyces; species Streptomyces sp. NPDC007905. The sequence continues at coordinate 127,107 of NZ_JBIBKS010000007.1, read as the reverse complement.
CCACGCCCCCGTCGCCCACCTCGTCCGGGGCGGGGTCGTCGAGGGCATCCACTACGGCTCCGTCGTCGTTCTCGACGCCGACGGCCAGGTCCACTTCCAGCTCGGCGACATCGAGGCCGCGTTCTACCCGCGCTCGGCCCTCAAGCCCGTCCAGGCCGTCGCCATGCTGCGCGCCGGGCTGCCGCTCGACGGCGAGCTGCTCTCGCTCGCCGCCGCGAGCCACTCCGGCGAGGAACGCCACCTCGCCGGCACCCGGCGGATCCTCGCACTCGCCGGGCTCACCGAGGAGGACCTGCGCAACGTGCCCGACATGCCGTTCGGCCCGGCCGTGCGGGACGCCTGGGTCCGCGAGGGCCGGCTGCCCTCCCGCCTCGCGCAGAACTGCTCCGGAAAGCACGCGGCGATGCTGTGGACCGCCAAGCTCAACGGCTGGTCCCTGGAGGACTACCTGGACCCCGCGCACCCGCTCCAGCAGGCCATCGCCGAGATCGTCGAGGACCTGACCGGCCAGCACGTCGCCCGGGTCACCGTGGACGGCTGCGGCGCGCCGCTGTTCTCCATCTCCCTGCATGGCCTCGCCCGTGCCCTCTCCCGCATCGCCTCGGCCGCGCCGGGCACGCCGGAGACCCGGGTGGCCGACGCGATGCGCGAGCACGCCGAGATGGCCTCCGGCGCGGGGCGTGACGTGTCCGCGCTGATGGCGGCCGTCCCCGGCCTGCTTGCCAAGGACGGCTTCGAGGGCGTCCAGGTGGCCGCGCTGCCCGACGGCCGTGCGATCGCCGTCAAGATCGCCGACGGGGCGAACCGGGCGCGTGTCCCGGTGGCGGCGGCCGCGCTCGCTCGCGCGGGCGTGGACCCCGAACTGCTGACCGAGTTCGCCGGAGAGGCGCTGCTGGGTGGCGGGGAGCCGGTGGGCTGCGTGCGGCCGGTACGTGCGCTGGATCCGGTGCCGCTCACCGCTTGCGCGTAGCGCTTCGCCCGATGCCGTTGGGGGACTGCCGGCCGTCGCCGGTCTGCGGGCCGTTCGTGGTCGATCGCGCGGTTCCCCGGGCCCCTTTCGGGGCGCTGTCACCTCCGTACCTCAGAAAGGCGACTCCAGCCCTCATGACCGCCGCCACCCGAAGCGAACACGATCTGCTCGGCGACCGCGACGTCCCCGCCGACGTGTACTGGGGTGTCCACACCCTGCGCGCGACGGAGAACTTCCCCATCACCGGCACCCCGATCTCCGCCTACCCGCACCTGATCGACGCCCTGGCCGCCGTCAAGGAGGCCGCCGCCCTCGCCAACGAGGAACTCGGCCTGCTGGAGCCCCGGAAGGCGGCCGCGATCGTCGCCGCCTGCCGGGAGATCCGGGACGGCCGGCTGCACGACCAGTTCGTCGTGGACGTCATCCAGGGCGGTGCCGGCACCTCCACCAACATGAACGCCAACGAAGTCGTGGCGAACCGTGCGCTGGAACTGCTCGGGCACGCGAAGGGGCAGTACGCGCACCTGCACCCCAACGAGGACGTCAACCTCGGCCAGTCGACCAACGACGTCTACCCGACCGCCGTCAAGATCGCGACGGTGTTCGCGGTGCGCGGCCTGCTCAAGGCGATGGCCGTCCTGCAGGACGCCTTCGGCCGCAAGGCCGTCGAGTTCCGCGACGTGCTCAAGATGGGCCGTACCCAGCTGCAGGACGCGGTGCCGATGACCCTCGGCCAGGAGTTCTCGGCGTTCGCCGTGATGCTGGAGGAGGACCGCAGCCGGCTCGCCGAGGCCGCCGAGCTGATCCACGAGATCAACCTGGGTGCCACGGCCATCGGCACGGGCCTGAACGCCCCGGCCGGATACGCCGAGGCAGCCCGCCGGCAGCTCGCCGCCATCACCGGGCTGCCCCTGGTCACCGCGGCCAACCTGGTCGAGGCCACTCAGGACTGCGGCGCCTTCGTCCAGATGTCCGGCGTTCTCAAGCGGATCGCGGTCAAGCTCTCCAAGAGCTGCAACGACCTGCGCCTGCTGTCCTCGGGCCCGCGCGCGGGCCTGGGCGAGATCAACCTGCCGCCGGTACAGGCCGGTTCCTCGATCATGCCGGGCAAGGTCAACCCGGTGATCCCCGAGGTCGTCAACCAGGTCGCCTTCGAGGTGATCGGCAACGACGTCGCCATCACCATGGCGGCGGAGGCGGGACAGCTCCAGCTCAACGCCTTCGAGCCGATCATCCTGCACTCGCTGTCCGAGTCGGTCACCCATCTGCGAAACGCCTGCCTCACCCTCGCCGAGCGCTGCGTGAACGGCATCACCGCCAACACCGAGGTGCTGCGCGCGACCGTCGAGAATTCCATCGGCCTGGTCACCGCGCTCAACCCGCACATCGGGTACACGGCCGCCACCGACATCGCCAAGGAGGCCCTCGCCACCGGCCGGGGCGTGGCGGAACTCGTCCTGGAGAAGGGCCTGTTGCCCGCCGAGAGGCTGGCCGACCTGCTGCGCCCCGAGATCGTCGCCGGCAGCGGGGCACCCGCCACCTGACCTGCGCTTACGCCCCTGTGATGGCGCGCCTGGACCGGCCGGGAGGCACAATGGTGATCATGACAACGACGTCGTCCCTCACCTTCCTTCCGGTCCTGGAGCGCATCGCCGAGGAGATAGGGCGCACACCCGGCCGCGGGTGTCCCGCCGACTACATCCCGGCCCTCGCGGCCCGCGATCCGCGCAGCTTCGGCATGGCCGTCGCCGAGCTGGACGGCACGGTGTACGGGGTGGGGGACTGGCGGCAGCCCTTCTCCACGCAGTCCATCACCAAGGTCTTCACCCTCGCCCTCGACCTGGCCCGCGAGGGCGACCAGCTCTGGGAGCACGTGGGCCGCGAGCCCTCCGGCAACCCGTTCAACTCCCTGGTGCAACTGGAGTACGAGAACGGCATTCCGAGGAATCCTTTCATCAACGCGGGCGCGCTCGTCGTGACCGACCGCCTCCAGACCCGTACCGGGGACGCGGCCGGGGAACTGCTGGCCTTCCTCCGCACGGAGAGCGGCAACACCTCGCTGGACTTCGACAAGGAGGTCGCCGCCTCCGAGACCGCGCACGGCGACCGCAACGCGGCCCTCGCCCACTTCATGGCCTCCTACCGCAACATCGACAACGACGTGCCGATCCTGCTCGACCAGTACTTCCGGCAGTGCTCCATCGCCGCCTCCTGCGCCGACCTCGCCCTCGCCACCACGTTCCTCGCCCGGCACGGCATCCGCGCCGACGGCACCCGGCTGCTCACCCGCAGCCAGGCCAAGCAGGTCAACGCGGTGATGCTGACCTGCGGTACCTACGATGCGGCCGGCGACTTCGCCTACCGCGTCGGCCTGCCCGGCAAGAGCGGTGTCGGCGGCGGCATCATCGCGGTCGTCCCGGGCCGCTGCACGCTGTGCGTGTGGAGCCCGGGGCTGGACGAACGCGGGAACTCCGTGGCGGGGGTGGCGGCCCTGGACAGGTTCACCACGCTCACCGGGCTGTCCGTGTTCTGAGCGTCCGGCCGGCCACGTCGCGCCGCACCGCTCACACGCTGGTCACACGCAGGCCGTCCGCCGGTGAGTGGAGCGTCTTCTTCCGGCCATCCCGCGTTGACACGCTGATCCAGTGTTGGCCATGGCTTTCCCCGTCGATCTCCGCCGGTGCCAGGTGCTGGGCCTGGCCGGTACCGCCTTCCTCGCGCTGGGCGGTGAGAGCGCCGGTGCCCTGCCCGTACCGGACCTCCTCGCCCCCGCCTCCGCGCAGGCCGCGCTCGGGCTGGTCGGCGTCTACTTCGGTGTCGTGCTGCTGACGGCCGCCTGGGTGCTCCTCGGCCGTCTGGTGCGCGGACCGCAACCGCCCACCCAGCGGTCCCTGTTGCTGGTCCTGGCCCTCTGGGCGGCGCCGCTGCTGCTCGCGCCCCCGCTGTTCAGCCGGGACGTCTACAGCTACCTCGCCCAGGGCGCCATGGTCGACGCCCACATGGACGTGTACGCCCAGGGCCCCGCGCAGCTCGGCGGCCCGCTGGCCGACGAGGTCGCCCCGGTGTGGCAGCACACGGCCGCCCCGTACGGCCCCGCCTTCCTGTGGCTGGCCTCCGCGCTGTCGGGCCTGACCCGGGGCGAACTGCACGCAGGCCTGCTCGGCATGCGCCTGGTCGCCCTGCTGGGCGTGGCCCTGATGGCGGTGGCGCTGCCCCGCCTGGCCCGGCACAGCGGCGCCGACCCGGCCGCCGCGCTCTGGCTCGGCGCCCTGAACCCGCTGGTCCTGCTGCACCTGGTCGCGGGCGCCCACAACGACGCGATCATGCTCGGCCTGCTGGGTCTCGGCCTGGTCGCCGCGCGCGGCCGGTGGCCCGTCCTCGGGGCGGTGCTCGTCACTCTGGCCGCCCTGGTCAAGGCGCCCGCCGCGCTGGGCCTGCTCGCGGTGGTGGCCCTGCAGATCCGCACCCGCCGCACCCCGCTGTGGGCCACCGTGACGACGGCGGCCGCCGCAGCGGCGACCACGGTCGCCGCGACCGCCGTGGCCGGAACGGGATACGGCTGGATACGCGCCCTGGACACGCCCGTTTCCCCGCACAACTGGGCGCTCACCAGCCTGCTGGGCCGCGCCACCGGCGCCCTGCTCGACCGCCTCGGCAGCGACCTGGCCCCGCTGGCTGTACCGGCCTGGCATCTGCTGGGCCTCGCGGCCACCGCCGGAGCCATAGTGCTGATATGGCTCCGGCTGCGCCCGCGACCGGTGTACGCCCTCGGCCTGAGCCTGCTCGCGGTCGCCGTCTTCGGCCCGGCGATCCGCCCCTGGTACCTGCTGTGGGGCCTGTTCCTCATCGCGGCCGCCGCACCCAGCACCCCGGTACGGCACCGGGTGGCCGCCCTGGCAGGCGTCCTGGCCCTCGCCGTGCTGCCCAGTGGCGGCCCGGCCGACCTCGGCCAACTGGTCCTCGCGGTTTCCGGCGGGCTGCTCGGTGTGGTCGTCCTGTGGCAGGCCCACCAGGCGGCGCAGGCCCCGGCGACGGGACATACGGCATGACGGGGCCGATGCCGCCGCGCACGGACCGGGGCCGCGCGCTGCTCGTGCTCGGCCTGGCCGCCGCGGTGACCGTGTTCACGGCGACCGTGCCGCTGCTGCGGGACTTCTTCGACCTGCGCGTCTACTACGGGACCGTGCACACCTGGCTGCACCACGGCGGCCGGATCTACGACTACCGGGTGCCGGGGACGTCGTACGGCTTCACGTATCCGCCGTTCGCCGCGCTCGCCATGCTGCCCCTGGCCCCGATGAGCCGGCCCGGCGCGATCGTGGCCTCCCTGCTGGTGAACCTGGCCGCGCTGGCGGTGGTGCTGCGGATCCTGGCCGGAGCCGGCTGGCGGCGGCACGGCTGGTACCGCTGGTCGCTGGCCCTGTGCGGCCTGGCCCTGTTCGAGCCGCTGCGCGACACGTTCAGCTTCGGCCAGGTGAACCTGGTACTGCTCGCCCTGGTGCTCGGCGACTCCTGGCTGCTGGCGACCGGGCGGGGTCGCTGGGCGGGCGCCGGGATCGGACTGGCCGCCGCCGTCAAGCTCACGCCCGCCCTGTTCATCGGCCTGCTGCTGCTCGCCCGGCGGTGGCGGGCGGCCGCAGTGGCGACAGGCGTGGCCCTCGCGGCGACCGGGCTCGCCGCCTGGGCGGACCCGGGCGCTTCGCGCTTCTACTGGACCGAGGCACTGTGGGACACCGGCCGCGTCGGCCGCCTCGACTACGTGTCGAACCAGTCGCTGCAGGGCGTCCTGGCCCGGCTCGGCGAACCGGGCCGCGCACCGTGGGCAGCGGCGGTCCTGCTGGTGCTGTGCGTGTGGGCGTGGCGGGCCGGCCGGGCGGTGACGGCCGGCGACTGGACGGCGGCCTTCGCCCTCACCGGCGCGGCGGCCTGCCTGGTCAGCCCGATCACCTGGGTGCACCACCTGGTGTGGCTGCTGCCGTCCTTCGTGGTGCTGGCACGCGCCGGGCACCCGCGGCCGGCGGGCGCCCTGTACGCGGTGCTGTGCACCAGCGTGGTGTGGCTGTGGTTCGAGGACTCCTCGGGTGTCGACGGCTTCGTCGGCGGCAACACCTACACGTGGATCACGCTCGGCCTGCTGCTGGGCCTGCCGGCCGGTCAGCCGCCGGCGGCCCCGCCGCCCTTGGCCCGCAGCACCCGCGTCACGGCCCACGCGCCGAGCCCGGCGAGACCCGCGACGGCCGCGGTCTGCGACCAGTCCGAGTCGTCGTCCGGTGCCCCGGAGGAGGCGGCCGCCACGGGCGCGGCGGACGCGGGTGACGCGGGGGTGCGGGAAGCGGTGCGCAGCCCGTCCAGGGAGCCGACCGGATCCACCCGCCCGGCTGCCGCGAAGCCCCAGTCGAGCAGCTCGCGTGCCTCCTCGTACACGGTGAACCCGCCGCCCGCCTGAGGGTTCATCACGGTGACGACGAGGGTGCGCCCGCCCCGGCGCGCCGCGGCGACGAGGGTGTTGCCCGCGTTGCTGGTGTAGCCGTTCTTGATGCCGATCAGTCCCGGGTAGGGCGCCACACCGTCCTCGCCGGTCAGCAGGCGGTTGGTGTTCTCGATCGCGTACGGCCAGCCGTCGCCGGGGAACTGGGCCTCGGCGGTGGAGCAGTACCGGGCGAACTCGGGGTTGCGCAGCCCCTCACGGCCGAAGACCGCCAGGTCGTACGCCGAGGAGACCTGGCCGGGGGTGTCGTAACCGTCGGGGGAGACCACGTGGGTGTCCAGGGCGCCCAGCGCGTGGGCCTTGGCCTGCATACGGACGGCTGTTTCGTGCCAGCCGCCGCCCAGGGACGCGAGCACGTGCACGGCGTCGTTGCCGGAGCTGAGGAAGACGCCGCGCCACAGGTCGGCCACCTTGTAGGTGTGGCCCTCCTCGACGCCGACCAGGCTGCTGCCCTCGCCCACGTCCTCCAACTCCTCGTACCGGACGGTGTGGTGCCGCTCTGCGGGCAGGGTCGGCAGCACGGTGAGGGCGAACAGGGTCTTCAGGGTGCTGGCGGGCGGCAGCCTGCGGTGCGCCTCGCTCGCGGCCAGCACCTCGCCGCTGCCGGCGTCGGCCACCAGCCAGGAGAGCGCGGAGACGTCCGGCACCTCGGGCGCGCCGCGGCGTGGCCGGACCTGCGTGCCGGAGCGATAGAGCAGGGAGGGTTGCGGAACCGCGGCCCGCGGCCCCGGCGGTGCGGGATCCCCCGCACGGTGTGCGCTGGCGGCAGCGGCCGGCGAGAGTGCCAGCACGCCCGCCACGCACAGGGAACAGGCTGTCACGGCCGCCCGACGAGAGAATCCGGTGATCATACGATCAACCTAAGAAGGATGGGGTGGAGTGGCGCGCTGGCCGGGCCGGACGGCCCAGCGGAGCAACCCGGATGCCGCACGCCGGCACGCCCCGGCGACGTTCAGCCCGCGGGCAGGGTCGGCTGGATGCGGCGCAGGAAGGTGGCGTTGTCAGGGGTGTCCCGCATCCGCTCCAGCAGGGTCTCCAGGGCGGCCGGTCCGCCCTCCCGGGAGCGCAGGGCCCGGCGCAGGCCCCGGGTGGCCGTCAACTCGGCCGCGGTGAGGAGGAACTCCTCGCGGCGGGTGCCCGTTGGGTCGATGTCCACGGCGGGGAAGACCCGGCGGGCGGCGAGCTCCCGGTCCAGGCGCAGCTCCATGTTCCCCGTGCTCTTCAGCTCCTCGAAGAAGTAGCCGTCGGCACGGGAGCCGGTGTCCACCAGGACGGTGGCGAGGATGGTGAGCGAGCCGCCCTCCTCGGCCTTTCGGGCGGCGCCGAAGAACCGCTTGGGGCCGACCAGCGCGCCCGCGTCGACACCACCGCTCAGGGTGCGTCCGCCGGCGGCGGAGGCGTTGTTGTGGGCCCGGCACAGCCGGGTCAGGGAGTCCAGCAGGATGACGACGTCCTCGCCGGCCTCGACGAGCCGCTTGGCCCGTTCGACGACCAGTTCCGCGAGGGCGATGTGCTCCTTGGGCGCCCGGTCGAAGGTGGAGGCGTACACCTCGCCGCGCACCGAGCGGCGCATCTCGGTGACCTCTTCGGGGCGCTCGTCCAGCAGGACGACCATCAGACGGCTTTCGGGATGGTTGCCGGCCACGGCGGCGGCCAGCTGCTGGAGCAGCACGGTCTTGCCGCTCTTCGGCGGGGCCACGATCAGTCCCCGCTGGCCCTTGCCGACCGGCGCGAACAGGTCGGTGACCCGTCCGGCCAGGCCGGACGCCGGGTGTTCCAGACGGAGCCGTTCGTACGGGTGGAGGGGGGTCAGGTCCCGGAAGTGGCGGCGGCCCCGGAGGTCGCCCGGAGCGTGCCCGTTGACGTGCGCGACCTCGGTCAGGGCGCGCTGTGCCCCGCGCACCCCCTCGACGAGGTCGCCCCTGCGCAGGCCGTGACGGCGGATCAGCGCGGGCGGTACCTGCGGGTCGGCGGGGGAGGACAGGCAGTTCACGGCCCGCAGATGCCCCTTCCCGTGCGCGTCGATGTCAAGGACACCGGTGACGAGCAGGGCGGCCGGGGCCTGCTGGACGTGAGGGGGTTCGAGTGTGGTGGTCATGGTGGTCCTTTCACGGACGAAAGAGCAGGAGGAAGGGGGGAAGGGGGAGGGGAGCCGCGAGACGGGAGGGCGTACGTGCCTCCGGGCGGCGGAAACGGCGCCTCGGAGCGAGGCGGTCCTGAGAAACTGACGCGCCGAGTGGAAACGACGGACGGATCAGCGCGGAGAGGGGAAACCGGCACCGGCGCCCACAAGGGGGCGTGCACGAGTGCTGTCAGCACCGTACCACTCGACGGCACGGTACGGCTGTAGCGGTGTCAACACGTCTCTCGCGTGAGCTATTCCCGAGCCGGGAGGAGAGGCGGGCAGGCCGATGCGCGCCCGTCCCGGGCCTGAGCCGGCGTGCCACGCCCCTCCGGAAAACGCCCGGCGGCGCCTACGATCGGGCTCATTCCCCCCAATCGATGTGAGGAGAGCCCGGTGGAGACCAATCCCGCCAGTGCACCGCACCGCATGGATCCTTCGGGTGGGTGCCCGCACGCCGACAATGCCCGGCTGCTGGCCCGCGGTGCCGTGGCCCCGGTCGTGCTGCCGGGTGGGATCGAGGGTGCCGCCGTACTCGGGCACGAGACGCTCAGGGAATTCCTGCAGCACCCCGACGTGGCCAAGGACGCACGGCACTTCACGGCGCTGCGGGAGGGCCGGATCGGCGCGGGCTGGCCTTTGCTGACCTTCGCCACCGTGCGGGGCATGACCACCGCCGACGGGGACGACCACCGTCGGCTGCGAGCGCTGGTCAGCCGGGCGTTCACGCCCCGGCAGGTCGAGGAACTGCGGCCCCGGGTCGAGGAGTTGACGGCCTCGCTGCTCGACGACCTGGCGCGGGTCGCCGCGGCGGGCGGCGGAGTCGCCGATCTGCGGAAGCATTTCGCGTTGCCCCTGCCCATGAGTGTCATCAGTGAACTCCTCGGCGTCGGTCCCGAGTTCCGCGACCGGCTGCACCACCTGTCCAGCCGGGTCGTCGCCACCGACATCGAACCGGGCGAGGCGGTCACCGCCAACCGCGAACTCGTCGCCGTTCTGGCCGAGACAGCCGCCGCGAAGGCCGAACGCCCCGGCGACGACCTCACCAGCGACCTGATCGCCGCCCGCGACGAGGACGGCGACCGGCTCGGCCCGCAGGAGCTGATCGGCACCCTGGTCCTGATGATCATCGCCGGCCACGAGACCACGCTCAACCTGATCACCAACGCCGTACGCGCCCTGTGCGGCCACCGTGGCCAACTGGACCTGGTGCGCGCGGGGCGGGCGAGCTGGGCCGACGTGGTCGAGGAGACCCTGCGCTGGGACGCGCCGGTGAGCTACTTCCCGTTCCGCTATCCCGTGCGGGACCTGACCGTGGACGGCACGCTCATACCCGCCGGCACGCCGGTCCTCGCCGGGTACTCCGCCGCCGGACGCGACCCGGCCGCCCATGGCCCGGACGCCGACCGCTTCGACGTCACCAGGGCCGCCCGCGCCGACGCCGTACGCCACCTCTCCCTGGGCCACGGCCCCCACTACTGCCTGGGCGCCCCGCTGGCCCGGCTGGAGGCCACCGTCGCCCTGGAGCGGCTGTTCACCCGCTTCCCGGACCTGGACCTCGCCGTGCCCGAGCGCGAACTGTCCCGGCACGCCGGCTTCGTCGGCAACAGTGTGCGCGCGCTTCCCGTGCACCTGGGTGGCTGAGCCGGCCCCGGGCCGAACTCCGCCCGCTGCGACGCGGGAGCCTGGTCCGGACCCGTATGTCACCGCCCCGCACCAAGTGTCCCCACACCATAACGATCCCGGACGTGAGGGCACTTGACCGGCAACCGTGCACTATCGTCACGACATGTCCACGCCACCGCAGCCCTCGCAGCCGGCCGACCAGCCGGCTCCGCAGCCCGGGCAGCCCGCGCCGCAGTCGGCGATCCCGCCGCAGCCGACGGCCTATCCCTACCCGAACCCGCAGTCGCCCCCGCCGGGGAGCTTCTATGCGCAGCCGACGCTGGTCGGACAGCCCGCCCAGCCGCAGGCGGGCGTGCCGGGGAACCCGTACGCGCAGCCGCCCCGGTACGGCCCGGTCCCCGCTGCGCCGTCCGGTGGCGGCGGTGGCGCCGGCCGGGCGGTGCTGTGGGTCGCCGTCGGCGCGGTCGTCGCCTCCGCCGCGTGGGCGGCCGGAGTGTTCCTGATCGGGGGCATGGGGGACAGCGCGGACCTGCGCGGCTACTCGGCGCCCTCCAACATGTGCTCGGACGCGGACTACTCGTCCTTCAAGGACGAGTACCCCGAGAGCGACTCCTCGCCGACGCACAGCTCCCTCAAGGACAGGGCGCTCGACGAGAGTTACTGCAGCCTGAACCTGAAGAAGACCGGCTCCTCGTACGCGGACGCCTATCTGTCCATCCAGGTGGACCTGCACCGGAAGACCGACCCGGCCCCGGAGTTCACGGCCACCTGGAAGAACTACGACGACAGCCACACGGGTTACGACGTGAACCCGGTCAAGGGCATCGGCGACGAGGCCTACCTCGTCAGCCAGGACACCACGAGCGGCTCCTCCAGCGGCTCCCGCTACGCCACGCTCGCCGTGCGCGACGGCTGGGTGACGTACACGATGAGCTACAGCGCCTACCTCAGCTCGTACGACCAGGACAAGAACCCGCCCGGTCTCACCGACGTGTCCGACTGGCTGAAGACGGACACCAGGGCCACGCTGGAGCAGCTCAAGGGCTGACGGTCAGCCCCTGTCCGGCGCGTTCGTGATCGCCTGCACGCCCTCACGCGGACCGCGCCTCCGCCTCCTTGGAGATCTGTTCGAACCGCGCGCCCATGGCCTCGGCGAGGGCGTGGGCGCCCGACAGCGGACGGACCATGACCATGAAGTCGTCGATCAGACCGTCCTCGTTCACCCGCAGGAAGTCGCAGCCGGTCAGCTCCCGGTCGCCCACCCGGGCCGTGAAGACCAGTGCGTGTCCGGGTCCGTCCGGGTCGCCGATCTCACGGACGTAGCGGAAGTCCTGGAACACCTGGGAGACCGCACGCAGGATCGCCGCGGTGATCGCCTTGCCGCGGTAGGGCTTGAAGACGACCGGGCTGGTGAAGACGACGTCCTCGGCCAGCAGCGCCTCGACGGCGTCCAGGTCGCCCGCCTCGACCGCCTCGCGGAACGCGCGCATCCGATCACCTCGCATAGTCAATTAATTGATTAGGTGCGGATGAGATTAATCGTCTGCTGTTAGCGTGTCCACATGTCGCTCAAGTACGCCGTCCTGGCTGCCTTGCTGGAGGGCGAGGCCTCGGGTTACGAGCTGTCGAAGGTGTTCGACGTCTCGCTCGCCAACTTCTGGCCCGCCACCCCCCAGCAGCTGTACCGGGAGCTGGAGCGCCTCGCGCAGGACGGGCTGGTCGAGGCCCGGACGGTGCAGCAGGAACGCCGGCCCAACAAGCGGATGTTCACCCTCACCGAGGCCGGCCGGTCCCAGCTGCGGTCCTTCGCCGCCGAACCGCCGAAGCGGCCGACGGCCGTCCGCGACGAACTCCTCATCAAGATCCAGGCCCTGGACGGCGGCGACCCGGAGGTGATCCGGGCGCTGATCGAGGAGCGCAGGGGCTGGGCGCGCGGGAAGCTCGACCGCTACGAGCGGGTGCGTGAACGCCTCCTGGCCGGGCGGACCGAGGAGGAGTACCTCCGTACGGCCGACCGGATCGGCCCCTACCTCACCCTCATGGCCGGGATCGCCTTCGAGGAGGAGAACCTGCGCTGGTGCGCGCGCGTTCTCGAGGTCCTGAAACAGCGGATCCCCCTAGGCTGACGGGATGTTCAGCCCCGAAGGCCCCACGCTCCGCGAACTCGCCGTGCAGGCGCTGTCGTCCGTCGAGCACGGCTACGACCTGCTGGCCCCGAAGTTCGACCACACACCCTTCCGGACCCCGGAGGCGGTGCTGGAGGCCGTCGCGAAGGCCCTCGTCCCGCTCGGCCCGTTCGACGACGGGCTCGACCTGTGCTGCGGGACCGGAGCCGGGATCGACGTCCTGGCCGGGCTGTGCCGCCACAGCGTCACCGGGGTCGACTTCAGCGCGGGCATGCTCGACGTCGCCCGCCGCCGGGTCCCGTCCGCCGGCCCGGGCGTCGCCTGGGTGCGTGGCGACGCCCGGGCCCTGCCGTTCACGGCCGCGTTCGACCTGGTGGTCAGCTTCGGCGCGTTCGGTCACTTCCTGCCCCGGGAGCTGCCCGGGCTGTTCACCCAGGTCCACTCGGTGCTGCGGCCGGGCGGCCGCTTCGCCTTCCCGGTCCTCGCCCCGCCCCGCCCCTCCGGCCCCGCCTTCTGGACGCTGCTCGGTTTCGACGCGGTGATGCGGGTGCGCAACGCCCTGTGGCGACCGCCGTTCGTCATGTACTACCGGGCCTTCCGGCTGGGCGACGTGCTGGGGGAGTTGGCGCGCGCCGATTTCACGGTCGAGCTGCGGGCTCTGCCCGAGTTCGGGCGGCGCGGTGACGGCAGCCCACGCGTCCGGCTCGTGGTGGCGCGCCGCGCGGACGGTGCTACCCCGCCGCCGGTAGCGTGAACTCGTAGACCAACGCGTCCCGTTCGGCGTTCACCACCAGTTCGGTGATCTCCAGTGGGCGCGCGTACTGGTCGCGCACCTGCCGGGTCACCCGCACCGAGGAGGCGTCGCCGAGCTGGGTGATGGAGTCCCGGTGGTGCAGGGTCAGACCGGCCTTGCGCATCCAGTCGTAGGCGCGGCGCAGCTGGGCGGGAGTGGCCCCGTCGGCCCGGCCCCGGTAGCGGCCCAGCTCCGCGACCTCGGCCAGCGCCACGGCCGAGAACGACGTCACCGCCGTACGCAGCGACCGGCCGTCGGGCGTGGCCGACCGGTAGCGGTGCACCAGCGTCGGCCGGTGCGGGGCCAGCCCCAGCGCCTTGGCGTGCTCCGGCGGCGGCGCCTCCCACGTCACCGTCGCCCGGTCCACCGCCCAAGGGTCGGCCGGCCGCGCTCCCACCGGGAAGGCGAGGGAGACCGGGTCCTCGACCGGGCGGCCCGGCAGCGTGGCATGGCTGCCCCGCCGGTCGGTGGCGACCAGACCACCGCGGCGCAGGACCTCGAGCGCCTGCCGGACGGTCTCCCGGCTGACCCCGAAGTGCCGGGCCAGGTGCCGCTCGCCCGGCAGCCGTTCACCGGGCGGGATGGTGCCGTCGTGCAGTTCGTCGAGCAGCAGTGACGCGACCCGCCAGTACAGGGGCCGGCCGTCGGACTGCGGGGGTTCGTGCGGGGTGGTGCGGGCCATGCCGCGCCTCCTGTTGGTGACAAGACGTAACCGTGCGGGCTCATTGCGCGACCACATCTAGCATTGGTCTAAACCACAAGGGAAGAGCGGTTTGCCGGTTCGGCCGAAACCCACCCGCGCGAACCGGTCGGCACAGGGGCGCCGTGGAGGGCGTCCACCAGCGCCGTTCCGCCGGGGTCGGCCGCGATGTGCGGCGCCGTCCGGTGCATCGCGCGGTCCGGCGAGCCGCGCCCCCGGGTCGGCGAGCCCGCGGGAACCACCGGACCCGTCGTGTCCGAAAGCCGTACGCGGCCCCCCGGCCGGTCGAAGCCGGCTCCGGTCGGACAGGAGGGACGGGCGAGGAGCCGTCCCCCGGTCCGCCCCTCAGGCGTACGTGCGCAGCCAACGCAGCTTCCGCTCCTCCTGGAACGGCCCGCCGCCCTCGTGGTCGTTGAAGTCGTACACCTCGATCGCCTTGTCCTCGTGCGCCCAGGCGTTGAACGCCGCGAAGACCGTGGACGGCGGGCAGGTCTGGTCCTCCAGGGCCGCCGAGAAGAGGGCCGGGGCCCGGCCGCGCGCCGCGAAGTGCACGCCGTCGAAGTAGGAGAGGGTGCGCAGCACGTCGCTCGCGCGGCCGCGGTGCGTCTTGAGGAACAGGCCTATCTCCCGGTACGGGTGCCGGTCCGTCACGGTCGTGGCGCGCGGGAAGTCGCACAGGAACGGCACGTCCGGGGCGACCGCCACCAGGTCGGGGACCAGCCCGCCGACGGCGAGGGCGATGCCGCCGCCCTGGCTCTCCCCGGTCGCCACGGTCCGCGCCGCGTCGGTGAGCGGGTGGGCGCGGGCCGCCTCCACCGCGCGCACGGCGTCCGTGAACACACGGCGGTAGTAGTAGTTCTCGGGTGCGTCGAGGCCCCGCGTCATGAACCCGGGATACGCGGGCGCGGCGCCCACCGGGTCCGCCGTGCCGCCCCCGCCGCCCCAGGCGCTGCCCTGTCCGCGCGTGTCCATCACGAAGTGCGCCCGGCCCGTCGACGCCCACAGCAGCCTCTCGTGCGCCAGACCGCGCCCGCCGCCGTAGCCGATGAACTCCACCACCAGCGGCAGCGGCTCCGTGACCGCCACCGGCAGCCGCAGCCAGCCCCTGACCGGGTGCCCACCGAACCCGGCGAACGTGACGTCGTACACCCGCACGGTGGACAGCCCCGTGTCCACCGGCTCGAAGCGGGCGTCCAGGTCGTGTTCGCGCGCCCCCTGGAGCGTCTTGGCCCAGAAGGCGTCGAAGTCCTCGGGCGCGCTGGAGTCGCTGCGGTACGCGCGCAGTTCGTCGATCGGGAGGTCGAACAGGGCCATCGACAACCGCCTTCGTGAAGGGGGCGTGCGGGGGACTGCGGGATCTCACCGTACGTGGATGATCGGATGACTCGACAGGACCGTGCGGGGTGCGGGCCCGGTTCGTCGCCCCTCACGCGCGGTCGACGCACAGGCCAGAGGGGCGAAATCGCTTGCCGCGCACGCACGATGAGGGCGGACACCGGGGTTGTGGTGATCGGGTCACCCGACGGGTCAGGTCCTGGGCTGGGTCCACTTCGGTCCCGTGCGCGCCCATTCGCGTTCCCACTCGGCCAGCCGGTACCGCAGCGCGATCCGGCGCTCCACGGCGTGCCCGAGCAGGACGACGCCCGCCGCGCCGCCCGCCGCGCACACGCCGACGGTGACCGTGTGCTGCCAGACGGCGACGTCGTCCGGGGGCGGTGCCACGCTGCGTCCCCGGGCGTCGAACCACACGGTCACCACGTCACCGGCCCGGCTCCCCGCCGGTACGCGGGCCAGCGCGGTACGCGTGGCCCTGCCCGGTTCGGTCCAGCGGACCCGGGCCCGGTAGGGATGCTCGCGATCGCCCTGCACGGTGGGCAGCCGCCGGGGCGTGTTGGCGACGACCATGGCCCGCACGTGGTGCCGCTCGGCCCGCTGCGCGACCGCGAGCGTCTGCGCCTGGTCATGGGCGCGCAGACCCGCCGCCACCCCGACCAGGGGTGCGACCACGAACAGCAGGACGGCGACGACCAGCACCGTCCACGCCTCCACGACGTCCGACCGGCGCCGCAGCGGATTGCGCCGCCAGCGCCAGCCACGCACCCGGGTACGCATGTCCACCTCCTCGCCGCTGGAGCCGGAGAGCCGGGCGAGCCGCGTCACCGGTCGTCCGCCCCGCCGCCGTGCGCGAGCGTCCACATCCGACTTGTACCCCGTACGGCGCACCTCGGCTCCCGCCGGCTACCGCGACTTCAAGCCCTCATGGAGCACGGCATGCGGCATGCGCCCCGCGGCGGCGTGGGCGGCGGCGTGATCGGTGGCGTTGCGCGGTGGCGTGCTCAGCCGAAGCGCTCGATGCGGATCCGCTCGACCGGCTGGCCCGCCTCGACCAGCAGCCGGGAGGCGTGCTCGGCGAACCCGTTGGAGCCGCACACATAGGCCTCCCAACCACCCGGAGGCTGCTCAGCCAGGAGTGGTGCCACATGTGCGGCCGTCATACGACCCACCGGCACACCCTGGGGAGCGCTGCGGGTGAAGACGGCGTTCGTCTCCGCGCCCAGCTCCCGGGCGTAGATCAGTTCCTCGGGACTGCGCGCCGACACCAGCATCCGCAGCGGCACGCTCAGGCCCCGCGCCCGGTGGTGACGCACCATCGACATCAGCGGTACGACCCCGGAACCGGCCCCGAGCAGCAGGGCGGCCCGGTCGCCCGGCCAGGCGAAGAAGCCGCTCAGCGGGCCGCGCACCTCGACCGTGTCACCGGGCCTGGCCAGCGTGTGGAACCAGCCCGAGACCTCGCCGTCCGGCACATGGTCCAAGGTCAGCTCGATGTGGCCGGAGTCGTCCGGCGCGGACGCGATCGAGTAGTGGCGCTGGGCCACATAGCCGTCCTCCGCGGTCAGCCGCAGCATCAGGTGCTGTCCGGGCAGGTGCCCGGCCCAGTCGGGCACCGCGAGCCGGAAGGTGGCCGCGTGCGGCGTCTCGCGCCGGATCTCCGTCAGTGCGGCCGTCTGCCACACCGCCGCCGTCTGGTTGCTCACGGCGATACGCCCGGGCACGGCGAAGCGCGACGGGGGAGTGAAGGTCGTCGTCACCGTCTCAGTCACCGGAGTACCGCTGCTCCTCCCACGGGTTGCCCCGCTCGTGGTAGCCGTTGCGCTCCCAGAAACCCGGCTCGTCGTGGTCGAGGAGCGTGATGCCGGCGATCCACTTGGCGCTCTTCCAGAAGTACAGGTGCGGCACCAGCAGCCGCGCCGGACCGCCGTGCTCGGGCGCGAGCGGCTCACCGTCGAACTCCCAGGCGATCCAGGCACGCCCGCCGGTGAGGTCGGCGAGCGGCAGGTTCGTGGTGTAACCCGTGTGCGAATAGGCGATCGCGTGGGTGGCCGACCCATGGGGCCGCACCACATGGAAGAACGTGTCCAACGAGACGCCGCCGAACCGCACTCCGAACTTCGACCAGCTGGTCACACAGTGGATGTCGCCCTCGTACGACGACGAGGGCAGGGCGTGCGCCTGCTCCCAGTCCCAGGTGTGCGGCCGCTCCACCAGTCCGTCGACGCGGAAGGACCAGTCGGCCGGCCTGAGCTCGGGGGTGACCTCGGCGGACAGGACGGGCCAGTCGTCGCCCGCGTCGTACTGCCCCGGTGGCAGCCCTGGGTTGAGGGCGCGCGGGCGACCCGTGAAGCCTCGGGTGACGTTCATGGTTCAACCGTACGCTGTCGGCGCCGGTGTTCCGTCCCAGGTCAGTGGCCCCGGGCATTGCGGCCGTATGAACTCTGCGCGGGGCCGGGAATAGCCCGACCGCGCACCTCCTTGGCGCTGAATGCCGGTTGGTGCGCCGGTGCAGCACAACGGAAGCGAGGAAAGAGGATGCCCATGGCGTACGTCTTCACGCGGTACGGCGGACCGGAGACCGGGGCGCTGACCGACGTGGAACGGCTGAGCCCCGGCCCCGGCCGGCTCCTGGCCGCCGTCCGCGCGGCGGGAGTCGACGGGGGTGGCTCCCGGGTGGCACGCGCCCGCACCGCCGCCGTCCTGGACGCGGTTACCGACCTCGTCCCGCGAGGAGCGCTGAACCCGCACGTCACCGGCACCTTCCCGCCGGCCCGGGCCGAGGAGGCCCCGCGTGCCGTCGAGAACGGGCACACCCGGGGCAAGATCCTGATCGAGGTGGTCGCATGAGCGACCTGACCCCTGGGGGCGAACCGGCGGGTGCCGACCGGGGCTCGGGCGCGCCCGGTCGCGAGGCGACCGAGGCACCGCACGTCCTGGACAACCCCGCCCTTGCCGCCCTGACCGGCCCGCACGCCCACTTCGCCGAGCGGCGCGGCCGCGTGCTGCGCTACCCGGTCGACGTCTCCCCGTGGCTGGCCCTGCCCGCCGAGCCGGACGCGGACGACTGGGCGGATCTCGCCGCGCTGGCCGGCCCCGGCGCCGAAGTGCCGCTGGCCGGATTCTGCGGGCAGGTGCCGGACAGCTGGGAGATCACCTTCCGGGTGGAGGGCGTCCAGTTCGTGGACGACGGTCTCGCCGCGGCACCGGACGCGGAGGCGGTCCGTCTGGGCCCGGCGGACGTGCCCGAGATGCTCGATCTGGTGGCCCGTACCCAGCCGGGCCCGTTCCTGCCGCGCACCGTCGAACTCGGCACCTATCTCGGCATCCGCCGCGAGGGCGCGCTGATCGCCATGGCGGGGGAGCGTCTGCACCCGCCCGGCTGGACCGAGATCAGTGCGGTCTGCACCGACCCGGCCCACCGTGGAGAGGGGCTGGCCAGCCGGCTGATCCTCGCGGTCGCGCACGGCATCCGGGAGCGCGGTGAGACCCCGTTCCTGCACACCAGCGCCAGGAACACCAGCGCCATCCGGCTCTACGAGTCCCTGGGCTTCCGGTTCCGTCGCCGCACGGAGTTCCTGGCTGCCCGAGCGCCCGAGCACCTGACGGACGGGCGGGCGGCCGTACCGGTGCCGTGATCGCCCGGTGCCCTGGGCAGGCCCGGTCACGGCCCTCCACACCGTCGTGCCCGGGCATCCCTCGGCAGCAGCACCTGGCCGAGCTCGCGCCGGCAGGGCACGGGACGGCACCGGCGGACACGGAGTGCGGACAGGAGCCGGGGCGGGCACACGGACACCCGGCCCGATCCGGCTTCCGGCCCCCGAGGGGGGAACGGCGCCACTTGCCGACGGCCACCCCGCGGGCGCCCGTCGAGGCGAGCCGGAGTCCGATCACCGGGAGGGTGCGGATTCCGCTCTCAGCCGGACTCGGCGCCGGACGGCCCGGCGTTGTACCGCTCCAGGTAGGCCGCGAAGCGGACCAGGTCCTCCGCCGGCCAGTCGGCGAGCCGTTCCCGGAAGGCGGCCCGGCGGCTGCGGGTCACCTGGGCGAGGATCTCCTGGCCGGCCTCGGTCAGGTGCAGCACCTGGACCCGGTGGTCCTCCGGATCCAGGCGCCGCTCGATCAGCCCGGCCCGCTCCAGCGCGGACACCTGGCGGCTCACCGTCGACTTGTCCAGGGCGTAGTGCGCCGCGAGGTCCGTCGCCCGGCAGCCACCGCTCTCCTCCAGGTGGCCGAGCAGGGTGTACGACACCAGCGACAGCTCGGGGTGCATGCGCCCCGCCGAGGCGCGGGCCCGGCGCGCGAAGATCGTCATCTCGCGCTGGATCGTCTCCACGGCCGTCTCCGTCGCCGTCACGGGATCACCTCCTGAACACCCACGGGGAATTCCGCGTCCACCGCTCTAGTTGTATAGTACAACTTGGAGTAGAAGTTGCATAAGCCAACCTTTGGAGGTCGCGCGCGATGAGGTCACCGGCACTGCGCCATGTGCTCACGCACCTGATCACCCCGCTGCTGATGTGCATCGGCATGGGGCTCGCCTACATGGGGGCCTTCGTGACCCCGGAGCCGCACCACCTGCCCGTCGCAGTAGTCGGCGCCGGGCCCCGGGCGAAGGTGTTCGCCCAGACCGTCAAGGACACCGCGGGGGACAAGCTCGACGTCCGCACCGTCGCCACCCGCGCCGACGCGGTCGGCCTGCTGAGGTCCCGGGACGTCACCGGTGCCTATGTGCCGAGCGCCGAGGCGCCCGAGCTGCTGGTGGCCACCGCCGCGTCCGACATGGGCGCGACGGCCGTGGAGAAGGTCTTCACCCCGGTCGCCGCCGAGGAGGGCGTCCCGCTGAAGGTCACAGACGTGGCCGCACCGGTCGCCGACGACCCCACCGGGCAGGGCCTGTTCTTCCTGCTGATCGCGCTCAGCATCGGCTCCTACGCCTCGGTCGCCGCCCTCGGCGCCGCGGGCGCCACCCTCCCGATGCGGGTACGGGCGCTGCTCGCGCTCGCTGTCTCCGCCGTGGTCAGCGGCATCGGCGCGTTGCTCGCCGGGCCGGTCTTCCATCTCGCCCACCACGATCTGGCGAGTCTGTGGGGCATGGCGTGGCTCTACTCCGCGGGCATCCTCCTCATCGGCGTCGGCCTGCACACCTTCCTGAAGCGCTGGACCACGCTGACCATGATGGTGCTCTTCGTGATGCTCAACTTCACCAGCTCCGGCGGTCTGTTCCGGCCCGAGCTGCAGAACGGCTTCTTCGGTACCCTGCACGCCTTCTGGAACGGCGCCGGCTTCGTCGAGGGCATCCGCAGCCTGCTCTACTTCGGCGACGACGACCTCGCGCGCAACGTGTGGACGCTCGTGGTCTGGCTCCTCGCCGGTCTCGCCGTGACCGCGATCGCCGCCGCCCACGAGCGCAGCCGGGCACCCCGGCGGGCGCCCGTTCTTCCCGGGCCCGCGCCGAGCGTCGAGCAGGAGACCCTCGCAGACGCCGAGGAAGAGGCCGAGGAGACGGTCGGCGTGTGAGCGGCCGTCGTACCGGCAGAAGGAGCGTGCCGCCCGGTAGCGGGCGGAGCCCCTCCCGCCGGCCGGCTCACCGGCCGGCCGACCCGATCGTCACCACCCGCGCCCACTCGGGCGGTGAGTCCCGCCAGGCCCGCGCCGGCCGCTCCCGTGGGAACAGGCCCACCACCGTCCGGCACGACGGTCGGGTGTCCGGCCAGGGCGTCTGTCCGTCCGTCAGGACCACGACGACGTCGGGCCCCGGCCGGGCCCGCATCTGTCAGCAGAATGAGTCGTCATCGCGGCGGTCGTAACGGGCCCGCCCCGGGCCGTTTTCCCGAACCCCGAGCAGCCGACGGCCGGTCCGGGGGCTGGGGTATCGTGGCCATCCGGCCGCGGACGGTTCGCGGGCGCAGGCTGCCGAGGAGGTGAGACCCATTACCGCTGTGTCGGCTGGGGTGCTCTCTCCTGGTGACAGCTTGCTGTGACAGCGCGGAACACCGGCACCGGTGACCGCGAGAGCGCCCTTCGAATCCAGGTTCCCGAAAGGCTCTCGGCTTCCATGCCCTCCCTGCCCTCCTTGCCCGCAGTGCCCTCTTCCTCCGTCCCTGCGGTCGTCTCCGCACTGCGCGCCGCCGGGTGCGTCTTCGCCGAGGACGAGGCGGAGTTGCTCCTCGCGACCGCCCGGACCCCTGAGGAACTGGCCGCGATGGTGGACCGGCGCACCGCCGGACTCCCCCTCGAACACGTCCTCGGCTGGGCCGAGTTCCACGGCTTGCGCATCGCTGTGGAACCCGGCGTCTTCGTCCCCCGCCGCCGTACCGAGTTCCTGGTCGATCAGGCGCTGGCCCAGGCTCCGGACGCACGGGTCGTCGTCGACCTGTGCTGCGGCTCCGGTGCGCTCGCTGCGGCCCTGGCCGGCGCGCTCGGCGCCGTCGAGGTGCACGCCGCCGACATCGACCCCGCCGCCGTACGCTGCGCCCGCCGCAACCTCGCCCCCTACGACGGCCGGGCCCACGCGGGCGACCTGTTCGACGCCCTGCCGGCCGCGCTGCGGGGCCGCGTCGGCATCCTCGCGGCCAACGTGCCCTACGTCCCCAGCGCCGAATTGGCGTTCCTCCCCGCGGAGGCCCGCGACCACGAGCCGCCGGCCGCTCTCGATGGCGGCGCGGACGGCCTCGACGTGCTGCGCCGGGTGGCCGCCGGGGCACCAGAGTGGCTCGCCCCCGGCGGCTGCCTCCTGACCGAGACCGGCGAACACCAGGCCCGGGCCGCCGTGGAGGCCTTCACCGATGCGGGTCTGACGACCCGTCTCGCGGTGTCCGAGGAGCTGCATGCGCATGTGGTGATCGGCGTACGGCCTTGCCGGCGGACGACGGGAGTGTGACCGCAGGACCTAGGGCAGCTCCTGCGCCCGGGCGATGAGCAGGGCCACGTCGTCGTGGTTATCGGGGTGGTGCAACGTCCGCAGGAGCAGGTCGCAGGCCTCCTCCAAGGGGCGGGCGGGGTCGTCGAGCAGGGACAGCAGGAAGTCCAGGCGTTCGTCCAGCGAATGGCGGCGGGTCTCGACCAGCCCGTCGGTGTAGAACACCAGCTCGTCGCCCGGCTCGAAGTCGACGGTCACGGTGGAGAACTCCACCCCGCCCACCCCCAGCGGCACCCCGGTGGGCAGGTCGAGCAGCTCCGGCGGGCGGCCGGGGCGGACCCGGGCCGGGGGCAGGTGGCCGGCGTTGGCGATCCGGCACTGGCGCAGATGCGGATCGTGGACGGCGTACACGCACGTGGCGATGGAGTGGTCGAGGTCCGAGGTGGTCTTGTCCAGGTGCTCGAGCAGCAGCGCCGGGTCGAGGCCGAGCGAGGCCAGCGTGGTGGTCGCGGTGCGCAGCCGGCCCATGGTGGCGGCGGCGCTGATGCCACTGCCCATCACATCGCCGACCACGAGCGCGGTCCTGCCGCCGTCCAGCGGGATGACGTCGAACCAGTCGCCGCCGACCTCGCTGGTGGCACCCGCCGGCTGGTAGCGGGAGGCCACCTCCAGGCCGGTCGTCACCGGCGGATGACTGGGCAGCAGGCTGCGCTGGAGGGTCAGCGCGGTGTTGCGGGCGTTCTGGTACCAGCGGGCGTTGTCGATCTGCACGGCCGCGCGGGCCGCCAGCTCCCGGGCCAGCAGGACGTCGTCGTCACCGAAGGGCTCCGGATTGCGGGTGCGCTTGAGGTCCAGGGCGCCCAGCACCTCGCCGCGCGCGATCAGCGGCACCGCGAGATACGAGTGCAGGCCCGCCCGGGCCAGCGACTTCGCCGCCTCGGGGGAGTGGGCGATCCGCGGCAGGTCCTCGTCCTTCACCTGGGGCACGAGGACGGCCTCGCCGGTGCGGACGCACTCCGTGACCAGCCGGTCGGGCGCGTACCGGGCGATCTGGCCGGGCGGGTCGGCGGCGCACACGGCGTCCGAGTCCTCCGCCGGGCGCACCGCGAGCGCCCGGATCACCGCGGACTCCGACGGGCCCAGCGTGCTCGGGCGGCCCTCGACCACCGCGTCCAGCAGGTCCACGGCGGCGACGTCGGCCAGCGCGGGTACGGCCACCTCGGCCAGCTCGCAGGCGGTGCGCTCCAGCTCCAGCGTCGTACCGATCCGGGCTGAGGCGTCGGCGATGACCGCGAGCCGGCGCCGCGCGGCC
The DNA here is from genome assembly GCF_042959345.1 of Streptomyces sp. NPDC007905. Taxonomy (NCBI): domain Bacteria; kingdom Bacillati; phylum Actinomycetota; class Actinomycetes; order Kitasatosporales; family Streptomycetaceae; genus Streptomyces; species Streptomyces sp. NPDC007905. The sequence continues at coordinate 103,776 of NZ_JBIBKS010000007.1, read as the reverse complement.
TCCGCCTCGACGGAGGCCCGGTGCTGCTCGGTGATGTCGACCATCGAGGCCGCAACCCCGAGCACGTTGCCCATCGCGTCCTCGAGGCGGTAGAGCGACAGCGCCCAGGTGTGGTCCTCGTCCGGGTCGGCCGGGGTACGCCCGACGATGGGCTCGTCGATCAGCGGCACACCGGTGTCCAGGACCCTGCGCGCCGACTCCTCCAGTGCCTCGGCCTCCAGCCGGGGCACGACCTCACGGAGCCTGCGGCCCACGTGCTCGGCGGCGGGCAGCCCGTTGATCGTCTCCAGTGCCGGGTTGACCGAGACGAACCGCAGCTCGGTGTCCAGGACGGCGAGCCCCATCGGCGACTGCCTCACCATCCGCTCGGACAGCGCCACGTCCTGCTCCAGCCGCCGCACGGTCGACTGATCGGCGGCGAGCCCCAGCGCGTACACGTCGCCCCGGTCGTCCAGCAGCCGCATGTTGCGGAACTCCACCAGCCGGGTGCTGCCGTCCTTGTGACGGATGGGGAAGCCGCCGGCCCAGCTCCGGCCGGTGCGCATCACATCGGCGAACAGCTTGCCGACCAGCTGGATGTGCCGCTCGTGCACCATCAGCCGGGCCGCGTACTGACCGAGCGCCTCCTGCGCGCTGTACCCGAACAGCTCCTCGGCCTGGGGGCTCCACAGCACGATGCGGCCGTCGGTGTCCAGTACCACCGACGCCACGCTCAGCACGTCGAGCAGCCCGCCCGGCCGCACCGGCCCGCGCGCGGGTTCGCCGCCCTCGGCCACCGGAGCCTCGGCTGCACTCATGCCACGCACCGCCTTCGCCCGTCCGCACGGCACGTCGTCCCCCGTGCCGACTCCCCTTGTTCTACCGCGCTCACACCCGACTCTCCGACGCCGTCGTCGACTATGTCCACCATCTCTCAACACGGCGTCGGACGTCCGCCGAAGTCACCACGCCGTGGCATCGCGATGCGGCTGTCGCCTCCGATGATCGCGCAGGAGCGTTCCCCGGGGGCCGTGTGAGTTCACGCTCATGTTGCTCCATTGGTCTGTACATGACCAGTCGACACGGCCAGACTGTCCGCCGACCGAGTGTCCCCACCCCCCGTTCGAGGAGTCGGCCATGCCCGCGTCCGCCTGCCAACGTTGTCACGGAGTCCTCACCGGACTGGTCACCCTGGCCACCGCCGCCGTCGTGTCCCTCGCCGCACCCGCCCCGGCTTTGGCCGCCGGCACCTGGACCGAGACGGGCTCGGACCGCGCCGACCCGCTCACCGAGAGCCAGGGCCTGACCTCGGTGGAGGTCCCGGCGAACAGCCCCAACCGGTACACCGGCATCGGCACCATCCCCGTCGGCCTTTCCAGCCGCGGCTGGAACCATGTCGGCGACCCCGACGCCTCGTACGACGGCTACTACATCGAGCCCTACCAGCGGGACTCCGGCAACTCGAAGATGTTCCGCGTGCAGGCGCCGGGCGGCGCCTGGTCGGAGTACGTGCACACACTGAGCGCCGGCGAGGCCCTGAACAACTCCTGGGACGCGATCTCGCCCGACGGCCAGTGGATGCTTTCGGGTGAGTGGGGCACGATGAACCGCCTCCTGGTCTTCCCCACCCCGGGCCTCAACCCGGGCACCTCGCCCTCCGCGAACCTCCCGCAGGCTTCCACGGTCAACCTCGACCACGCCGTGCGCGACGTGCAGGGCTGCGACTTCTCCGGCCCGACGACCCTGCTGTGCTCCTCGGACGACCCGGAAGGCTCCCTCTTCGGTATGACCAAGCCGCTGCTCCAGATCGACCTGTCGGCGGCCCCGAACGGCACCTCGGACGTCACCGGCCACGTCACGGCCCTGCGTCAACTGCCGCTGCGCAGCTCCTGCTCGGGCACCTTCGAGGCGGAGGGCATCGACTACGACCGCCGGACCGGCGTCCTGCGGGTGATCGTCGTGTCGCCGGGCTTCTGTGTGCTCACGGACAGCAAGACGTACAAGTTCTCGCGCAGCTGAGGTGTGCTCATCGGCCGGTGGTGCTTTCCTGAGGATGGAAGCGGTTCGGCGGGGTACCCCGTTCCACTGCAGCACGGCCCCGAAAGGAGCGATCATGAGGAACTCGGACCGGTCGCACCCGGAAACCGTCTCGGTGGAGATCAGCGGCTCGAAGGAGGATGCCCGCCTCGTCTTCGACGCGCTGAACAGCTGCTTCGCCTCGGACCGGGCTCCCGAAGAGGTACCGCGGCAGCTCCACGAGACCCGTCCGATGGTGTGGCTCGGCACGTACGACGTCGCGGACGCCAGTGAGGAGGGCTGCCCGCCGGTCCGCCTCGGCGCGTCCGTCCTGGCGGACGTCCAGGGCGGCTACTGGGCCGTGGACCGGTTCCGCACCACCCTGGACGGGATGTTCGCCGTCGAGGAGACCTGCACGGCCTCCGGCGACCAGGAGCGCGACCTGCACCTGCGCCTGGAGAGCCGCTGAGGAGGGCCCCGACGCAGTGACGCCCCGGCCGACGCACCGTCGGCCGGGGCGTCACTGCGTCGGCCCGTCGCCGACGGACCGGCCGACCGAGTCGTTCCTGCCGTCGTGGCCGGTGACCTGGTCGACCGAGGACCCACCGGGTGTGCGTCCTGGTGGTTATGGAGTGGTCGGGCTCACGTGCGGGTCTTTATGCAACTAGTTGCACAAGGGGGCGCGCTTCCTCTACAACAAAGAGGCGACCGCACCCTGCACGGAGGGCCCGATGAGCCGTTACCCCCACCTGATGTCCCCGCTCGACCTGGGATTCACCACCCTGCCCAACCGCGTGCTCATGGGTTCCATGCACGTCGGTCTGGAGGAGGCCGAGCGCGGCTTCGAGCGGATGGCGGCGTTCTACGCGGCCCGCGCACGGGGGGGAGTCGGGCTGATCGTCACCGGTGGCATCGCGCCCAACGAGGAGGCACGCCCGTACGAGGGGGGCGCCAAGCTCACCACCGAGGCGGAGGCCGAGCAGCACCGGGTCGTCACCGAGGCGGTGCACCGCGAGGGCGGCCGGATCGCGATGCAGATCCTGCACTTCGGCCGGTACGCCTACCACCGGGATTTGGTCGCCCCGAGTGCGCTGCAGGCTCCGATCAGCCCCTTCGTGCCCCGCGAACTCACCGACGCCGACGTCGAGCGGACCATCGACGACTACGCCCGCGCCGCCCGCCTCGCCCGGCAGGCCGGATACGACGGCGTTGAGATCATGGGCTCCGAGGGCTACCTCATCAACGAGTTCATCGCCGCGCAGACCAACCGGCGCGAGGACCGCTGGGGCGGCTCGTACGAGAACCGGATGCGCTTCCCCGTGGAGATCGTCCGGCGGGTGCGCGAGGCCGTCGGCGAGGACTTCATCATCGTCTACCGGCTGTCCATGCTGGACCTGGTTCCGGGCGGCTCCTCCCTGGAGGAGGTCGTCACCCTGGCCAAGGCCGTTGAGGCCGCCGGGGCGACGATCATCAACACCGGCATCGGCTGGCACGAGGCCCGTATCCCCACGATCGCCACCTCCGTGCCGCGCGGCGCCTACACCTGGGTCACCAAGAAGCTCATGGGCGAGGTGTCCGTCCCGCTGGTGACCACCAACCGCATCAACACCCCGGAACTCGCCGAGCAGTTGCTCGCCGAGGGTCACGCCGACATGGTCTCCATGGCCCGCCCGATGCTCGCCGACCCCGACTTCGTCAACAAGGCGGCGGCCAGCCGGCCGGAGGCCATCAACACCTGCATCGGCTGCAACCAGGCCTGTCTGGACCACACCTTCAGCGGGCAGATCACCTCCTGCCTGGTCAACCCGCGCGCGTGCCACGAGACGGAACTGGTGCTCTCTCCGACCCGGCGGCGCAAGCGCGTCGCCGTCGTCGGCGCCGGTCCTGCAGGTCTCGCCTGTGCGGTGAGCGCCGCCGAACGCGGCCACGCCGTCACCCTGTTCGACGCCGCGAGCGAGATCGGCGGCCAGTTGAACGTGGCCCGCAAGGTCCCCGGCAAGCAGGAGTTCGACGAGACGCTGCGCTACTTCCGCCACCAGCTCGACGCCCACGGCGTGGACGTACGCCTCGACACCTGGGTCGGCTCCGAGGACCTGACCGACTACGACGAGGTCGTCGTCGCCACGGGCGTCACCCCGCGCACCCCCGACATCCCCGGCGCCGACCACCCCCGCGTCCTCGGCTATCTCGACGTCCTGCGCGACGGCGCCCCCGTCGGCGACCGGGTCGCCGTCCTCGGTGCCGGCGGCATCGGCTTCGACGTCGCCGAGTACCTCACCGACGGCGGCGACAAGGCGAGCGAGGACCCCGAGACCTACTTCCGCCACTGGGGTGTCGACATGGACTACACGGCACCGGGCGGCCTCGCCGCACCGAGGCGGCCGGCCCCGCCGCGCACGGTCCACCTGCTCCAGCGCAAGACCACCAAGGTCGGCGCCGGACTCGGCAAGACCACCGGCTGGATCCACCGCACCGAGCTGAAGCACCGCGGCGTGACCATGGTGCCCGGCGTGCGCTACGACCGGATCGACGACGCCGGCCTGCACATCACCGTCGGGGACGAGAGCACGGTCCTGGAGGTCGACACCGTCGTGCTGTGCACCGGCCAGGAGCCGCGCCGCGACCTGTACGAGGAGCTGGTCGCCGCGGGGCGCAGCGCCCACCTGATCGGCGGCGCCGACGTCGCGGCCGAGCTGGACGCCAAGCGGGCCATCAAGCAGGGCACCGAGCTGGCAGCGGCACTGTAGGGACCGCGGGCGCGTCCCTAGGATGAGTCCATGTCACTCCCGCACGCCATCCTCACCGCCCTGCTGGAGAAGCCGTCGTCGGGCCTCGAGCTGACCCGCCGGTTCGACAAGTCGATCGGGTACTTCTGGTCGGCGACCCACCAGCAGATCTATCGCGAGCTGGGGAAACTGGAGGCCGAGGGTCACATCCGCACCCTGCCGGCCGAGCAGCCGGCCCGTGGGCAGAAGAAGAGGTACGAGGTCCTGCCCACGGGCCGCGCCGAACTGGCCCGCTGGACCGCCGCCTCTCAGGATCCCAAGCCGCAGCGGGACATCCTGCTGCTGCGGCTGCGCGCCGCCGCGGTGGTCGGCACGGCGGGCCTCGAGGCCGACCTGCGCCGCCATCTGGAGCTTCACCGGCGGCAGTTGGCGGAGTACGAGGAGATCGAGCGGCGCGACTTCCCGCCGGACCGGGACGCCCCGCAGGACCGCCTGCGCCATCTGGTCCTGCGCGCCGGCATCGACCTGGAGACCTTCTGGACCCAGTGGCTCACCCACGCCCTGAAGGAGTTCCCCGAGCTGCCCGGGCAGGCGCCGTCACAGGAGCCGGAACCGGCGGACGGCACGTCGTCCGGCTGACGGCCGCCGCCGCTTCGGCCCGTGGCCCGTGGGCCGCCGCCTCAGAGCCGGTACGGCTTGGAGCGGCGGCGCAGGAACCAGGCCGCGGCGATGACGCCGGAGCCCACCAGGGCCGCGCCGACGCCCAGGGTGAGCGGGCCGTAGTCGCGGGCCGCGCCGCCGAGGCCGCCCATCACGCCCCGGGAGGGCGCGGGCTTGGACGTCGACGAGATCGTGGGGGCGGCCGGGGCGGAGACGATGACGGACTGGGTGCCGGCGGTCATGCCGTTGGAGCACATCACGACGACCGTGTACGTCCCCGGGCTCACCCCGGACCAGGCCGCGGACTGGCTGATGGTCGTACCGGACAGGGCCACCTGCCGGCCCTGCGCGAAGCTCGCCCCGCGGCCGCTGAGGAGCGAAGCGGTGCCCCAACTGCCGTTGTTCTGGGTGCATGAGCTGGTGACGACCGAGACCGTGGATCCGGTGGTGCTCACCGAGATTCCCGAGGCCGCGGCCGATGGCCCGGCGAGTGAGGCCGGGAGCACGGCGGCGGCCGCCAGGGTCAGGCCGGAGCGGAGGAGGAGTCGGGAGTTACTCATTGGCTGGCCTCCGGCGGCACGGTTGGCGGTACGTCCCATGCGCCGCCGAGGGTCGGGAAACGTCCGTGCTGCCTCAACGGCAGCAAACGTCCTCCGGTGCCCCGCCGCACCCGGACCGCATCCGGTCGGGTGACGGGACTCCTCCGCCCGGTGCAGGCCGGCGCGCCGTCGACGCCCGTACGCCGAGCTTCAGCGGCCCGCGCCCGTGGTGACCGTCCGTTCCGCCGAGAATCCGCCCCAGGTGCCGTCGGGCAGCCGCGCCCTCAGCCGCACCCGGTGTCCGGTCCCCGGGCCCCGCCCGACGTAGAAGCTGTAGTGGGCCCGGCCGCGCGGCGGGTCGCCGCCCCACACCAGGGAGGTGGCCGTGGTGCCGTCGAGCCGGATCTGGTACTCGGTGATCACCCCGTCGACGTGTGGCGGATCCCAGGACAGGTCGAGGTAGTACGCCCCGGCGGAACGGTGGGTCGTGGCGGTGAAGCCGGTCGGCGCGGTGTCCCGGCCGTCGTCGGTGCCCGGCGTGGCGAGCCGGACCCGGGCACTCGCGGGCGAGAGGTTGTCGCCCGCGTCCCGCGCCCGCACGGTGAAGACGTACCGGGTGCCGGGACGCAGTCCGGTGATCATGGTCGCGGTCTGGTTCCCACCCACGCTGTGGATCTTCACGCCGCCCTGCAGGACGTCGTACGACACCACGCCTCTGTCGTCCCGGGAGGCGCCCCAGGACAGGTGGACCGCCCGGCTGCCGACCGCCCGCCCGGCCGGCCGCGGCGGGCGGGTCGGGGCCGAGCGGTCCGCCGCCACGACCGCGGGCGTCCTCGCCCGCACCTCGCGGCTCGGCGGCCCGAGGCGGCCGTCCGTGTCCAGCGCCCGCACGGTGAAGGCATACAGGGTGGACGGCCTGAGCCTGGTGACGTCCACCATGTGCTCGGAACCCGGCACTTCCAAGACCTTCCTCGAGCCGCGATACACCTCGTAGGTGCGGATCCCGGGACCGTCCGGTATCGCGTTCCACATCACGTGCACGCTGGTGGCGCTCCCGGCCGCGGCGGTGACGCCCGTGGGAGCGCCGGGCGCCCGGCCGCCGTCACCGTCGGCCGCACCGCTCCAGCCGCAGGACGCGGCCAGCACCAGGGCGCTGCAGGCCGGCAGGGGCCGCAGGAGAACGCGTCGCACGGCTCTGCCTCCCAGGGGACGGCATCACGGCAAAGGTCCGGACCAATATGACGCGTCCGTGTGGTCGTAGCAAGGGGGGTGGCGTTGGTGGCCATGTGGGGAAGTTACGTATGCTGAGGTCTCCCTATGGGCCGAACTTCCCGCGAGAGCAGGGAAGTTCATGCCTGAGGCGCGGAAACGCTGTCGTCGCCGAACCCGCGCCGACGCGGGCGGCCGGGGGCCTGGGCCGACACCGGCTCAGACCCCCGGTTCCTGCTGCCTTCTCACGGGGCGTCAGGTAATTGCTCCATCCGGCCCCACAGGGTGACTGGTGCTCGCGGACCGGCATCGGATTGGGCATGGTGTCCGAAATGTCCCAAAAGAGAGGGTTCACAGTGCGTGTCCAGTCGCTGACGCTGGCCGTGGCCGGTGCCGCCCTGCTCGCCCCGACGACGCTTCCCGCCGCCGCCGTGCCACCCCGGGAGGGGCCGCTGGGCCACGGTGGGGGCGCCGTGACGGCCACCCCATCCCGGGAGGGGCCGCTGGGCCACGGTGGGGGCGCCGTGACGGCCGCCGACCTGCTGGACCGGGTGCGCGCCTGCACCCAGGTCTCCCGGGGGCGGTACCGCACCGACGACGGCGCCCGGGCCACCGTCCCCGTCTGCGCCACCCGCCAGGCGGTGTTCTGGAAGGCCGACCTGGATGTCGACTGCGACGGACGGCCGACCGCCCGCTGCAATCGCCGCACCGACCCGCTCTTCTCCGCCGACACCGCCTTCCAGCAGTCCGACGGCCGCCACCTGAACGCCGAGACCCTGCCCTACATCGTGATCCCCGTCCAGAGCGGGATCTGGGACCCCCCGGCGCACGGCGTCCGTGGCGGCTCGGTGGCGGCCGTCATCTACCGGGGCCGGGTGCAGTACGCGGTCGTCGGCGACACCGGCCCGCGCGAACTCATCGGCGAGGCCTCCTACGCCACCGCCCACGGTCTCGGCATCAAGGTCGACCCCCGCCGCGGCGGAGCCGCCTCCGGCGTCACGTACATCGTCTTCAGGGGCTCCCGGGTCACCCCCATCGAGGACCACCGCGCGGCGATGGCGGAGGGGGAGCGGTTGGCCCGGCGGTTCGTCGGGGCTCGGTGAGGGCGGCCCGGCCGGTGCGGGCCGCACGAGCCGGTCTCGGACGGGGCACGGCCGGCACGGCCGAAGCAGGGCGCCTCTGCGGCCCGCCGAGCGGTGCGGTGGACGGGCGAAGGCCGACCGTCCAGGGGCCGGAACCCCCTGGACGGTCGGTTCACACCTTCCGGTAGCCGTAGGCCTCCGTGGCCGCCGCCTCCACCGCGTCCAGGTCGGCGCCCGTGGCCGCCGTGACGACAGCGGCCACCGCGCCCTCGACGAACGGCGCGTCCACCAGGCGTGCCCCGTCCGGGAGTTCGTCGCCCTCGGCGATCAGCGTCTTCACCGTGAGCACCGCGCTGCCGAGGTCGGTGAGCAGGGCCACTCCCGCACCCCGGTCCACGGAGGCGGCCGCGGCGGAGATCAGCTCCGCGCTGGTGCCGAGCCCGCCGCCCTCGACGCCGCCCGCCGGGGCGACGGGCACCGAGGGCGCCCCGCCCGCCAAACCCTTCGCCAGCTCGGCCACGGAGGCGGCGACCTCCGCGCTGTGCGACACCAGTACGATCCCGACCACCTTCTCGTCACTCACCTCAGGCTCCCGCGGCTGCTTCTTCGAGCGCGGCGATCAGCAGCGCCGAGGACGTGGCGCCCGGATCCTGGTGGCCGATGCTGCGTTCGCCGAGATAGCTGGCCCGTCCCTTGCGGGCCTGCAGCGGTGTGGTGGCCACCGCGCCCTCCTCGGCGGCCGACCGCGCCGCGGCGAAGCCGTCGGTGAGCGCGTCCACGGCCGGGACCAGGGCGTCGATCATGGTCTTGTCGCCGGGTGCCGCACCGCCGAGCGCCATCACCCCGTCCACGCCCGCCCTGAGCGCCTCGGCCAGCTGTGCCTCGTCGACCTCGGCGGCATCCCCGAGCGCCTTGCCGGCCCGGCGCAGCAGGGTGCCGTACAGCGGCCCGGACGCCCCGCCGACCGTGGAGATCAGCTGGCGCCCGGCCAGGGTCAGCACGGCACCCGGGGTCTGCGGCGCCTCCTTGTCCAGGGTGGCCAGGACGGCCGCGAACCCCCGCTGCAGATTGCTGCCGTGGTCGGCGTCCCCGATGGCGGAGTCGAGGGCGGTGAGCCGTTCCGCCTCCCGGTTGACGGACGCGGTGGTCGCCGTCATCCAACGGCGGAAGAAATCGGCGTCGAGCACTGGATCTCCTTGCGTGGTAGGGGTGTTGACCGCTTCGTCCGCCGTATCACATCCTCCAGCGCAGCGCCGGGGTCTTCACCGGCGCGTCCCACAGCCGCAGCAGTTCCTCGTCGACCTGGCACAGGGTGACCGAGGCGCCCGCCATGTCGAGGGAGGTGACGTAGTTGCCGACCAGAGTGCGGGCCACGGCCACACCGCGCTCCCCGAGCACTCGCTGCACCTCGGCGTTGAAGCCGTACAGCTCCAGCAGCGGGGTGGCGCCCATACCGTTGACCAGGACGAGCACGGGGTTGCGCGGGGTCATGTCCTCCAGGATGGCGTGCACCGCGAAGTCGGCGATCTCCCCGGAGGTCATCATCGCGCGCCGCTCCCTGCCCGGCTCGCCGTGGATGCCGATGCCCAACTCCAGTTCACCGGAGGGCAGGTCGAACGTGGGGGTGCCCTTGGCCGGGGTGGTGACGGCGCTCAGGGCGACACCGAAGCTGCGGGAGTTCTCGTTCACCTGGCGACCGATGGACTCCACCCGCTCCAGCGGCTGCCCCTCGGCCGCGGCGGCACCCGCGATCTTCTCCACGAACAGGGTCGCCCCGGTACCGCGCCGGCCGGCCGTGTACAGGCTGTCGGTGACCGCCACGTCATCGTTGACCAGTACTTTCGCGACCTGGATGCCCTCGTCCTCGGCGAGTTCGGCCGCCATGTCGAAGTTGAGCACGTCGCCGGTGTAGTTCTTCACGATGAACAGCACGCCGGCCCCGCTGTCGACCGCGGCCGCGGCCCGCGCCATCTGGTCCGGCACCGGCGAGGTGAACACCTCTCCGGGACAGGCGGCCGACAGCATGCCCGGACCGACGAACCCGCCGTGCAGCGGCTCGTGCCCCGACCCGCCACCCGAGACGAGCGCGACCTGCCCGGCCACGGGGGCGTCCCGACGGACGATCACCCGGTTCTCCACGTCCACGGCCAGGTCCGGATGTGCGGCCGCGATACCCCGCAGCGCATCCGCCACGACGGTTTCCGGGACGTTGATCAGCATCCTCATCTGTGTCTCCTAAGAAGCCTAGCAGTGCGTCTCTGACCTGTGCTTTCCCTGGTCAAGCCGGGCAGGGCCGGTCATTGGTCCCGGCGGCCCGGCCGATGCCGACCAAACGCTGACCTTACTGACGGGTCATCAGGCGCCTCGAGGTCTGCTTGATGACAGACGGAACAGGAGTCCTGCTCCTCAGTATCGACCTTGCGGCAGCCAAGGTCACACCGCAGGTACAGCTTCCTGACAGCCTCGACCGCCTCGAGCCCTCGCGCACCCAATGCTGCGAGGTGCTGCGGGAGCGGGTCCGGCAGTGCGGTCATGGCGAGCCCACTTGACGGGCGGCCGTCTCGTCGAGTCCGGGGCGGCGGTAGAACTCGGCCGCCCTGCGGTTCGGCACGGTCACTTCGACGTCCTGCGTCTCTGCGACGTGCCGGTGGACGGCGTCGGCGTCCGCGGAAGCGGCGGGCCGGACGGTCATGTCGCCCCCGGCCCCCGGATCTCGGCGACGGGCGCCGTCGCGGCCGTCGGAACCGCGGCGATCAGTGCGGCCGCGTCCATCCCGATGGTGCTGTCGGGCCGACCGCTGCCGCAGTGCACACGGCCCAGGCCGCTCACCGTCTCGTCGAACACGACCACCGCGGCACCCTCAGCGGACACCGGGCACACCCCGGGGGCCGCATGCCCGCCCGGGCCGGCCGACCGGCGCCCGCGGGTGACAGGTCGGTGCGGCGGATCCCGGCCGCCCGGACCAGTGCGCCGTACCGCAGCCGTGCCGTGCGTGGCCGGGCAGGACTGCCAGGACGAGCCGGTCCTCCGGGGTGACGAAGGCCAGGGTCGTCTTGACCGTTCGCTCCTGCGGAACGGCCAGGGCGGCACACACCTCCGGGACTTCGGCGACGTCCGGATCCTCGGACTTCGAAGGCCGCGCCCAGTGCCGCGAGCACCTCGGGCGGGCCGGCCGACGCGGCATCGCTCATGCCGCCGGGACTGGCCTGCCCGGCAGGGAAGTTGTCCGCCTTTCGCCGACAGGCGGCGAGGAGACGCCACAGCCGCTACGGCCGCTTCGACCGGGCCGTACCGGGGAACTCGGCGGTCCCGGAGAGGGGGGCACGGAGGCCGCCGGGCGGCCGGAGGAGGTGCCGTTTCCGTGGACGAGTGGGAGATCCCCGACGACGTACGGCTCTCGCCGCGCGAGCGCCTCGCGCTGCAGTTGATCGAGGCGGACCTCCGGCAGGACCGCCGGCTCGTGCACCGGATGCGCCCGGCGCGCCGGATGGCCCGGACCAGCCGGGGGATGTGGCTGCCGCTGGCCGTCCTGCTGCTCGCGGGCGCGTCCGTGTTCGTGGCCGTCATGGGCATCCGCACCTCGCACCCCGCGCTGCTGTGGTGTTTCGCCCTGCTGTGGCCGCTGACCCTGCTGCAGGCCTTCCGCCTGCTGTGCCGCACCGTACGGCGGCGTGCGTCCGGCGGCCGTGTCACCCCGTGGCTCTGAGCAACCGCCGAAAGGCCCGTGGCCCCGCCCGGCACCCCGGTCCCGGCCGAGCAACCGACGAACGCCGTACGCCTGCCGTACGCCGAGGAACGCCGTACGCAGAGCTCCCGGCACGCGCAGACCTGCCGGCGCCCGCCGACCGCGCGGGTCGGCGGGCGCCGGCAGGCCTCCACCGGATCACCGGAACGCGATGGGCCACCGGGCCCTGACCGCCTCCCTCAGGCTTCCTTGCCCCGCCCCGACAGCGCGTCCCGCAGCCGGTCGACCAGTCCGGCGCCCGGGGCCAGCAGCTTGTTGGCCGGGGGCTTGTCCGGAGCCGACGGGTGCGGGCGGGTCGGCGCGGTCTTCTTCGCGCGGCGCACCTTGTCGCCGAGCTCGTCCAGCGCCTCAGCCGAGCAGGCCTGCTGCAGCATCGGGAAGAGGTTCTGCTCCTCGTCCGTCAGATGGGACCGGATCTCGCTCATCAGCCTGGCGATGAGGGCGTCGAACTGGGGATCGTCCGCCTCCAGGCCCTCCAGGTCCTTCATGATCTGCTCGGCCTCGGCGTGGTCCTCGAGCTCCTTGTCGGCCATGGAGTCCCCGCCCGTCACGTGCTTGCGCACCGCCGGGTAGAGGTAGGCCTCCTCGGCCACCGAGTGGCGGACCAGCTCGATCGTGGCCTGGTCGGCGAGTACCTTGCGTTCCTTGGAGCCGGGCGGCAGCGCCTCGATGCGGCCGAAGATCTCCTCGACCTCACGGTGATCGGTAGTCAGTTCCTGGATGACGTTTCCGCCGTGACCCATGTCATTACCTCCTACGTGCGCGGCGGCCGTCAGCGGCCGGCCGGTCGTTGCGTCGAGTGCCCCTTCCCGGGGGCGCTACACGGCCCGCCGACGCCGTCAGCGCATCGAGTGACAGGCCGCCGCCGTCCGGCCCGCCTCGGACAGCGCTCATGCCCACCAGCGGTCCACAATGCGCCGGGCACACTGCGGCAGCGCGGGCCGGCAGGGGGCCCTTTGCACAAGGCTGCCGACGCGAGGTGGCCGTCCCGGGACCGTCGCCACCGCGGTACGCGATCACCGGAGTCGCGCGAGTACCCGGCATTCAAGACAATAGGAACCAACGTGTGAAGCCAACTGGCACGGGAACACAGGTGCCAGTGCCGTCCAGCCAGTGGCGGCCGACCAGGGCGGTCCTCCGGATCAGCGGGGACCCGGGCCCTGTCGTCATCCAACAGCGTCTTCCCTCGGCGAACCGACGACGACGTCGGTCCGACGGTTCCGTTGCGCCATTGCCCGCGCAGGTGCGTGTCCGGGCGCGTTGAACGTGACGACGTGGACGAAGGAAAAGCCCCCATGACTGGTGAAACCCTTCCGGTTCCCTGGCAGCGGGCCGTCGTGACCGGCGGCGCCGGCTTCCTGGGTTCCCATCTGTGCGAGCGGCTGCTGGATTCAGGTGCCGAAGTCGACTGCGCGGACAACCTGGTCTGCGGGCGCCGCGCGAACATCACCCACCTCGAAGGCAGGCCCGGCTTCCGGTACGTCCACTGCGACGTCTGCGACCCCGGCTGTCTCGAGCAGTTGCCGGGACCGTACGACCTCGTCCTGCACTTCGCCTGCCCCGCCTCGCCCGCCGACTACCTGAGGCTGCCCCTGGAGACCCTGGACGCGGGCAGCCTGGGCACCCGCAACGCCCTGGCGATCGCGCAGCGTGACGGGGCGCGCCTCCTGCTCGCCTCCACGTCCGAGGTGTACGGCGATCCGCTCGTGCATCCCCAGCACGAGGGCTACTGGGGCAACGTGAACCCCGTGGGGCCGCGCAGCGTGTACGACGAGTCCAAACGGTTCGCCGAAGCCCTCGTCACCGCACACGCCGGCACCCACGGCACCGACGCAGGGATCGTCCGGCTGTTCAACACGTACGGACCGCGCATGCGCGCCCACGACGGTCGCGCGGTGCCCACCTTCATCAGCCAGGCCCTCGCCGGTGAACCGGTGACCGTGACCGGTGACGGCAGCCAGACCCGCTCGCTGTGCTACGTGGACGACACCGTCGACGGCGTGCTGCGGGTGGCCGCCAGCCGGTCCGTGCGGCCCGTCAACATCGGCGGCGCCGACGAGATCACCATGGCCGCCCTCGCCCGCCGCGTGGTCGCGCTGACCGGCTCCCGCTCGCCGATCGCGTTCATCGACCGGCCCGTCGACGACCCCTGCCGGCGCCGCCCCGACACCAGCCTGGCGCGCGAACTGCTCGGCTGGTTCCCCCAGGTGCCCTGGGAGGAGGGCCTGAAGCAGACCATCGCGTACTTCGCCGCCCTGCCGCCGGACGGGGAGCCGGCCGCGCGGCCCTGACCACTCGTCCCCTCCGCCGCCTGGAGACAGCGCATGCACGTCCTCGGTATCAACGCACTCTTCCACGACCCTGCCGCGGCCCTCCTCACGGACGGCAAGGTCGTGGCGGCGGCGGAGGAGGAACGGTTCTCCCGTCGCAAGCACGGCAAGCGGCCCGTCCCCTTCTCCGCCTGGGAACTGCCCGAGCAGTCGGCCCGCTGGTGCCTGAAGCAGGCCGGCCTGGCCCCTTCCGACCTGGACGCCGTCGCCTACTCCTACGACCCCGCGCTCGCCCGCCCGGCCGAGCGGATGGGCCTCGACGACCCCTGGGACCACCTGCGCCAGGAGTACGCCCGCCAGGCCCCCGGCTTCCTCGCCGACGCCCTGCCCGGCCTGGACCCGGCCAAGGTCCGCTTCGTCGCGCACCACGTCGCCCACGCCGCTTCCGCCGGGCCGATGTCGCCGTACCCGGACTGCGCCGTCCTCGTCCTGGACGGCCGCGGCGAATGCGGCTCCCACCTGGCCGGCCGCTACACCAACCGCGAACTGACCGTCCTCGGCACCCAGCAGCTTCCCGACTCCCTCGGCCTGTTCTACGAGGACCTCACCCAGCACCTCGGATTCCTGCGCAGCAGCGACGAGTTCAAGGTGATGGCCCTCGCGTCGTACGGCACCCCGCGCTTCGCGGACCGCCTGCACGCGTACGTACAGGCCGACGACCAGGGCGGCTTCCGGGCCCGCCCGGTGCCCTGGGCCTCGATCGTGCCGCCACGCCCCGCCGGCGGCGCCTGGAGCCAGGACCACGCCGACCTCGCGGCCAGCGCCCAGCTGTGTCTCGAGGAGGCCATGCTCGCCCTCGCCCGCGGGCTGCGTGAACGCACCGGCGAGGACGCCCTGACCATGGCCGGCGGTGTCGCCCTCAACTGCGTCGCCAACACCCGGCTGTGGCGGGAGAGCGGCTTCCGGCACGTGTGGGTGCAGCCCGCCGCCGGCGACGCGGGCACGGCGCTCGGCGCCGCCGCACACGTGGCGGGCCAGAAGGACACCCTGGAGCCGATGCCGACGGCCGCCCTCGGCCGCGGCTGGAGCGACGCCGAGCTGCGCGAGTGGCTTCAGCGGGCGGCGGTGCCGTACGAGGAACCCGCCGACATCGCGGAGACCGCCGCCGAGGCACTGGCCGCCGACGGGATCGTGGCGTGGTTCCAGGGCCGCAGCGAGTACGGACCGCGTGCCCTCGGCCACCGCTCGCTGCTGGCCCACCCCGGCCACGCGGCGAACGTGGAACGCCTCAACGCGGTCAAGGGACGCGAGGAGTTCCGGCCCGTGGCGCCCATGGTCCTCGCGGAACGCGCGGCCGAGATGTTCGACGGACCGCTGCCCAGCCCCCACATGCTGTTCGTGCACGACGTGGCCGTCGACTGGCGCTCCCGTATCCCGGCCGTCGTCCACGTCGACGGCACCGCCCGCATCCAGACCGTGGACCGTGCGGAGGAACCCCTGATGGCCCGCGTGATCGACGGGTTCGAGCGGCGCACCGGCCTGCCCGTGGTGGTCAACACCAGCCTGAACACCGCCGGGCGGCCCATGGTGGACGACCCGCGGGACGCCCTGGAGTGCTTCGGCTCC
This sequence comes from Streptomyces sp. NPDC007905, assembly GCF_042959345.1. Taxonomy (NCBI): domain Bacteria; kingdom Bacillati; phylum Actinomycetota; class Actinomycetes; order Kitasatosporales; family Streptomycetaceae; genus Streptomyces; species Streptomyces sp. NPDC007905. The sequence goes on along the minus strand of NZ_JBIBKS010000007.1, from coordinate 87,924 downwards.
GCCCCCGTCGACCTGCTCGTCCTCGGCCCCTTCGCGATCCGGCGTGGAAAGGCCTTCGTATGACGCCCGCACCCGCCTATACCGTCGTCGTGCCGACGATCGGCCGCTCCTGCCTCGCCGGGTGCCTGCGCGCGCTGGCCGCGGCCGAGGGACACCCGCCGCACGAGGTGATCGTGGTCGACGACCGGCCCGACACCGACGGCGCCCTGCCGCTGGAGGCGGCGGGAGTGCTGCTGGACCGGGTACGGACCCTGCGCACCGGCGGCAAGGGCCCGGCCGCCGCCCGCAACGCCGGATGGCGCACCGTCCGGACCCCCTGGACGGTCTTCCTCGACGACGACGTCCAGGTGCTGCCGGACTGGTCCCGCAGACTCGCCGAGGACCTGCGGGAGGCCGGCGAGGACGCCGGCGGCATCCAGGGGCGGCTGCGGGTCCCCCTGCCCCTGCACCGCCGGCCCACCGACTGGGAACGCAACACCAAGGGGCTGGAGAACGCGGCCTGGGCCACCGCCGACATGGCGTACCGGACCGCGGTGCTCACCCTGGTCGGCGGCTTCGACGAGCGCTTCCCGCGGGCCTTCCGCGAGGACGCCGACCTCGCCCTGCGCATCGAGCGCGCGGGCTGGACCCTGCACCGCGGTACCCGCATCACCCGGCACCCGGTCCGAGCGGCCCACTGGTGGGCCTCACTGCCCGCCCAGCGCGGCAACGCCGACGACGCCCTGATGAGCCGGCTGCACGGGCGCGACTGGTGGAGCCGCGCCCAGGCCCCCCGGGGAAGGCTGCCGCGGCACCTGGCGGTGACCGGCGCGGCGCTCGCGGCGGCCGCCTGTGCCCTGGCCGGCCGCCGCCGGGCCGCCACCGCCTGCGCGGCCCTGTGGACCCTGGGCACCGCCGAGTTCGCCCTCGCCCGCATCCTGCCCGGCCCCCGCACCGCCCGCGAGGTCGCCGGGATGCTCGGCACCAGCGTGCTCATACCGCCGCTCGCCGTCCGGCACTGGCTGTGCGGAGTCGTCCGCCACCGAGGCGCCGAGCCCCTGGGAGGCGCCGAGTGAGCACCGACCGGCTGCCCGTCCGCGCCGTGCTGTTCGACCGCGACGGCACCCTCGTGGCGGACGTGCCCTACAACGGCGACCCCGACCGCGTCCGCCTCCTGCCCGGCGCCGCGGAGGCCGTCCGACTGGCGCGTTCCGCCGGCCTGGGCACCGCCGTGGTCAGTAACCAGTCGGGCATCGGGCGCGGACTGCTCACCCCCGAGCAGGTCCACGCCGTCAACGAGCGGGCGGACCAGCTGCTCGGCGGAGTCGGCGCCTGGCTCTTCTGCCCGCACACCCCGGACGCCGCCTGCTCCTGCCGCAAGCCCCGCCCGGGACTGATCCTCGAGGCCGCCGCCCGGCTCGGTGCCCCGCCGGCCCGGTGCCTGGTGATCGGCGACATCGCCGCCGACGTGCTCGCCGCCCGCGCGGCCGGCGCCCGGGGCGTCCTCGTGCCGAACACGGCGACCGCGCCCGACGAGGTGGAGCACTTCGCGGCCGTCAGCGCACCCGATGTCCTCACGGCGGTGCGTACGGCGCTGGGCACCCCTGCCCTCGCCGGCCCCGAAGGGAGCCGGTCCCGATGAAAGCTCTGGTCGTCCGGCTCGACAGCTTCGGTGACGTGCTGCTCGCCGGCCCCGCCGTACGGGCCGTCGCCGCCCACTGCTCCCCTGTCACCCTGCTGTGCGGCCCGCGCGGTGCGGACGCCGCCCGGCTGCTGCCCGGCGTCGACGAGGTGCTGGTGTGGGAGGCGCCCTGGGAGGGCTTCGACCCGCCTGCCGTGAGCGCGGCCGACATCGACGGCCTGCTGCGACGGCTGCGCGCGGCGGCCTTCGACACCGCCCTGATCCTCACCTCCTTCCACCAGAGCCCCCTGCCGACCGCGCTGCTGCTGCGGCTCGCGGGTGTCGCCCACATCGGCGCCGACAGCGCCGACCACCCGGGCCGGCTGCTGGACGTACGCCACCGCAGACGTGAGGGCCGGCACGAGGCCGAGGCCGCTCTCGACACCGCCGCGGCCATGGGCTTCCTGCCGCCGCCCGGCGACGACGGCCGGCTGCGCGTGCTCCCGCCCCCGGACACCAGCGGCCTGACCGGCCACGGCCCCTACGTCGTCCTGCACCCCGGCGCCACCGCCCCGGCCCGCGCCTGGGGCCCCCACCGGTGCGAGGAGGCGGTCGCGCTGCTCGCCGACGCCGGGCACCGCGTGGTCGTCACCGGCGGCCCGGACGAGACGGCACTCACCCGCCGGGTCAGCGGGGACCTCGCCGTGGACCTCGGTGGCCGGACCGGCCCGCGCACCCTGGCCGGCGTGCTGCGCATTGCCGACGTCGTCGTCAGCGCCAACACCGGCCCGGCCCACCTGGCCGCAGCGGTCGGCACCCCCGTGGTGTCACTGTTCGCACCTGTCGTCCCGGCCGACCGCTGGGCACCGTACGGCGTCCCCACCATCCTTCTCGGCGACCAGTGGGCGCCGTGCGCGGACACCAGGGCTCTCGTCTGCCCGGTGCCCGGACACCCCTGTCTGGACGAGGTCACCGGACAGGACGTGGTGCGCGCGGTGCACAAGCTCATGCAGGAGCGGCACTCATGAACATCCTCGTCTGGCATGTGCACGGATCCTGGCTCACCGCCTTCGTGCAGGGCCCGCACACCTACCTCGTCCCGGTCACCGACGACCGCGGGCCCGACGGGCTCGGCCGGGCGAAGACGTGGGACTGGCCCGGGACGGTGCGGGAGAAGACCCTCAAGGAATTGTGGGACTGCGACATCGACCTGATGGTGCTCCAGCGTCCCCACGAACTCGACCTGGCCCTGCGCTGGACCGGCCGCCGGCCCGGCGTGGACGTGCCCGCCGTGTACGTGGAGCACAACAGCCCCGACGAGTCCCCGGAGCACCAGCTTCACCCCCTGTCCGGGCAGACGGGGATCCCCCTCGTGCACGTCACCCACTTCAACCGGCTGATGTGGGACAACGGCAAGGCCCCGACCGAGGTCGTCGAGCACGGAATCATCGACCCCGGCCCGCTGTGGACCGGCACCGAGCGGCGGGCCGCCGTCGTGGTCAACGAGCCCGTGCGCAGGGGCCGTACCACCGGAACCGACCTGCTGCCCCGCTTCGCCCGCTCGGTGCCCCTGGACGTCTTCGGGATGCGCACCGAAGGCCTCGCCGACCACCTGGACCTGCCCCCCGAGTGCTGCCGCACCCGGGACCTGCCCCAGCACGAACTCCACCGGGAGCTGGCCCGCTGCCGGCTCTACCTGCACCCCGTGCGCTGGACCTCCCTGGGCCTGTCCCTGCTGGAGGCCATGTTCCTTGGCATGCCGGTGGTCGCCCTGGACACCACCGAGGTCCGGCAGGCGGTACCCGAGGGCGCCGGGGTGGTCTCCAACCGCCTCGACGTCCTGGAGGACGCCGTGCGGACGTTCCTCGCCGAACCGGAGCACGCGCGCCGGACGGGAGAGGCGGCCCGAGCCGCGGCACAGGCCCGCTACGGCGAACGGCGCTTCCTGGACGACTGGGAGCGCCTGATCAAGGAGGTCACCCGATGAGCCGCATACTGCCCCCGGCCGGTCGCGTCGCCATGGTCTCCGAGCACGCCAGCCCCCTGGCCGCGCTCGGCGGCCCGGACGCCGGCGGCCAGAACGTCTATGTGGCACAGGTCGCCCGCCAGCTGGCCAGAAAGGGATACCGGGTCACGGTGTACACCCGGCGGGACTCCATGGGCCTGCCGGACCGGGTGACCCTCATCGACGGTGTCCAGGTGGTGCACGTGCCCGCAGGGCCGGCCGCCCCCGTCCCCAAGGACGAACTCCTGCCCCACATGGCCGAGTTCGGGACCTTCCTGGCCCGCCAGTGGTCCGCGGACCCGCCCGACGTGGTGCACGCCCACTTCTGGATGTCCGGGCTCGCGGCCCTGACCGGCACCCGGGGCCTCGGCATCCCCGTCGTGCAGACCTACCACGCCCTGGGCACCGTCAAGAAGCGCTACCAGGGCGCCGACGACACCAGCCCGCCCGAGCGCATCGCGATCGAGGAGGCCGTCGGCCACGAGTGCGCCCGGATCATCGCCACCTGCTCCGACGAGGTGGCCGAGCTGCGTGCCATGGGCCTGCCGGAGGACCGCATCGCGGTCGTCCCGTGCGGTGTCGACCTCGACCAGTTCAGCCCGGTAGGCCGCCCGCGGACCGCACCCGGCGCCCGTCGGCGGCTACTGGCCGTCGGCCGGCTCGTGCCCCGCAAGGGCTTCGACCGCGCGATCCGCGCCCTCGCCGGCGTGCCCGACGCCGAACTCCTCATCGCCGGCGGCCCCGAGGCCGACCTGCTCGGCGCCGAACCGGAGGCCGGACGCCTCTACGGCATCGCCGGCGAGTACGGCGTCACCGACCGCGTGACCCTGCTCGGCGGGGTCAGCCGGACCCGGATGCCCCGGCTGATGTCCAGCGCCGACCTCGTCCTGTCCCTGCCCCGCTACGAACCCTTCGGCATCGTCCCGCTGGAGGCCATGGCCTGCGCCACCCCGGTCGTCGCCACCGCGGTCGGCGGCCAGCTCGACACCGTCGTGGACGGCAGCACGGGCGTGCACGTTCCGGCCGACGACGACCACCACGACCTCAGCGGCGTCATCCGCGCGCTGCTCGACGACCCGGACCGGCTCGCCCGGTACGGGGCCGCGGGCCGCGAACGAGTACTGGCCCACTACACCTGGGACCGCGTGGCCGACGGCGTGGCCGGGGCGTACGGCGCCGTCTCCTCGATCCCCTCGCTCTCGGGAGTCGTCCGATGAAGACCGTCACCGACACCGCGCACTGCGACGACCTGATGAAGGCCCTGGAGACGTTCCGCGACTGCGGCCCCCTCATCGAGCGCTGGGGCACAGAACTCGCCCGTCGGCTGGGCTCCGGCGCCCGGCTGCTCGTCGCGGGCAACGGCGGCAGCGCCGCACAGGCGCAGCACCTCACCGCCGAGCTCGTGGGCCGTTACCGGGACGACCGGGCGCCGTTCTCCGCGCTCGCCCTGCACGCCGACACCTCCTCCACCACCGCGATCGCCAACGACTACGGCGTCCAGGAGGTGTTCGCCCGCCAGACCGCCGCGCACGGCCGCCCCGGTGACGTCCTGATGCTGCTGTCCACCAGCGGCGCGAGCGCCAACCTGCTGGCCGCCGCCGACCGCGCCCACCACCTCGGCATGACGGTGTGGGCGCTGACCGGCCGGGCCCCGAACCCCCTGCACCTCGCCGCCGACGAGGCGCTGTGCGTGGACGCCCCGGTGGCGGCCACCGTCCAGGAGCTCCACCTGGTGGCCGTGCACATGCTCTGCGAGTCCTTCGACGAGGCGGTCGAGCGCGGCGAGGACGCCCGGCGAGCCGAGGACGCCCGGCGTGGCGTGCACGGCCGCGCGGACGGCCGCAGCGGCGTGGTGGGCCGGCTGGTCGGCCGGGCCCGGGCCGCGGGCCGGCCCTCGGTCGGTACCCCGGGCGCCCGCAGCGAAGGTGACGCATGAACACCTCCCACACCCCCCTGCTCGTCGTCGGCGACGCCCTGCTCGACCACGACCTGTGCGGCCGGGCCGACCGGCTGGCCCCCGACGCGCCGGTGCCGGTGGTGCACGGCACCCGGCGTAGCTCCCGCCCGGGCGGCGCGGCCCTCGCCGCCTGCCTGGCCGCCGCCGACGGCCGCCCGGTCACCCTCGTCACGGCTCTGGGCGACGACGAGGCCAGCACCACCCTGCGCGAGCTGCTGACCGGCCGCGTCGGCCTGGTCGAGGTGCCGTTGGACGGGGACCTGAGCAGCAAGACCCGGGTGCTCGCGGGGGACCGGCCGCTGCTGCGGCTCGACGACGGCGAGGGACGCGCCCGCGAGAGCACCGAGGAAGCCGTGGCCGCGGTCGCCGGGGCGGACGCCGTGCTGGTCGCCGACTACGGCCGGGGCACCGCCGACGTCCTCAGACAGGCGCTGGCCGGGGCGGCCGCGCACGCACCCGTGGTGTGGGACCCGCACCTGCGGGGCGGGCCCCCGGTGCCCGGTGTCCGGCTTGCCACGCCCTCGGCACAGGAGGCCCGCGTCCTGGCCCAGCAGGCGGGCGAGGACGCCGAGCCCGGCGACGAGGGCGGGCTGCGGACGGCCGCCCGGGACGCCCGGGCCCTCGTCGGGGCATGGCAGGCGCACGCCGTCACAGTGACCCTCGGCGAGCGCGGCGCGCTGCTCTCATACGGCGAGACACCCCTGCTGGTGCCGACCCCGGCCGCCGCGACGGGCGACCCCTGCGGCGCCGGGGACCGGTTCGCCGCGGCCGCCGCCGGGCTGCTCGCCGACGGCGCGTTCACGGAGGCCGCCGTCCAGGCCGCCGTCCACGCCGCCACCCAGTACGTCGCCGAGGGCGGCGCCCGCGCCGTCACCGCCCCGGAGCCGCAGGACACGCCGACGGACCCGTCCGCCGCCGACGGGGACACCACGGCCGACGCCCGGCGCACGGCCGCCCGGGTACGGGCCGCGGGCGGCACCGTCGTCGCCGCGGGCGGCTGCTTCGACCTGCTGCACGCCGGTCACGTGGCCCTCCTGCAGGCCGCCCGCCGGGCCGGCGACTGCCTGATCGTCTGCGTCAACTCCGACGACTCGGTGCGCAGGCGCAAGGGCGACGGCCGCCCCCTCGTCCCGGCCACCGACCGGGTGCGCGTGCTGCGGGCCCTGGAGTGCGTCGACGCGGTCGCCGTCTTCGACGAGGACACCCCCGAACACATCCTCGGCGAACTGCGCCCGCACATCTGGGCCAAGGGCGGCGACTACGCCCGCACCCGGTTGCCCGAACAGCCGCTGGTGGAGAGCTGGGGCGGCCAGGTCCTCCTGCTGCCCTACCTGGACGGCCGCTCCACCACGGGCCTGGCCCGCCGCGCCGCCCTGGCACCCGCACCCACCGGAGGGCGCACCCGGTGACCCGCACCCCGCATCCCCCGCGCGTGCTGGTGCTGCGCGCGCTGGGCCTCGGCGACCTGCTGACCGGTGTGCCCGCGCTGCGCGGCATCCGCCGCGCCTTCCCCGGCCACCAGGTGGTCCTCGCCATGCCGCAGGGACTCGCCGAGGCCGGCCTGTGCACCGGGGCGATCGACGCCGTCTTCCCGGCCGAGGCCCCCGGCCGGGCGGTGCCGTCCCTCGCGCACTGGCCCGGCCCACCACCCGACGTCGCCGTCGACCTGCACGGCAACGGCCCCGAGAGCCGCGACGCCCTGGCCGCCCTGCACCCGCGCCGCCTGCTCGCCCACGCCCTCCCGGACGCCCCGCCCTGGCGGGCCCACGCCCACGAACGGGACCGCTGGTGCGCCTTCCTGCACGCCTACGGCATCCAGGCCGACCCCCTCGACCTCCGCCTGCCGCACCCCGCCCTGCCCTCCCCGGCACCGGGCGCGGTGGTGGTGCACCCGGGCGCGGCGTCGGGCTCGCGCCGCTGGCCGGGGGAGCGGTTCGCCGCCGTCGTACGGTGCCTGCGCGCGGCCGGACACCGCGTGGTGCTCACCGGCGGGCCGGGGGAGGACGCCCTGGTGCGGTCGGTGGCCGAGCGCGCCGGCCAGCCCGCGTCCGACGTGCTGACCGGCGGTCTGCCGTACGGGGAGCTCTCGGCCCTGGTGGCGGAGGCGTCCCTGGTGCTCAGCGGGGACACCGGCCTCGCCCACCTCGCGGTGGCCCACGGCACCCGCTCGGTCACCCTGTTCGGACCGGTCTCCCCGCGCCTGTGGGGCCCGCCGCCCACGCCCCACCATGTGGCCCTGTGGAAGCCGGGACCGCCCGGCGACCCGCACGGCCGCACCCCTGACACCCGGCTGCTGCGCATCGGCACCGGAGAGGTCGCCGCCGCCTGCCTGACGCAGCTCCGGCAGCTCCGCACCCGTCCCGCGCACACCCGAGCGGAGGTGGCGCGTGTCCACTGAACAGGCCCCCGGCACCACCCGCAGCCCCACCACCGGACCCGACCCCCGGGTCACGGTCGCCGTCATCACGCGCGACCGGTGCGCGAGCCTGCTGCGCACCCTCGACGCCCTCGCCGCGCTGCCCGAGGAACCGCCCGTCATCGTGGTCGACAACTCCCGCACCGACACGACGCGCAGGGCGGTCCAGGACCACCCGGCGGTCACCCGGCTGCTGCGCCCCGCCACCAACACCGGCGCACTCGGCCGCAACCTCGCCGTCCGGCAGGCCCGTACCCCGTACGTCGCCTTCAGCGACGACGACTCCTGGTGGACCCCCGGATCCCTGCGTCACGCGGCCGACCTGCTCGACCGGTATCCACGACTCGGCCTGCTGGCCGCCCGCACCCTCGTCGGGGAGGACGGCAGCGACGATCCCCTGAACGCCGTCCTCGCCGCCTCGCCCCTGCCCCGCGAGCCGGACCTGCCCGGCCGCCCGGTGCTCGGCTTCCTGGCCTGCGCCAGCGTGGTGCGCCGGGAGGCCTTCTTGAGCGTCGGCGGCTACCACCCGCTGCTCTTCTTCGGCGGAGAGGAGACCCTGCTCGCCTACGACCTCGCCGCCGACGGCTGGGGCATCGCCTACGAACCCGCCCTCAGCGCCCGCCACCAGCCCGAGACACAGGGACGCACCGGCCGCTCCTCCCTCGTCCGGCGCAACCATGTGCTGACCGCCTGCCTGCGCCGTCCCTGGCCCGTCGCGCTGCGCGCCGGCGCCGACCTGGCACTGGCCGCCGTCGCGGATCGACCCGGCGCCCGCCGCGCCCTGAAGGAGACGCTCGCACGCCTGCCGGCGGCCGTAGCCCAGCGCCACATCCTGCCCCCGCACGTCGAACACGCGGCCCGCCTGCTCGACCGCCGGCCGCCCGCACGGCCACAGTGAGCCACGACGCCCGGACGGCCGTACTCCGGTCCGCCGCCGACCGTCGTCCTGAGCGCCCACCATCGCGACCCGCTCCGGCAGGGACCGCCGACTGAGCCGACCCGGTGCCCCTCAGCCGGAACACCGGCGGGCCGTACGGGAGAGGGCCCGCGGAACGTCGCCGCACGGCGCTGTGCCGGATGACTCCACGGACCCGGACCCCGCCGGGGGCCGCGGGCCCGTCCGGTTGTTGGCCGACCACCGAGCGTGCAAGGTGGGTCAAAGGTCAGGAAGAGGCCGAACGAGTTCTTTGTGACGTCTGTTGTGGTGATGCCATGGAATTCTCTTCCGGCCGCCCGGCCGCACCGGACCCCCTCGTCATCGAGTCGTCCGTCGTCGAGGGTCTGCCCGCCCAAGGCGCCGTGCTGTTGCGCATGTCGGGCAGTCTGGACCCCCAGGGGGCCGAGGCATGGACGGACGAGCTGCGCGGCCACCTGGAGAAGGCCGACCGCGCCGGACTGCGCCCCGTCCTCGACATGGGCCACGTGCAAGTGGGCGGCGCCGCCATGCTGCGCACGCTCAGCGAGACCGCCCGGTCCCGCACCGCAGGCCCGGACCTGATCATCGTCCGGGCCCGCCCCGGCGTGCGCGAGGCGGTGCACCTGGCCCGCCTCGAGGGCGTACGGCTCTTCGCCACCCTCGACGAGGCGCTCGGGGAAATGGCGCGCGACGGGTCCCGGGTCGAGGACCCGCCCGCCTGGCGCTCACAGATCGCGGACCCCCTGCGGCCGTCGTACGAGGACCTGCACAAGGAGGTCCACGCCCTGCGTGCCCGCATGCGCACCGCACCGGTGATCGGCATGGCACAGGGCATGCTGATGGCCCGCTACGGCCTGCCCGACTCCGGGAGCGCCTTCGGCGTGCTGCGCGAGGCCTCCCAGCGGTTCAACGTGCCGCTGCGCGTCCTGGTGTCCGCCGTGGTGGCGGCCCGGCCCCCCGACGGCGCGGTCTGGTTCCCCGGCCGCCGTCCCCTGCCGGTGCCGCCGCTGCGCATCCTGGCCCGCGGCGGCCGCGACCCGCGCTGCCGGCGGCAGATGATCGACGCCGCACTGCGCGAGGCCCTGGCCATCGGACGGGCCGCCGCCGGGTATCTGCGGCTCGTCGACCCCGCGGTGAACGCCCTGGCGCTGGAGTCCCACCACGGCTGTGACGACAGGCTCCTCGACCACTTGGTACGCGGCCGGGACCAGGGCACGGCCGAGGCGGCCGCCCGGAGCACGGGGCGGCACGTGGGCGTGACCGACGTGGCCGAGGACCCGCTGCTGTCCGACGACGCCAGACGCGCCCTGCTGGGGACGGGCGTCCGCGCGGTCCAGAGCCTCCCGGTGATCTCCCCGGGCGGATCCTGCCTCGGCGTGATCACCCTGCACTGGCCGGACGCCGGACACGGGCCGACCCTCGCGCAGGCCGAGGCCTTCGACCTGCTGGCCGCCGACACGGCGGCCTGGCTGAGCTGGTACCACCGCTCGGTGCTCCTGGACACCCTGGAACACCTGCACAGGACGCTGACCCGCCGTGTCCCCGGATCCGTCGGCGCATGCGCCGACGGTGTGCGTCACTCGAGAGCGCCGGGGCACCCGGACCCCGCACGGAACGAGCACCACCCGAAGGGAGCCCGGCGCATGTCCAATCCCCAGCAGCCCGAACAGCGGCGCAGTGACAAGGGAGGCGCCACCCCGCAGGACAGCGGTGAACTCAAGGCCCGCCAGGCGGCCGGACGTGGTGAGCGCGCCCGCCCGCACGGCCCGGACAAGGGCAAGAAGGGCGGCGGAGAGGGCGGCGGAGTGCCGCCGGCGCAGCAGCCCGACCATCCCTGATCCAGCGAACCGCTCCGCCAGGCGACCCCGCAGGCGTGACTGCCACGCCTGCGGGGTCGCTTCGTGCCCGATGCCGGACCGGATAGGCTCCTGACCATGCGGATCTCCGTCTCCTCCGACATGGACGAACCCGTGGCCCGTCTCCTCGTCGAGGAGCTGCGTCGGCGCGGCCACGTGGTGCGTGCGCATGGCGCGCTGCGGCCCGGTACGGACCCGCAGTGGGCGGTCTGCTCGGAGGCGGCCGCCCGGGACGTCGCCGAGGGCGCGGCCGATCAGGCGGTCGTGTGCTGCTGGACCGGCACCGGAGCCTCCATCGCCGCGAACAAGGTGCCGGGGATCCGCGCGGCTCTGTGCACGGACGCCGGCACGGCCGAGGGCGCGCGCCGCTGGAACGACGCCAACGTGCTGGCTCTCAGCCTGCGGCTCACTTCGGCACCGGTCCTGGCGGAGATCCTCGACGCCTGGTTCACGGCCGAGCCGAGCCAGGACCCGGAGGACCTGCGGAACGTGGCCCGCGTCGGCCGCCTCGACGCCGCCAGGGAGGTCTCCTAGAGGCGTACGGCGGCCGACGCGGGTCGGCGCAGCAGTCGGTCATCCGTCGGATGCCGAGGTCTTCGGTGCCGTCGGTGCCGCAGAGGTCGCAGGGTCGTCGGGGGTGGTGGCGTTCGGTGTCCGGTCCGGATTCAGTGGGCGCCCAGCCCGCCGCCGCCGAACGAGCCGCTCGACCCCTTGCTCCAGCGCGGGCGCTCCTTGGAGGCGCTCGGCCTGGTCTGCATGTTGGTGAGCTCGTACGGGGTGAGTGCGCGGCCGCCCTTGGGGACGTACGGAATCTCGTCGGGTTCCCTGTTCCCCGGGACCTCGCGCGCCGCACCGTCCGATGGCTGGTGCGGCTGTTCCTCGGGGCGCGGGCGAGGGGGCTCGCGGTACTTGACCCGGGAGTTCATCCAGAAGCCGCCGGCGAGCAGCGCCAGTACGGCCACGGCCACCAAGAAGAGCACGAGGCTCATCAGACCGCTTGCCGCGGCCAGCTGCATCTGTGCGGTACTCATACCACAGGAATACCCATCCAGATAGGGATGAACCGGACACCTTGGGTGACTGGAGGTGCACGGACGGCGCCCCGTCAGCCGGCGTGACCTGCCCGGCGCGCGAGCCGGCGGCGTCGCCCGGTGTGCGGGTTTGCGGTGCCCCGGCCCGGCTACCCGCCCGGTGTGACTCCGTCGACTTCACCGCAGCAGCTCTACAGGTTCCTGGAGGACCGGTTCACGTGCGCCCAGGCCTGCACGGAGTGCGCCCGGGCGTGCGCGGTGCGGGCGAGCCTCCTGGACCCGGACGGCACCGAGCGTCAGGAACGCGTACGCCGGCTGGGCATCATGTGTGCCGAGGTGTGCGACGCCACCTGCCGGATGCTGTCCGAGCAGAACCGTCAGGACGAGGAAGGGATCAGAATCCAGCTGGAGTGGTGCCGCTCGGTCTGCCTCGACTGCGCGCACGCCTTCGACGGCCAACCCGGCGCCGAATCGGCCGCCGGGGGCTGCCGGGCCTGTGCGGAGGCGTGCACGGACTTCATGGCGACGCTGAGCTGAACCGACCTCCGGCACGCCATTCCCTATTTCTGAAACACGTTCTACGGTGTGCGCCGTCAGGACCGCCCTTGGGGACCCTGGAGGCGCCGTGCACCTCGATCACACGCCCGAACAGCAGCGACTGCGCAGCGAACTGCGCGCCTACTTCGCCGAGCTGGTGCCCGCGGGCGCCTACGCGCGGTATACCGACCCGGCCGCCCAGAAGCGCTTCTACCGCGAGATCATCCGGCGGCTCGGCGCGGACGGCCGGCTCGGGGTGGGCTGGCCCAAGGAGTACGGCGGGCGCGGGATGACGGCGATGGAGCAGTTCATCTTCTTCGACGAGGCCGCGCAGGCCGGCGTACCGCTGCCCCTGATGGCGCTGAACACGGTCGGCCCGACGCTCATGCGGTACGGCACCGAGGAGCAGAAGGCGTACTTCCTGCCCCGCATCCTCTCCGGCGAGATCGACTTCGCGATCGGCTACAGCGAGCCCGAGGCGGGCACGGATCTCGCGTCCCTGAAGACGCGTGCCGTACGGGACGGTGACGAGTACGTCGTCAACGGGCAGAAGATCTGGACCACCAACGGCGACACCGCGGACTGGGTCTGGCTCGCCGTGCGCACCGACCCCGAGGCACCGCCGCACAAGGGCATCACCATGCTCCTGGTCCCGACCTCAGACCCGGGCTACTCCTGCACCGTCATCAACACGCTCGCCTCGCACGACACCACGGCCAGCTACTACGAGGACATCCGCGTCCCCGTCTCCCGCAGGGTCGGCGAGGAGAACCAGGGGTGGCGGCTGATCACCAACCAGCTCAACCACGAGCGCGTCACGCTCGCCGCCCACGGGACCATGGCCATCCGGGCCCTGCACGACGTGCAGCGCTGGGCGATGGAGACCAAGCTGTCCGACGGCCGCCGGGTGGTCGACCTGCCCTGGGTGCGCCGCCTGCTCGCCAGGACCCACACCCGGCTGGAGGCGATGAAGCTCCTCAACTGGCAGATGGTGACGGCCGTACAGGAAGGCACGCTCACCCCGCAGGACGCCTCCGCCGTCAAGGTCTACGGCTCCGAGGCGCGCCGGGACGCCTACGCCTGGCTCATGGAGCTCGTCGGGGCCGCGGGCCCGCTGAAGGAGGGCTCGGCGGGAGCGGTGCTCCACGGCGAGTTGGAACGCGGCTACCGCTCGGCGGTGATCTTCACCTTCGGCGGCGGCAACAACGAGATCCAGCGCGAGATCATCTCGTGGATCGGGCTGGGGATGCCCCGGGTACGGCGCTGACCCCCATGCGCCGTGGCACGAACGGAGCCGGGCCCTTCTGCGGGCGTGCTGTCCCGCGGTACCGCTCCGCTCCGGGGCCGTGGCATCGTGGTCGCAGGGCGGAGGTGACCCCATGACGGATGCCGATCCGGGGCTGTTCGGCCCCTCCTCGGTGACCTGGCAGATGCACGGCGACCCCATGATGTGGGTCGCCGGCGTTCGCGCGCTCTACCTCCAGGCCCTGCACCCGCGCGCGGTCCGCGGGGTCATGCAGAACTCCGACTTCCGCCGCGACGCCTGGGGCCGGCTGATGCGCACCGCCGACTTCGTGGGCACGACGACATACGGCACCACCGAGGCCGCCGAGCGGGCGGGCGCCCGCGTACGGAAGATCCACCGCAGGCTCGCCGCGACGGACCCGGCCACCGGTGAGCGGTACGGCGTCGACGAGCCCGAGTTGCTGCTCTGGGTGCACTGCGCGGAGATCGACTCCTACCTGCACGTCCTGCGCCGCTCCGGCTTCCCGCTCACCGACGCCCAGGCCGACCGGTACATCGCCGAACACCGCGTCAGCGCCGGTCTGGTGGGCCTCGACCCCGACGCCGTACCGGCCGACCGGACCGAGATGGCCGCCTACTTCGCCAAGGTGCGGCCGGAGCTGGCCGCGGGACGCGAGGCACGCGAGGTGGACGACTTCCTCCTCCGCCCGCCGACGCACCTCCTCCTGGTTCCGGCGCGCGAGGTGCTGTGGCGGCGTGTGGCGCAGCTGGCGTACGCCTCCCTGCCCCCGTACGCCCACGAGCTGTACGGCAGACCGGCCCCCGCACCCGCCGCCGTCGCCCGCAGGCTCCGGGCCACGGGCGCCCTGCTGCGGTGCATACCCGCACGTCTGCGCTGGCAGCTGCCGCCCAAACACATCCTGCGCGCCATGGCGAGGCTCGGTCCGGGCGCCCGACCGGCACCGTACAAAGTGGGGCGATAGCCCGCCATACTGGACGAGCAGGGGGGTGTGTCACGGATCGGGCCGTGTCCGCGCGGCCGGGGGACCGTGGCGTTGTTCCCAGGGGCGGGGCGGACGGCGACGGGGGCGACGGCGCGCGATGGGGGAGAACAGGCTGATTCAGGGCCGGTACCGGCTGCTCGATCTGATCGGGCGGGGCGGCATGGGCGAGGTGTGGCGGGCCCGTGACGAGTCCCTCGGCCGGCAGGTCGCGGTGAAGTGCCTCAAGCCGCTCGGTCCGCAGCACGACCCGTCCCTCACCCGGGTGGTACGGGAACGGTTCCGCCGGGAGGCGAGAGTGGCCGCGGCGCTCTCCCACCGCGGAGTGACCGTCGTCCACGACTTCGGCGAGTACGACGGTGTCCTCTACCTCGTCATGGAGTTGCTCGAAGGACGGGACCTGAGCCGGCTCCTGGAGGACAACAAGGGGCATCCACTGCCCGTGGACGACGTGGTCGACATCGCGGAACAGGTCGCCGCCGCCCTCGCCTACACCCACCGGCAGGGCATAGTCCACCGCGACCTGAAACCTGCCAACATCGTGCGGCTGACCGACGGCACGGTGAAGATCTGCGACTTCGGCATCGCACGCCTCGGGCACGACATCGGCTTCACCGCCCGGCTGACCGGCACCGGTATCGCGATGGGCACCCCGCACTACATGTCCCCGGAGCAGATCGGCAGCAGCGAGGTCGACCAGCGCAGCGACCTGTACTCGCTGGGCTGCGTCCTGTACGAGATCGCCACCGGGGCACCGCCGTTCGACCTGGACGACGCCTGGGCCATCCTCATCGGCCACCGCGACACCCCGCCCCGCCCGCCGCGCGTCCACCGCCCCGAACTGCCCGCACCCTTCGAGCGAATCGTCCTCGACCTGCTGGCCAAGCGCCCCGAGGAACGGCCGTACGACGCCCGTGAGGTGGGGCGCCGTCTGGCCGCGGGCCGCACGGCGCACTCGTACGTGCCGACGGTCGTGACGGCATGGCCGCGGGCCGACGAGGCGGCTCCGGGCGGGACACGCCTGCCGTCGTGGACCAGGGACATGACCACCGGTCACAAGGCGCTCGGAGCCGGACTGCGCACGGTCCCGGCAGACCCGGGCGCGGCCCTGACGGGCGCCTGGACCGTGCGCAGTCCGGCTCCCACCGCCACCGGTGCGGAGGTGGCGGTCCTGTCCCCGCCGTCCCCGGACGCCGTCGCCGCCCTCACCGCGCGCCACGACGAGGGCCTCCGCCTCGCCCGGCGCGGCCGTTGGGCGGAGGCGCGCGAGGTCCACCTGGCCGTCGCCGCCGAACGGGCGGCACTCCTCGGCCCCGACCACCCCGACACCCTCACCAGCCGCTACGAGGCCGCCTTCGCCCTCAGCCGCACCGGCCGGCCCGCCGCGGCGCTGCGCGCCTACACCGGCGTCACCGAGGCCAGGGAGCGCGTCCTCGGCCCCGACCACCCCGACACACTGGCCGCCCGCCAGGAAACCGCCTACCTACTGGGCCAGTTGGGCCGTCATTTCGAGGCCCATCAGGGCTACACGGCGGTGCTGGCCGTCCGGATGCGCGTCATGGGTCCCGACCACCCCGACACCCTGCGCTGCCGCCACAACCTCGCCTTCAACCTCAGCCGGCTCGGCCGTCTCGAGGACTCGTACCGCATGGCCCTCGACGTGGCCGCCGCCCGGGCCCGGGTGATCGGCCCCGACCATCCCGAAACCCTGGTCACCCGCTACGAAGTCGCCTATGCCCTCGGCCAGTTGGGCCGCTGGGACGAGGCGCTGCACACCTACCGCGAGGTCGCCGAGGCACGCGCCCGGACCCTCGGCCCGCACCACCCGGACACGCTCGCCGCCCGCTACGAGGCCGGCATCAGCCTCGGCCGCCTCGGCCGCAGCGCGGACGCCCTCCGTCTCTACCGCGACCTGGTCGAGGACCGCACCCGTGTCCAGGGCGCCGCCCACCCCGACACCCTGCGCGCCCGACACGGCATCGGCGTCAACCTCGGCCGCCTCGGCCGCTGGGAGGAGGCCCTCGCCGAGGCTCGCGACGTGTGCGCGCAGCGCGAGCGCGTCCTCGGCCCCGACCACCCGGACACCCTGGTCAGCCGCCGCGAGGTCGCCGTCGCCCTGGGCTGGCTGGGCCGCTGGGCCGACGCGCTCGGCGAGTACCGGCGGGTCGCCGCCGCCCGCGAACGCGTCCTCGGCCCCGACCATCCGGACACCCTCGCCAGCCGCAACGACGAGGCCCACTGCCTGGAACAGCTCGGCCGCGGCGCCGAGGCCGTGGAGCTGTACCGAAGAGTCGCCGTCCTGAGCCGCCGGCGGGTGTCCGGAGGCCGGTGACACCGTCGGCTTCGCACCGTCGACCGTGCTGCCTTTGACACGTGCCATCGGTATGTCACCTGATGGGCGGGTGCCGACGGTCGACGTCGTCCTCGCGGTACGGCCTCGTGGCCGTGGATCCGGCGCGGGGGCTGTACGCCCTGGTCAGCGAGGACGCGGCGGCGCGTCTCACCGGCCGCCGGGGTGCGTCGGGCCCGTACGCCCATCCGAGCACCGAGCCCTACGGGCCACCGCAGCCGGGGCCCGAAGCCGGCGACGACGAACCATGACCGGCGCGCCGGGGCCGGTCCGGTCGTGGCGCGGACCGATCCCCGGCGCCGGGGCGGTGACGAAGACCGCTCGGACGCTCTCTCGCCGACCTGGATCATCCCGTGCTACCAAGAACCATGCCTGCACACGAGGGAACCCGCACCTACGACGCCGTCATCGTCGGCGGCGGCCACAACGGCCTGGTCGCCGCCGCCTACCTGGCCCGGGCCGGCCGCTCCGTCCTGGTGCTGGAACGGCTGGACCACACCGGCGGCGCCGCCGTCTCCACCCGCCCGTTCCCCGGGGTGGACGCCCGCCTGTCGCGCTACTCCTATCTGGTCAGCCTGCTGCCGCAGAAAATCGTGCGCGACCTCGGTCTCGAGTTCGCCGTCCGCGGCCGCACCATCTCCTCGTACACCCCCGTGGAGCGCGGCGGACGGCCCACCGGACTGCTCGTCGGCGGCGGGGAGCGGCGCACCCGGGAGGCCTTCGCCCGGCTGACCGGCGCCGAGCGCGAGTACGAGGCCTGGCAGCGCTTCTACGGCATGACCCACGAGGTCGCCCAGCGGGTCTTCCCGACCCTCACCGAACCGCTGCCCACCCGTGACGAGCTGCGCCGCCGCATCGACGACGACACCGCCTGGCGGACCCTGTTCGAGGAGCCCATCGGCGTCGCCATCGAGGAGAACTTCACCGACGACCTGGTCCGGGGCGTGGTCCTCACCGACGCGCTGATCGGCACCTTCGCCGACGCCCATGACGCCTCCCTCGCCCAGAACCGCTGCTTCCTCTACCACGTCATCGGCGGCGGCACCGGCGCCTGGGACGTGCCCGTCGGCGGCATGGGCGCCCTCACCGACGCGCTGGCCACCGCCGCGCGCACGGCGGGCGCGGTCATCGCGACCGGACACGAGGCGGTCCGCATCGACACCGACGGGCGCACCGCCGAGGTCGCCTACCGCACGGCCGACGGCGAGGGCGTGGCCGCCGCCCGGCACGTCCTGGTGAACGCCTCCCCGCAGGAACTGGCCGCCCTGACCGGGGACGCGGCCCCCGAGCCCGCCGAAGGCGCCCAGCTCAAGGTCAACATGCTGCTCACGCGGCTTCCCAGGCTCCGCGACCCCTCCGTCGACCCGCGCGAGGCTTTCGCCGGCACCTTCCACATCGCCGAGGGCTACCAGCAACTGGCCACCGCCCACGCCCAGGCCGCCGCCGGCGAGCTTCCCGGCGCGCCGCCCTCGGAGATCTACTGCCACTCCCTGACCGACCCCACCATCCTCGGCCCCGACCTCGCCGAGCGCGGCTACCAGACGCTGACCCTGTTCGGTCTGCACACCCCCGCCCGGCTCTTCGCCCGGGACAACGACGCGGTACGCGAGGACATGCTGAAATCCACCCTCGCCCAGCTCGACGCGCACCTCGCCGAACCCCTCACCGACTGCCTGGCCACGGACGCCGACGGCCGCCCCTGCATCGAGGCCAAGACCCCGCTGGACCTCGAACGCGACCTGCGCCTGCCCGGCGGCAACATCTTCCACCGCGCCCTGTCCTGGCCGTACGCCCAGGAGGACACCGGGCGCTGGGGCGTGGAGACCCGGCACCCAGGCGTCCTGCTGTGCGGCGCCGGCGCGGTGCGCGGGGGAGGCGTGAGCGGGGTGCCCGGGCACAACGCGGCGATGGCGGTGCTGGAGGGGTGACCTCCCGCCATCCCGCCAGGGACACCCTCGGGTCGGCTGTGCGGCTTGTCAGCAGCGCCGCTGCCGAGTCCATCTGACGGAGCATCAGAATAACCCTTCCGTCATACGGGGGACTGCGGCATCCTGCGCCCATGCAGACGGAGCTGAGCAGGAAACTGGGCGTCGAGCACGCCGTCTTCGGCTTCACGCCGTTCCCCGCCGTCGCCGCGGCCATCAGCCGGGCCGGCGGCTTCGGAGTGCTCGGCGCGGTCCGCTACACCGCGCCCGACGAGCTCAAGCGGGACCTGGACTGGATCGAGGCGCACGCCGAGGGCCGGCCCTACGGGCTGGACGTGGTGATGCCCGCGAAGAAGGTCGAAGGCGTCAGCGAGGCGGACGTCGAGGCGATGATCCCCGAGGGGCACCGGCAGTTCGTGCGCGACACGCTCGCCGCGTACGGGGTGCCGGAGCTGGCGGAGGGCGAGGCGTCCGGATGGCGCATCACCGGGTGGATGGAGCAGGTCGCCCGCACCCAGCTGGACGTCGCCTTCGACTATCCGATCAGGCTGCTCGCCAACGCCCTCGGTTCCCCGCCCGCCGACGTCGTGGCCCGCGCCCACGACCGGAACGTCCCGGTCGCCGCGCTCGCGGGCAGCGCCCGGCACGCCCGCAAGCACCATGAGGCGGGGATCGACATCGTCGTGGCCCAGGGCTACGAGGCCGGCGGCCACACCGGGGAGATCGCCTCCATGGTGCTGACCCCCGAGGTCGTGGAGGCGGTCCATCCGCTGCCCGTGCTGGCCGCGGGGGGCATCGGCAGCGGACAGCAGGTGGCGGCCGCCCTGACCCTCGGCGCCCAGGGCGTGTGGCTGGGCTCCCTGTGGCTCACCACCACAGAGGCCGACCTGCACTCGCCCGCGCTCACCCGCAAACTCCTCGCCGCCGGGTCCGGGGACACCGTCCGCTCCCGCGCCCTGACCGGGAAACCCGCGCGCCAGCTGCGTACCGAGTGGACCGACGCCTGGGACGACCCGGCCGGGCCCGGCACCCTGCCCATGCCCTTGCAGGGCCTGCTGGTCGCCAACGCGGTGTCCCGGATCCAGAAGTACGAGGTCGACCCGCTGCTCGGCACGCCCGTCGGCCAGATCGTCGGCCGGATGACCGGCGAACGCAGCGTCCAGGCCGTCTTCGACGACCTCACCCGCGGCTTCGAGCAGGCCGTCGACCGCATCAACCGCATCGCCGGAAGGAGCGGCCAGTCGTGAGCACACCCCCCGCCGGCTTCTGGGCCCAGGCCGCCCAGGGCCCCGACCGCACGGTCCTGATCGCCCCCGACGGCGAGCAGTGGACCGCCGGACGCCTGCACGCCGCCGCCAACCGGCTCGTCCACGGGCTGCGAGCGGCGGGCCTCGAGCGCGGCGACGCCTTCGCCGTCGTCCTGCCGAACGGCGTCGAGTTCCTCACCGCGTACCTGGCCGCGACCCAGGCCGGCTTCTACCTGGTCCCGGTCAACCACCACCTGGTCGGCCCGGAGATCGCCTGGATCGTCTCCGACTCCGGTGCCAAGGTCCTCGTCGCGCACGAGAGGTTCGCCGACGCGGCGCGCCGGGCCGCCGACGAGGCCGCGCTCCCCGCCACCCACCGGTACGCGGTCGGCGACGTCGAGGGCTTCCGGCCGTACGCCGAACTCCTCGACGGACAGCACGAGTCGGCCCCCCGCGACCGCACGCTCGGCTGGGTCATGAACTACACCTCAGGTACGACCGGACGCCCGCGCGGCATCCGCCGCCCCCTGCCCGGAAAGCCCCCCGAGGAGTCCTACCTGGGCGGTTTCCTCGGCATCTTCGGCATCCGGCCCTTCGACGGCAACGTCCACCTGGTCTGCTCGCCGCTGTACCACACGGCCGTCCTCCAGTTCGCCGGCGCGTCCCTGCACATCGGCCACCGCCTGGTGCTCATGGACAAGTGGACTCCCGAGGAGATGCTCCGCCTCATCGACACCCACAGGTGCACCCACACCCATATGGTCCCGACCCAGTTCCACCGCCTGCTGGCGCTCCCGGACGAGGTGCGGGCGCGCTACGACGTGACGTCCATGCGGCACGCCATCCACGGTGCCGCCCCCTGCCCGGACCATGTGAAGCGGGCCATGATCGAATGGTGGGGCAACTGTGTGGAGGAGTACTACGCGGCCAGCGAGGGCGGCGGAGCCTTCGCCACCGCCGAGGAGTGGCTGAAGAAGCCCGGCACGGTCGGCAAGGCCTGGGCCATCAGCGAACTCGCGATCTTCGACGACGACGGCAACCGGCTCCCGCCCGGGCAACTGGGCACCGTCTACATGAAGATGAGCACCGGCGGGTTCTCGTACCACAAGGACGAGGCCAAGACGCGGAAGAACCGCATCGGCGACTTCTTCACCGTGGGCGACCTCGGCTACCTGGACGAGGACGGCTGTCTGTTCCTGCGCGACCGCAAGATCGACATGATCATCTCCGGCGGGGTCAACATCTACCCGGCCGAGATCGAGTCCGCGCTGCTCGCCCACCCCGCCGTCGCCGACGCCGCCGCCTTCGGCATCCCGCACGACGACTGGGGCGAGGAGGTCAAAGCCGTCGTGGAACCGGCACCCGGGCACGAGCCGGGCCCCGGCCTCGCCGCCGCCCTCCTCGATCACTGCGCGGAGCGGCTCGCCGGGTACAAACGGCCCAAGAGCGTCGACTTCATCACCGAGATGCCCCGCGACCCCAACGGCAAGCTGTACAAGCGGCGGCTGCGGGATCCGTACTGGGAAGGCCGGGCGCGGCCGGTGTGAGGACTGGGAAGGCCGGGCGCGGCCCGTGTGAGGGTTCTTGACCCGCGCGTCCGGCGGGCCGAGGATCGGCTGTCATGACGCAGGGACACGGCAGCACGGTCGACGGGGTGCTGCGGCGCAGCGCCCGTCGCACCCCGGCACGCGTGGCGCTGGAGTACGGCGAACGTACCTGGACGTACGAGGAACTCGACGCCGCCGTCTCCCGCGCGGCGGGCCTCCTCCTCGCCGAGGGGCTCGCACCCGGCGACCGGGTGGGCGCCTACGGCCACAACTCCGACGCCTATCTCATCGCCTTCCTCGCCTGCGCCCGTGCGGGCCTGGTCCATGTGCCGGTCAACCAGAACCTGACCGGCGACGACCTGGCGTACGTCGTCGCCCAGTCGGGCAGCACGCTGGTGCTCGCCGACCCGGCCCTCGCGGGGCGACTCCCCGACGGCGTGCGGGCGTTGCCCCTGCGGAACGCCGACGACTCCTTCCTCGCCCGGCTGGCGCAGGCGCCGTCGTACGAGGGTCCCGAACCGCGCACCGAGGACCTGGTGCAGCTGCTGTACACCTCCGGCACCACCGCCCTGCCCAAGGGGGCGATGATGACCCACCGGGCGCTGGTGCACGAGTATCTGAGCGCGATCACCGCCCTCGACCTGAGCGCCGGCGACCGGCCCGTGCACGCGCTGCCGCTCTACCACTCGGCGCAGATGCACGTGTTCCTGCTGCCGTACCTCGCCGTCGGCGCGACCAACATCATCCTGGACGCGCCCGACGGCGACCGCCTCTTCGACCTGATCGAAACCGGCCGGGTGGACAGCCTGTTCGCGCCGCCCACGGTGTGGATCGCGCTGGCCAACCGGCCGGACTTCGCCGCCCGGGACCTGGACGGTCTGCGCAAGGCCTACTACGGCGCGTCGATCATGCCCGTGCCGGTGCTCCGGCGACTGCGCGCACGCCTGCCGGACCTCGCCTTCTACAACTGCTTCGGGCAGAGCGAGATCGGTCCCCTGGCGACGGTGCTCGGGCCCGACGAGCACGAGGGCCGGCTGGACTCCTGCGGCCGGACCGTCCTGTTCGTGGACGCACGTGTCGTCGACGACAAGGGTGAGGACGTGCCCGACGGCACGCCGGGTGAGATCGTCTACCGCTCACCGCAGTTGTGCGAGGGCTACTGGAACAAGCCCGAGGAGACCGCCGAGGCCTTCCGGGACGGCTGGTTCCACTCCGGTGATCTCGCAGTGCGGGACTCGGACGGCTACTTCACGATCGTCGACCGGGTGAAGGACGTCATCAACTCCGGTGGTGTCCTGGTGGCGTCCCGCCAGGTCGAGGACGCGCTCTACACCCACGAGTCCGTCGCCGAGGCCGCCGTGATCGGCCTGCCCGACGAGCGGTGGATCGAGGCCGTCACGGCGGTCGTCGTCCCGCGCGGCGAGGTGACGGAGGATCAGCTCATCACGCACGTGAAGGAGAAGCTCGCCCCCTTCAAGGCGCCCAAACAGGTGCTGTTCGTCGACGAACTGCCGCGCAACGCCAGCGGAAAGATCCTCAAGCGGGAACTGCGGGACCGGTTCGGCGACTAGGGCCAAAACCGGCGGGCAGCAGGGCGTCGGCGAGCAGTCGCCAGTACGGCAGCGCCGAGTCGCCCGGCTCGACCCCCAGCACCTGTACGGCCACATGGTCGGCGCCCGCCTCGGTGTGGCCCCGCAGCTTGCGCGCGACGGCGTCCGGATCGCCCCAGAACACCAGGTCGTCCACGAGCCGGTCGCTGCCGCCGCCCGCGAAGTCGTCGTCCGTGTAGCCGAGCCGGCGGAATTTGGCCAGGTTGTAAGGGGTGTTGAGGTAGCCGTGCAGGTGCTCGCGGGCGAGGGCCCTGGCCCGGCCGGGATCGCTCTCGAACAGCACCGCGTGCTCGACGGCCAGGAAGGCGTCCGGACCGAGGATCTCCCTGGCCTGCACGGTGTGGGCCACGGTCACGCGGTAGGTCTGGGCCCCGTCGGCGCCGACGCGGGCCAACTCCGGCATCCGGGGGCCGTACCCGGCCGGCAGGCGCCGCAGCGGGGCCGCGGGGCGGGGGTTCGGGGTCGTGAGCCGGAGGATGGGTTCGCGGCCGACGTTTCGAGGTACGTCGATACGTCCGGGGCCGGACCGCGACCCCGCGGCCAAGGCGGGGCCGTGTGCGAGAGGACCTAGCGGGGCCGCAGATCCACGATCCGGCGGATCTTGCCCACGGAGCGCTCCAGCACTTCCGGCTCCACGATCTCCACGTCCACGGACACGCCGATGCCGTCCTTCACGGCCGCGGCGATGGACCGGGCCGCGGTCTCCCGCACCTCGGGCGTGGCGCCGGGGCGGGCTTCGGCGCGTACCGTGAGCGCGTCCAGGCGGCCCTCGCGGGTCAGGCGCAGCTGGAAGTGCGGCGCGACGCCGGGGGTGCGCAGCACGATCTCCTCGATCTGGGTGGGGAACAGGTTGACCCCGCGCAGGATGACCATGTCGTCGCTGCGCCCGGTGACCTTCTCCATCCGCCGGAATACGCGTGCCGTGCCGGGCAGCAGCCGGGTCAGATCCCGGGTCCGGTACCGGACGATCGGCATGGCCTCCTTGGTGAGCGAGGTGAACACCAGCTCGCCCCGCTCGCCCTGCGGCAGCACCTCGCCGGTGATCGGGTCGACGACCTCCGGATAGAAGTGGTCCTCCCACACATGGAGACCGTCCTTGGTCTCGACACACTCCTGGGCGACGCCCGGGCCGATCACCTCGGAGAGCCCGTAGATGTCGACGGCGTCGATCGCGAACCGTTCCTCGATCTCGCGCCGCATCTGCTCGGTCCACGGCTCGGCGCCGAATATGCCCACCCTCAGCGAGGTGCCGCGCGGATCCACGCCCTGCCGCTCGAACTCGTCCAGCAGGGTGAGCATGTACGACGGAGTGACCATGATGACGCCGGGTTCCAGGTCCCGGATCAGCTGGACCTGCCGGGCCGTCATGCCGCCGGACGCGGGGATGACCGTACAGCCCAGGCGTTCGGCACCGTAGTGGGCGCCCAGGCCCCCGGTGAACAGCCCGTAGCCGTAGGCCACATGCACGGTGTCACCCGGGCGCCCGCCCGCCGCCCGGATCGAGCGCGCCACCATGTCGGCCCACAGGGACAGGTCGTTCTCCGTGTAGCCGACCACTGTGGGGAGCCCTGTGGTGCCGCTGGAGGCATGGAGGCGGCGGATACGTTCCCGGGGCACGGCGAACATGCCGTACGGGTAGTGCTCCCGGAGGTCGGCCTTGGTGGTGAAGGGGAAGTGCGCCAGGTCGGCGAGCGAACGGCAGTCCTCCGGGCGGACGCCGGCCTTGTCGAAGGACCCCCGGTAGAAGGGCACGTGCTCGTAGGCGTGCCGGAGCGAGGCGCGCAGCCGCTCCAGCTGCAGCGCCCGCAGCTCCTCGGGCCCGAGCCTCTCGCCCGCGTCCAGCAGGTCCTTCGCATCCGCCATCGGGACTACTCCCTCGTCAGGCGCACCATCCGGGCGACCGATCATTTCGGGCGACCGATCATTCGGTCGATCTTCTGGGGGTCAGTAAATTCAGACCCCCGGGCCGCAGGCAAGAGTCCGGCCCCGATTTGTCGTGGAGGACCGGCTTGGCGGGCCATCGCCCTGTGGGGAGCCTGCCACCCGCTTCCGGCGGAAAGGCGTTGCGGCCCGGCGGGGCCGACCCGGATGATCAACCGCATGCCGACCTTCACCACAGCCGACGGAACCCGGCTCGCCTATCACCTCCGGGGTGAGGGCGAGACCCTCGCCGTTCTACACGGTGGCCCCATGCGGGCCTCCGCGTACCTCGGCGAGCTGGGCGGGCTCACCGCGCACCGCCGGCTGGCCCTGCTCGACCTGCGGGGCACCGGGGACTCCGCGGCGGCGGCCGACCCGGCGACCTACCGCTGTGACCGGCTGGTGGACGACGTGGAGGTGTGGCGCGCCCACATGGGGCTGGAGCACATGGATCTGCTCGCGCACTCGGCGGCCGGCAGCCTGGCGATGCTCTACGCGGCCCGCTACCCCCACCGGGTACGGCGGCTCCTGCTGATCACCCCCAATCCCTCGGCCCTCGGCATGCGGGCGACACCCGAGGACCGGCTGGCCGCGGCCCGGCTGCGGGCCGACCAGCCATGGTTCGCGGAGGCGTTTCCCGCGTTCCAGGCCTGGCTCGCCGGGGACGCCGATTTCGACGAGGTCTTCCTGCCGTTCTTCTACGGCCGCTGGGACGACACCGCCCGCAGGCATGAGGCGGTCGGAGAGGAACAGACCAACGACGAGGCGGCCGACCGCTACTTCGCCGAGGGCGCCTTCACCCCGGACGCCACCCGTGCCGCGCTCGCCGCCCTGACCGCCCCGGTCCTGGTGTACGCGGGCGAACTCGACGGCGGCCCCCGCCCCGACCTCGCCCGCCGCACCGCCGAGGCCTTCCCCGACGCCGTGCTCACGGTGCAGCCGGGCGCCGGCCACTATCCGTGGCTGGACGACCCGGAGCACTTCGTCCGCGAGACCCTCGCCTTCCTGGACGGGGACCCGGGCTCCGCCCGGCCCGCGCAGATCAGCGGGTCCCCGGGCCGTACGCCGTCATGAAGCGGTCGCGGAACTTGTTCATGCTCCACTGCGGGGCGTTGTCCGCGGGCTTGAGCCCCTCCGTCCAGCCCCAGCCGGCGACGCGGTCCAGCACCTTCGGGTCGCGGGCGACGATCGTGACCGGTACGTCCCTGCTGGTGCTGCCCGCCGTGACCGTCGGGACGGGCTGGTGGTCGCCGAGGAAGACGAGGACGGTGTTCTTGTCGCCGTAGCGCTGGACCCATTGGGTCAAGCTGTCCAGGGAGTACTGGATGGCCTTGCGGTACTCGGTCCGCACGCGCTTCGCGCTCTTCCAGACCTCCGTGGGGTTCGTGCCCTCCTTCTTGATCTTGTAGAAGACCGAACCGTCCCCGAGGTCCTTCCAGTCGATCGTGCGGGCGATGGGGGACCAGGGATTGTGGCTGGAGGCGAGGATGATCTCCGCCATGATCGGGTCGCGGTTCTTCTTACCGTGCTCCAGCTTCTGGAAGGCCTCCAGACTGAACTGGTCCGGCACCGGCGTCCAGCTGAAGTACGGGCCCCGGTAGCCGAGGTGCGTGGAGTCGTAGATGTGGTCGAGGCCGAAGTACTTGCCCTCGGGCCAGGACTTGCGCACGCCGGGGACGATGCCGACCGTTCGCCATGCGCCGGTCTTCTGGAAGTAGCTCGTGAGGGTGGCGCGGTCACTGGTGGTCAGGGTGCGGTACCGCTGCTGGTTCTTGATCCACGTCCCGGACAGGAACGTCGAGTGGGCGAGCCAGCTGCCGGCGCCCGTGACGGGCGACCTGAGCCAGCCGCTGCGTGCCGCGAAGCCGGCCGACTTGAGCCTGGCATCGCCCTCCTTGAGCGTCGCGTCGACCTCCGGTGCCATCGCCGGATCGTCGATCGCCACCCGGCCGTAGCTTTCGATGAAGGTGAACATCACGTCCTTGCCGCGCAGCCCGGTCAGCAACTGGTCGGGCGGGGTGTCGGCGAAGGCGTCGACGGTCATCTGCTTCTTGAAGACATCGGCGTCCCCGAGGCCGTCGCGGACGTACTGCACACGGTTGGCGAGGTACTGGGCGTAGCCCTTGGTGGCGAGGGTGACACCGCCGAACTGCACCCCCAGGGTGAAGCAGATGACCCACACGACACCGAGGACCAGTGTGGTGCGTACGGCCACGGGGCGGTGCCGGGCCATCACGTTCGCCAGCCGGACCGTCGCGAGCGCGCTCACCGCGAGCACGACGACGACCAGGACGATCACCCCGGTCACCGCGAGCATCTCACCGAAGCGGCCGAACGAGTCCTTCATCCAATCCGCCGCGTCGCTCAGCAGCACCCAGTCGAAGACCAGGTCGAACGGCCGGGCCAGCGTCTGGCGGAAACCCATGTCGAGGCACTTCAGGACGGTCGACAGCCCGAGGAACACCCCCAGCGCTCCGGCCGTGATCCGCCGTGGCTTCGACGGCAGCCCGAGCAGGAGCGCCGCGAGGAGGATCGCCTCGACGGGGAGGCGGAGGAACGACTGGACAGTGATGCGGTCGAGGCGGTTGGGCACGAGGAGTACGGCGAGCACCAGCGCGGCGGCCAGAACACCCGTACCCACCCGAACGGCACGTGCGGCGCGGGGATGACGACGGCGCCAACCGAACCAGCCGGGGCGGCCCGGCGGCGCGGCTTCGGGGACGGTGGTCTCGAAGGGGACGGAGTCCGAGGCGGTCGCTGCTTGCGTAGGCGCGGGTCGGGCGCCGGAAGCCGGTGCGCCGGCGTCCTCAGCGTCCTTGCCCGGTTCCACGTCCGCGGACGCGGCTGCCTCATCCGCGCTCACCGGCTCGGCCGACTCCGCCGGTTTCCCCACGGCCGTATCGTCCGATGTCGCGGCGGCATCAGGAGCCACGACGGCGTCGGGGTCGGCCCCCGCTGCGGTGTCCGGCAGTTGACGAGGGGGCGTGAGGTGCGGCACCCGTAGGTCCTTCCGTGCGAAGCCCGGTGATGGCACGGCAGACCGGGCCCGCAAGGGCCGGGCCGCCGACCTCCGTACGGCCCGGCTTCACTCTCCGTTCAAAGCCCCGGGTCAATCGCGCGCAAAGACTACGCCGGTCGCCGCCACCCCGCGCCTACGCGGAGGAGGCGTCCGCCGCCACCGCCACCTCCCGGGCCCACCGGTAG
Organism: Streptomyces sp. NPDC007905; assembly: GCF_042959345.1. Taxonomy (NCBI): domain Bacteria; kingdom Bacillati; phylum Actinomycetota; class Actinomycetes; order Kitasatosporales; family Streptomycetaceae; genus Streptomyces; species Streptomyces sp. NPDC007905. Next base: position 59,557 of record NZ_JBIBKS010000007.1, on the reverse strand, counting down.
TCCGCCTTGCCGCTCGGGGACCGCCGGACGGAGTCCGTGATCACCAGCTGGCGCGGGACCTTGTATCCGGCCAGCCGGCTACGGCAGTGGTCCTGGATGTCGGTCAGCGAGGGGTGCCGGGCTCCCTCGCGCAGTTGCACCACGGCCGCCACATGGTTGCCCCACGTCGCGTCGGGCACCCCGGCCACCAGGGCGTCGTACACGTCCGGATGGGCCTTGAGCGCCTGCTCGACCTCCTCCGGGTACACCTTCTCGCCCCCGGTGTTGATGCACTGCGAGCCCCGGCCGAGGACGGTGACCACGCCCTCCTCGTCCACCGTCGCCATGTCGCCGAGCAGCACCCAGCGCTGTCCGTCCTTCTCGAAGAACGTCTCGGCGGTCTTGCGCGGGTCGTTGTAGTAGCCCAGCGGCACATGGCCGTACTGGGCGACCCGGCCGGTCCCGCCCGCCGCGATCGGCTCGTGGGTCGCCGGATCCACCACCCGTGTGCGTGAGTTGACCCGGATGCGGAAGCCCCGGTCAGGTCCCGAGTCCTCCGTCGCGGTGCCGTTGAAGCCGGACTCGGAGGAGCCGAAGTTGTTCAGCAGTATGGCGTTCGGGACCAGTTCCCGGAACTGCCGGCGCACGGTCTCCGACATGATGGCGCCCGACGAGGAGACGCTGAACAGCGCCGAGCAGTCCGTACCCTTCAGCGGCCCGCCGAGGGCGTCGATCAGCGGCCGGAGCATCGCGTCGCCGACCAGCGACATGCTGGTGACCTTCTCCTTCTCGACGGTCCGCAACACCTCCTCCGGTACGAACCTGCGGTGCAGGACGACCCGCTGGCCGAAGTTGAAGCCGATGAACGCGGTGAGGGTGGACGTTCCGTGCATCAGGGGGGGAGTGGGGAAGAAGGTGATCCCCGACCCACCCGCCGCGACGCGCTCGGCCAGCTGCCGGGGGGTCTTCACCGGCTCACCCGTCGGCGCCCCACCTCCCAGGCCCGCGAAGAACAGGTCCTCCTGGCGCCACATCACACCTTTCGGCATGCCGGTCGTACCGCCGGTGTAGATGATGAACTGGTCGTCGCCCGAGCGGGCCGGGAAGCCGCGCTCGGGTGATCCGGACGCCTCGGCCTCGGTGAACGGCACCGCACCGGGCACCTCGGCCGCCCCCGGGCCCACCCGCAGCAGATGCCGCAGCTGCGGCGCACGCGGCAGCGCCGCCGCCACCCGGTCGCCGAACTCCCCGTCGAAGACCAGCGCCACCAGGTCCGCGTCCCGGTAGAGGTACACCAACTCCGCGTTGACATAGCGGTAGTTGACGTTGACCGGGACGATCCGCGCCTTCAGGCAGCCCAGCACCGTCTGCAGGTACTCGACGCCGTTGTACAGGTGGAGGCCCAGATGCTCGCCGGGCCGTATCCCGCTGTCGATCAGGTGGTGGGCGATGCGGTTGGCGGCCGCGTCCAGCTCCGCGTACGTCAGGCGGCGTTCCGCGCCGGTGCCGGGGTGGTCGAGGTACACGAGCGCCTCACGGTCCGGGACCACGTCGACGACCGACTCGAACAGGTCGGCAAGGTTGTACTCCACCGCTCCTCCTGACCTCTCACGGCCTGGCGATCCACCGGTTCGCCGGTCATCAGAGCAAAGGGCGCCGCAACTGTGAAGGGCCCGCGCGAACAAACCTGACTGTCTGTCAGAAAACCCGGGAAGTTCCCTTGAAGTGCCTCCCCGCCTACTGCAACCTGTTCTCGTTCTTACCGAGGGGAGATGCGCAATGGGTGGGACGGAACACCTCACCGTGCAGCGCGAAGACGCCACACTGGTGCTCACACTCAACAGGCCCGACGCCAAGAACGCGCTCTCGCTCCCGATGCTCGTCGGCCTCCACGACGGCTGGGCCGAGGCCGACGAGGACGACGCGATCCGCTCGATCGTGCTCACCGGGGCCGGGGGCGCCTTCTGCGCCGGCATGGACCTCAAGGCCCTGGCCGGCGGCGGCATGGCAGGGCAGCCGTACCGCGACCGGCTCAAGGCCGACCCCGACCTGCACTGGAAGGCCATGCTGCGCCACCACCGGCCCCGCAAACCGGTGATCGCCGCCGTCGAGGGGTACTGCGTGGCCGGCGGCACCGAGATCCTGCAGGGCACCGACATCCGGGTCGCGGGCGAGTCCGCGACCTTCGGCCTGTTCGAGGTCAGACGCGGCCTGTTCCCGATCGGCGGCTCGACCGTCCGGCTGCAGCGCCAGATCCCGCGCACCCACGCCCTGGAGATGCTGCTCACCGGGCGGCCCTACAGCGCCCGGGAGGCAGCCGCCATCGGGCTCATCGGGCACGTCGTCCCCGACGGCACCGCGCTCGCCAGGGCGCTGGAGATCGCCGAGCAGATCAACGCCTGCGGACCGCTCGCCGTGGAGGCCGTCAAGGCGTCGGTGTACGAGACCGCCGAGATGACCGAGAGCGAGGGACTCGCCGCCGAACTCGCCCGCGGCCGGCCGGTCTTCGACACCGCCGACGCCAAGGAGGGCGCCCGCGCCTTCGCCGAGAAGCGGCCCCCCGTCTACCAGCGCGCCTGACCCATCGAAGGAGCCATCAGGCATGCCCGAAGTCCTCAAAGCCCCGCTCGTCGTCGAGTTCCCCTTCACCCGCTCCCTCGGCCCGGTCCAGAGCGCCTTCCTCACCGGCCTGCGCGAACGCGTCGTCCTCGGCGTGAAGACCACCGACGGCCGCACCCTCGTCCCGCCCGTCGAGTACGACCCCGTCACCGCCGAGGAGATCCGCGACCTGGTCGAAGTCGCACCCACCGGTACGGTCACCACCTGGGCCTGGAACCACGAGCCCCGCCGCGGCCAGCCCCTCGCCACCCCATTCGGCTGGGTCCTGGTCCGGCTCGACGGCGCCGACACCACCCTCCTGCACGCCCTCGGCGCCCCCGGCCCCGACGCCGTGCACACCGGCATGCGGGTGCGGATCCGCTGGGCCGGGGAACGCACGGGCTCCATCACCGACATCGCCTGCTTCGAGCCGTACGACGGCGAACCGGCGCAACCGGACGGCCACACCGGCGAGTTCGACGACCCCCGCACCGGGATCGTCGCCCCGGCCCGCCTCGACTACACCTACTCGCCCGGCCGCGCCCAGTCCGCCTACATCAACGCCCTCTCCGAACAGCGGACCGTCGGCGAGCGCTGCCCCGCCTGCCGCAAGGTGTACGTACCGCCGCGAGGTGCGTGCCCCACCTGCGGCGTCGCCACGTCGGAACAGGTGGAGGTCGGTCCCCGCGGCACGGTCACCACCTTCTGCATCGTCAACATCAAGGCCACTCATACGGCGAATCTCGACATCGAGGTGCCGTACGTCTACGCACACATCGCCCTCGACGGCGCCGACCTCGCTCTGCACGCCCGCATCGGCGGCATCCCCTACGACCGGGTGCGCATGGGCCTGCGCGTCGAGCCGGTGTGGACGGAAGGCGCCCGCTACCCCGACCACTACCGGCCCACCGGTGAACCCGACGCGGACTACGAGACGTACAAGGAGCTGCTGTGACCCGCGAAGAAGCCCCAGCGCGCCGCGAGATCGCCGTCGTCGCCTTCGCCCAGACCGACCACCGCCGCTCCACCGAGGAGTCCTCCGAGGTCGAGATGCTCATGCCGGTGCTGCACCAGGTCCTGCAGCAGACGGGGTTGAAGACCGCCGACATCGGCTTCACCTGTTCCGGCTCCAGCGACTACCTCGCCGGCCGCGCCTTCTCCTTCACCCTCGCCCTCGACGGCGTCGGCGCCTGGCCGCCGATCTCCGAGTCCCACGTCGAGATGGACGGCGCGTGGGCGCTGTACGAGGCCTGGACCAAACTGCTCACCGGCGACGCCGACACCGCGCTCGTCTACTCCTACGGCAAGTGCTCACCCGGCTCGCTGCGGGACGTACTGACCCGGCAGCTCGACCCGTACTACGTGGCCCCCCTCTGGCCCGACTCCGTGGCCCTGGCCGCGCTCCAGGCGCAGGCCCTCGTCGACGCGGGCCACACCGACGAACGGGCGCTTGCCGGCGTCGCCGCACGCAGTCGCGCGGACGCCACCGCCAACCCGCACGCCCAGCTCAAGGGCGAGGTGCCCCAGGGCGATTATCTCGTACGGCCCTTGCGCACCGGCGACTGCGCGCCCATCGGCGACGGCGCCGCCGCCGTGATCCTCGCGGCGGGGGAGCGGGCCCGCGAACTGTGCGAGCGGCCCGCCTGGATCCGGGGCGTCGACCACCGCATCGAGGCGCACGGCCTGGGCGTGCGCGACCTGACCGACTCGCCCTCCACCCGGCTCGCCGCCGAGAAGGCGGGGGCCTTCGAACTCCCCCGCGGCCTTGAGGGCGGGGGAGGCGCCCCCACCGTCGACACCGCCGAGCTGCACGCCCCGTTCACCTCGCAGGAGGTCGTCCTGCGCAAGGCGCTCCGCCTCGGCGACGGCGTCCGCGTCAACCCCTCCGGCGGTGCCCTCGCCGCCAACCCGGTCATGGCCGCCGGGCTCATCCGCATCGGCGAGGCCGCCGCCCGCATCCACCGGGGCGAGTCCGACCGCGCCCTCGCCCACGCCACCTCCGGACCCTGCCTGCAGCAGAACCTGGTCGCCGTACTCGAAGGGGATCCACGATGAGCAAGGAGCCCGTGGCCGTCACAGGAATCGGCCAGACCAAGCACGTGGCCGCCCGCCGGGACGTGTCGATCGCCGGGCTCGTCCGCGAGGCCGCCCGAAGGGCGCTCGACGACGCCGAGTTGACCTGGGCCGACATCGACGCCGTGGTCATCGGCAAGGCGCCCGACTTCTTCGAGGGCGTGATGATGCCCGAGCTGTACCTCGCCGACGCGCTGGGAGCGGTGGGCAAGCCGATGCTGCGGGTGCACACCGCGGGCTCCGTCGGCGGCTCCACCGCCCTGGTCGCCGCGAACCTCGTCGCGGCCCGCGTCCACCGGACCGTGCTCACCCTGGCCTTCGAAAAGCAGTCCGAGTCCAACGCCATGTGGGGCCTGTCGCTGCCCATCCCCTTCCAGCAGCCCCTGCTCGCCGGCGCGGGCGGCTTCTTCGCCCCGCACGTGCGCGCCTACATGCGGCGCAGCGGGGCCCCCGACACCATCGGCTCCCTCGTCGCCTACAAGGACCGCCGCAACGCTCTGAAGAACCCCTGGGCCCACCTCCACGAGCACGACATCACGCTGGAGAAGGTCCAGGCCTCGCCCATGCTGTGGGACCCGATCCGCTACTCGGAGACCTGCCCGTCCTCCGACGGCGCCTGCGCCATGATCCTCACCGACCGTGCCGGAGCCGCCCGCGCACCCCGGCCGCCCGCCTGGATGCTCGGCGGCGCCATGCGCAGCGAGCCGACCCTCTTCGCCGGCAAGGACTTCGTCTCGCCGCAGGCCGGCCAGGACTGCGCCGCCGACGTCTACCGGCAGGCAGGCATCGCCGACCCGCGCCGTGACATCGACGCCGTCGAGATGTACGTGCCGTTCTCGTGGTACGAACCCATGTGGCTGGAGAACCTCGGCTTCGCCGAGGAGGGCGAGGGCTGGAAGCTCACCGAGTCCGGGGTGACCGAGCTGGCGGGAGACCTGCCGGTCAACATGTCGGGCGGGGTGCTGTCCACCAACCCCATCGGCGCCTCCGGCATGATCCGCTTCGCGGAGGCGGCCCTCCAGGCGCGTGGCCAGGCCGGGGAACACCAGGTGGACGGCGCCCGGAAAGTGCTCGGACACGCCTACGGCGGCGGTTCGCAGTTCTTCTCCATGTGGCTCGTGGGGTCCGAGCCCCCGGACTGCTGAAGGCCGCCCGAAAGTCCTCCTCACATGGCCTGTCGGCCGTAGGAAGCGGTCGCTAGGCTGGCCCGCGGACGACGAATCGGGAGGAGCACGGACGTGGCCGAGAGCACCATCCAGCAGCAGCCGTTCGCGGGCTGGGACAAGCCGGAGCTGGACCTCAGCAGCGCCGAGTGGCAGTCCAGCAGCCGAGGACTGGGCGATGTCCAGATCGCCTTTGTCGAGGGATTCATCGCGATGCGCAACAGCGGCCGGCCGGAAAGCCCCTCCCTGATCTTCACCCCCGCGGAATGGGGCGCGTTCGTCTCCGGCGCACGCGAAGGCGAGTTCGACCTCACCTGAGCGAGCTCGTAGCGCGAGCCCGTTCCCGGGACAGTCGGCGGCGTGCCGGGTGGACGGACCGCCCGAACTCGGCACGGACGCCCGACCGTTGGTCCTCGGTTCGCGGGCCGGGGCGGCTTCGCCGGCCTGCCGCCCGGCTCCAACGGTTTCGCCGCCGCGTGCGACGCCGAGCGCCCGGTGGCCGTCGTCACCCCGATCCGGCGGCGAGGTGCACGGGGAGGGCCCGGCCGAACTTGGCCCCGGGTGGCCGTCGGCCCGCACGCCGAAGCCCCGACCGGGCCACCCTCGGCGTCGTCCTCGAGGAGGCCGCCCTGCGCGAGGCCCGCGTCCAGCTGATCGCCGCCTACCCGTGGCCGGCGCACACCCGGCCGCGCCCGGCCGGCCTGCCCCGGCCCGGGTCGGCCAGGACGCCGTCGAGAACGAGACCCGCTTCCTCGCCGAGGGCTTCCCCGCCTCGCACCGCAACCGGCTCGCCGGCCTCCCCGCACGCCCGGCAGAGCGGCCGGCCACCGCGTCGCCGCTTCCAGCGACGCCGACCCGGCGTCGTCGGCCGCCACCGGCGGCACCTGCTCGCGCCCGCCCGCGCGCGCGGCTCGGTCACCCAGGCGGTCCTGTCACACGCGCCAGGACCGGTCGCGGGCGTGCCGCCGGCGCCGCCGAGAAGTGAGCGCGCCGCGCCGCGGTACCGGCACGGACCGTAGCGGCGGGCGGGTGAAACGGCGGCCGCCGGGCAGGCCGCCCGCACGTCATCCATGAGGCGCGGGCACGTACCATGGGCCGCATGTCGTTCCTCCGCCGCCGCAGCGCCACTCCCGCCGGACCCGACTTCGACGTGCTGGCCATGGACCCGGGTGACTGGCCGGGCAACCTCGGCGCGGGCCTGCTGCCCGCCCCCGACGGCACCTGCCAGGGTGTCTTCCTGCGCTACGACCTCTTCGGCGGCCGCGGCCCCGCCATGATCATCGGCAACCTCCCCGAGGGCTCCCCGGCCCGGGACGTCGCCGAGGGCGAGGTCCCCTTCGAAGTGGGCCAACTGCTGCTGGCGCTGGAGAACGACGAGGAGGTCACCGTCGTCGGCACCGAGGACACGCCGGTCCTCCAGGGCGACAACCTTCTGATCGTGCGGCGTCTGAAGCTCTCCGAGAGCCGGATCTCCTGTGTCCAGTTCGACCGCAGCGACGGCGTCCTCGTGACCATCGCCGCCTGGGACCGCCCGATCACCGACGACCTGTACGCCCTGCTGAAGCCGCTCCCGGCGGAGCTGTTCCAGCAGGGCTGACGCACCGGCCCTAGCGAGCGGAACCCTCCAGGCTAGCGAGCGGAACCCTCCAGGGTGACGTCCGAGGCGCGCACGAACGCCACCCGGTGGCCGTACTGGATCTCGTAGTACAGGTCCTTGCCGACCACGACCCGGTGCGAGTCGGCAGTGAAGGTGACCGCGTAGTAGTACTCGCCCGGCACCTCATCACCGACCACGTACGTCTGCCCGGCCGGGATCGTGTACGGCAGCGGGACCACCGACTGCGCGGGGACCTCCGCCGGGTAGGCCTCCTTCTCCGGGTAGGCGCGCCCGTACACCGGCACGCTCGGGAGACCCTCGTTGGGGGTGACGACGAGGCCGGACGCCCGCACCGCCGCGGGCTCCTCCCGCGGGTTCTCGAACCAGGCCTTCTGCCCGAGGTACCAGATCGCCGTCCAGTCGCCCCAGCGGTCGGCGACCGCGTACTGCTGGCCGGTGGAGACCCTTGAGGACAGATCGTTCACCCCGTTGGTCGGATCCGTCTTCAGACCGATATCCTTGATCAGCGGCGCGTTCACGTCGTGGTCGGAGTACAGCCGCACCTCGCCGGAGCCGTGTGCCGTGCAGGGCTCGCCCTTGGTGGTGCAGCCCGTGTACACCGGCTGGTTCGAGGCGTAGTCCGGCAGGATCGTCACCAGCGCGGAGTGCCTGCCGCCCGTGCGGTGGAAGGGGCGGCCCAGCAGCTGGAAGTAGTGCCGCCAGTCCCAGTACGGGCCCGGGTCCGTGTGCATACCGGGGATGGTGGAGGTGGTCGGGCCGGGCACGTTGTCATGGCCCAGGATGTGCTGCCGGTCCAGCGGGATGTCGTACCTGCGGGCCAGGTACTTCACCAGCCGTGCCGAGGCCCGGTACATCGCCTCCGTGTACCAGGCGTCCGGCGCGGCGAGGAAGCCCTCGTGCTCGATGCCGACGGACCGGGCGTTGATGTCCCAGTTGCCCGCGTGCCAGGCCACGTCCTTCGCCTTGACGTGCTGGGCGATCAGACCGTCGGTGGAGCGGATGGTGTAGTTCCAGGACACATAGGTGGGGTCCTGGATCAGCTTCATGACCCCGTCCCAGGTGCCCTCCGTGTCATGGATGACGATGTACTTGATGCTCTGCGACACCGGACGGTCGCCGAGGTCGTGATTGCCGTAGTCGTTGTCCCCGAACTCGGAGTACGGCGCCGGGATCCACTCGCAGGACACCGACCGGGGGCACTCGGCGTCGTCCGCCGGGATCGTGCGCAGACCGGCGCGCTTCAGCTGGGCGGTGTCGGCGGCCAGGTGCGGCTGGGCGGCGAGGGTGATCCGCTGGCCGTCGTCCGTGGTGCGCTCCTCGCCGGTGCGCAGCACGTCGTACACGTCGTTCGCGTACGCCGCCGCGGTCGCCGTGTCGTCCGCGCCGGAGAAGCGGGCCACCGCTGCGTACCAGTCCCCCGGGTCCGCGCTCGGCGGCTCGCCCAGCTCCTTCTGGGTGGCGGCCAGCAGGGCGGCGCCACCGGCGATGTTGGCGGCCGGATCGGTGCGCAGCTCGGCCGCCGGACGCCCCGTCAGCTCGGCCGCCCGGGGCAGCGTCCTGAGACGGGCCGGGAGCGCCGAGTTCCGGGGCACCTCGATGTCGGGGTGCAGGGCCGCGCGGGCGCTGTCGCCGCGGGCGTCCTCGGCGCCCTCGGCGAAGTGCTCGGTCGTGGCGAGCGCGGTACGGGCGTCGGTGAGGTGCATCGGGCCGTACCCTCCGGTCACGCTGGGCGCGCCGGCGTGCGAGTCCCAGCGGGACTGGAGGTAGGAGACGGCCAACAGGACACTCTGCGGCACGTGGTACTCCGCTGCCGCCGTGGCGAAGGCACGCTGCAGCCGGCCGGCGGGGGTCTCCGCGGAGCTCGGGGGCGGGGCCGCGCCGAGCAGCGGCAGCAGCAGGGCCGCTGAGGCGAGCGTGCCGGCGGTCCGCCTCAGATGTCTGTGGCCGGGGGTGGACGTGGGGTCGGTGGCGGATCCTCGCAATGCGGCCTCCTGTGACGGGCAGGGCGTGGCGGGGCGGGCGGCGCCGAGCTGGGTCAGTCGTACCGGCTTGCCGATGGTCCGTCAATGATGCCTTCAGAGCGCTGATTTCCCACGTCACGAAGGGTTTCGGCGAGTTTCGCCGCGGCGGTGCGCGGGCCTGCGGGGCGTCAGTGGCGTACACCAGTGGCTGCCCACGAATTGACCGGTGCCCATATACACGAAGGTCCGCGGTGCGCCGCCGCTCTGGGCGCACCGCGGAGCCGTCGTCCCCGTCAGCGAGTGCCGACCGCCGCTCGCACGGCCCGGCGGGCCAGCTGGCAGTCGTCGTGCAGCCGCCTGAGAAGCAGCCGCTGTTCCTCGCCGGACGGCGCAGCACCCGGGTGGGCCGTGCCCGGTGCCGCCGGGGCCGTATCGTGCATCGAACGCTGCACGGCCGACTCGTACGTACGAATCTCCCGGGTCAGGAGCAGCATCAGGTTCACCAGGAAGGCGTCCCGGGAGGCCGGGCCCGCCGACTGGGCGATCTGGCTGATCTGGCGTCGGGCCACCGGCGCGTCCCCGAGCACCAGCCACAGCGTCGCCAGGTCGTACCCCGGCAGGTACCAGCCCGCGTGCTCCCAGTCCACCAGCACTGGACCGGCCGGTGAGAGCAGGATGTTCGAGAGCAGGGCGTCGCCGTGGCAGAACTGGCCCATCCCCTGGCGGCCCGCCGCATGCGCGATGCCGTGCAGCAGCTTCTGCAGGTCGCCCAGGTCCCGGTCGGTCAGCAGGCCGAGTTCGTGGTACCGCGAGATGCGGGCCGCGTAGTCCAGGGGGGCGTCGAAGGTGCCCGCCGGGGGTCGCCACGCGTTCAGCCGGCAGATCGCGCCGAGCGCGGCCCGGATGTCCGGCCGGGGCGGGGCCTCCAACGGATGCCGCTGGAGCGCCGCCACCCGGCCCGGCATGCGCTCGATCACCAGGGTGCAGTTGTCCGGGTCCGCCGCGATCAGCCTCGGCACCCGCACCGGCGGGCGGTGCCGGACGAACGAGCGGTATGCGGCTATTTCGTGGCGGATCCGCTCCGCCCAGGCGGGCGACTGGTCGAGGAGACACTTGGCCACGGCCGTACTGCGCCCTGTCGTCCCGACCAGGAGGACGGACCGTCCGCTGCGGCGCAGCACCTGCACCGGCGCGAACTCCGGACAGATCCGGTGCACCGAGGCGATGGCGGTGCGCAGCTGCGCGCCCTGGGGACCGGACAAGTCGAGTCTCCCGCTGAGCGGTTGTGGGCCGGGCTGCCCCGGGCCGCGCCGCAGCCGGCCCGCGCCCAGCACGGGGGCTCCCGGCCGCGCCGCCGGGTCGAGGTACGGCCCCCCGCCCGCCGGGCGGGTACGCAGGGGCCGGGGCGGAGCGGACACGGAGGACGATGCTGCGTACATGGGAGATACAGATCCCTTCGTGTGCCTGCGGTGCCTGGCTGTAAGTCCGTGCCCAAAACACGTGTTCAGTGCTTTGAGCGTGTGCGCCCACCCGGCCCGGCCGCCCGGGCACACCCTGGGGAATGTGCCCGTCACATCAAGCGGCGACCGGGTCGGGGTGGCGCGTTCCTACTCGACACCCGATGCCCAGTGGCACACCATCTGGCGCACCCTGGCGAACCGTGGCGAATAGTCGCCCGGCAACCTCCACGCGGCTACTGTCAACTCAGCCGAGAACCTGGGGGCTTGACGTGAGCGGACAACCCAACACCCGCCTGACGGACCTGTTCGGCCTGGCCGGCTGGTCGAAGGGCGAACTCGCGAGGCTGGTCAACAAGCAGGCGGCGGCCATGGGCCACCCCCAGCTGGCGACCGACACCTCCCGGGTGCGGCGGTGGATCGACATGGGAGAGATCCCGCGCGATCCGGTGCCGCGGGTGCTGGCGGCCCTGTTCACCGAGCGTCTCGGCCGTGTCGTGACCATCGAGGACCTCGGTCTGGTGCGGCACGGGCGTGCGGGGAAACGGCAGGGCGACGGGATGGAGGAACATCCCGAAGGTGTGCCGTGGGCGCCCGAACGGACCGCCGCGGTCCTCACCGAATTCACGGGAATGGACCTCATGCTCAACCGACGCGGCTTGGTGGGCGCGGGTGCCGCGCTCGCCGCGGGATCCACACTCAGCAGCGCCATGCACGACTGGTTGCACACCGACCCCACCCTGAAGGCCGACGCCCCTGTCCTCGACGACCCCCTGCACGCCGACCCCGCTGGGTTCGACCGCTATGAGGCCGCCCCCATCGGGTCGCAGGAGATCGAGGAACTGGAGCGTTCGGTCGAGGTGTTCCGCGCCTGGGACGCCGCCCGTGGCGGCGGGCTCCAGCGCAAGGCGGTCGTGGGCCAGCTCAACGAGGTGGGCGGCATGCTCGCCTACCACCACCCACCCCATCTCCAGCGGCGCCTGTGGGGCGTCGCCGCCAACCTCGCCGTTCTCGCGGGCTGGATGTCGCACGACGTCGGTCTGGAGCCCACGGCCCAGAAGTACTTCGTCATCGCCGCCCATGCCGCGCGCGAGGGCGGTGACCGGCCGCGCGCCGGGGAGGCCCTGTCCCGGGCGGCCCGTCAGATGGTGCACCTCGGCCGGCCCGACGACGCGCTGGACCTGATGAAGCTCGCCCAGTCCGGTTCGGGTGAGCGCCTGCAGCCGCGTACGAAGGCGATGTTCCACACCATCGAGGCCTGGGCGCAGGCGTCCATGGGCAAGGGACAGGCGATGCGCCGCACGCTCGGGCAGGCGGAGGACCTCTTCGTCTCCGACCGGCATGACGTGGAACCGCCGGACTGGATGCAGACCTTCAAGGACGAAGATCTGTACGGCATGCAGGCCCTCGCCTACCGCACGCTCGCGGAGTTCGACCCGGGTGCGGCCGCGCACGCCCAGTACTACGCGGAGAAGGCCCTGGCGCTGCGCGTCGACGGACGGGAGCGGTCCAAGATCTTCGACCATCTCTCCATGGCCTCGGCCTGCTTCATCGCCGACGATCCCGAACAGGCCGACCGGTATGCGCGGCTGGCCCTGATGTCGATGGGCTCGAACTCCTCCCGCCGCACCTGGGACCGGCTGCGCCAGATGTACCGGCTCACCGCCGAGTACGCCAGCTACCCGAGGATCCACGAACTGCGGGAGGAGATCAGGCTCGCCCTGCCCCAGCCGAAGGGCGGACGCGACCACAGCGCACCGGCATAGAGGCCCGTGCGCGGGGCTCCTCAGCGGATGAGCAGGTCAGTTCATGCAGCGATGACGCATGCGCTGACTCATGCGGTGACCCTGGCGACGAGCACACAGGCGTCGTCCTCACGCTCGGCTCCGCCGAACTCCTCCACGACCATGCGCACACAGTCCTGTGAGGTGCGCGCCGCGTCGAAGCGGGGGGCGAGGTCGAGCAGGCGGTCCACGGCGGTCGGCCCGGTGTGCCCGGACACCAGCCCGTCGGTGTGCAGCAGGAGGAGGTCGCCGGGCGCCAGGGTCACTTCGGCCTGCCCGTAGGTGGCGCCCCTGGTGGCGCCGAGCAGAACACCGTCCGGTGCGTTCAGCATGCGCCCCGTCCCGTCGCGGTAGAGCAGCGGGGCGGGGTGTCCTGCCTGTGCCCATGCCAGGGTGCGGGTTTCGGGCCGGTAGCGGCAGCAGACGGCGCTGCCGAGGGCGGGTTGCACGGTGGCGTCGAGTAACTGGTTGAGCATGGCGAGCAGGTGGCCCGGCTGGGTGCCGGCCATCGCCATGCCGCGCACGGCACCCAGCAGCATCGCCATGCCGGAGGTGACGGCGACACCGTGTCCGGTCAGGTCGCCGACGCTGAGCAGGGTCGCGCCGTCGGACAGCTCCAGCGCGTCGTACCAGTCGCCGCCGATCAGGGCGCTCGTCGCGGCGGGCAGGTAGTGGGCGGCCACGTCCAGGGTCGCCGGTCCCCGGTGCGGGAGCCGCAGGGAGCCGCGCCATGGCGGCAGCACGGCTTCCTGCAGCTCGACCGCGAGCCGGTGCTCGGTCTGGGCCTGCCGCTGGTGGCGCTGCAGCGAGTCACGGGTCTCGTGCACCGTCCGCCGGTGGCGCCGCAGTTCACTGACGTCACGGAACACGGCCCACATCGAGGCGGTGCCGCCGTCGGCGCCGAGCACGGGCTCGCCCATCATGTGCACGGTCCGCACCGAGCCGTCGGGCCGTACGACGCGGAACTCGCCGTCGATCGGCCTGCCGTCGACCAGGCAGTCCGTCACCATCGCGGTCAGCTTCGGCCGGTCCTCCGCGAGGACCAGGGAGGGCAGCTCGTCCAGGGTGAGCGCGGGGGCGGCCGGGTCGCGGCCCAGGATGTGGTACAGCTCGCCCGACCAGCCCGCCTCGTCCGTGAGCAGGTTCCACTCCGCGCTGCCGACACGGCTGAGCAGCGAGCCGCGCGGGGCACCGGCGGCCGGTGCGGGCCGGACGACCGGGGTGCCGGCGGGCTCCGGGGCCGGGGCGGGCTCCGGGCCGTCGCGCAGTTGCGCCAAGTGGGCGTCCAGGTCGTCGAGCTGGTGCAGTGCGAGGTCGTACAGAGCCCGCTGCCAGCGTTCCTCCGGGTCCGAACCGTCGCTCTGCGCGTCCCGCCGTACTGCGTCCACCTCGCCCTTGAGTCGCCGTGCCTGCGTGATCAGCGCCTCGACCGAGCCGCGCCCGGGCGGCTGGGCGGCTGAGCGGTCCGCGGAGACTGGGGACGGCATGACGCACTCCGATGGGTGACGGTACGGCCAGGGAGGACGGGGGGACCGCTACGACTGTCGCACAGCCCGCGACGCCCTGTAAGGGATTCGGCAACACACGATACGGTGGTGCTTTCGGCATATGCCAGAGTCTTCCTGGCGTGCTCCGCGAGTACGGATGGTGTACGCGCCAGCGGGTTCAAGTCGTAGACGCACTACGGGACTTGACCGACGGGAGAGGGCTTCGACGCAGCGCTCAGCCACATGTTCGACGCTCTGGTGTTCCATGATGCGGCGGACCGGTCGCCGCGCACCAACTCTGTCCGGATTTGGCGTCCTGGAAAGGCCTCCCGCCGACTCCTTAAAAACATGGACGTCATCATCGAGCAGCCCGCCCATGCCCGTCTCATCACAGCCGAGGACGAGGAGGTCCCGGTACCGGCCGTCCTGCGGTACGCGGCGGACGATCCGCTGGCCGTCTTCGTGGACTTCCCGCCCGAGGCCACCCTCGCGGGCGACGAAGTCACCTGGACCTTCGCGCGCTCCCTGCTGGACCAGGGCCTGCGGGCCCCGGCCGGACACGGGGACGTGCAGATATGGCCGTACGGCCGGACCCGGACGGTCCTCGAACTCCATTCGCCGTGCGGCCTCGCGCTGCTGCAGTTCCCGACCTCGGCCCTGCGCCGCTTCCTGCTGAACACCTACACCGTGGTCCCGGCCGGGCTGGAGGACGTGGCCGCGGTCGTGGAACAGGGCCTGAGCGCGCTGTTCGGCGGGGTGTGAGAGGGGTCCGTGAGAGGGGTCCGGCACGTGGGGCCGGCGACCTCGACTTCCGTTCCCGCGCCTCACCGCACCAGTGTGGACGGTGACGCTGGTCGCGCCCGTACGCCGGTCACCCGGAGACGGGCGCCGCGAGTGTCAGCGGATGATCCGCGCGTACAGGTCCGGACGCGGGGCCAGGCCGACGGCGACGCGGCCGCCGGTCTCCAGCGCCCGCACCCCGGCCTCGGCGACGACGGAGGCCGCGTAGCCGTCCCAGACGCTCGGGCCGGTGACCTCGCCGCGCCGGGTGGCGTCCACCCACGTCTGCACCTCACGGTCATAGGCGTCGGCGAAACGGACGAGGTAGTCCTGCGCCACCTCCTCGGCGGCGCTGCCCCGGGTGGTGACCACCATGGTGTGCTCGTCCCCGATCCGGGCGCTGCCCGCCTCGCACACGGCCTCGCAGCGCACCTGGTAGCCGAAGCCGCAGTTGACGAAGACCTCCACGTCGACCAAGGCGCCGTGCTCGGTCTCGAAGAGCACGAACTGCGGATCGACCAGGCCCTCCGGCGCGCCCGCCGAGGACGCCGGCCGCAGCACGGTGACCGCCGTCAGCTCCTGCCCGAGCAGCCAGCGGGCGGCATCGATCTCGTGCGACACGGAGCTGTTGATCAGCATGGCGCTGGTGAAGTGGTCGGGGGAGGCGACGTTGCGGTGGGTGCAGTGCAGCATCAGGGGACGGCCGAGGCTGCCGCCGTCCAGCAGGGACTTCAGCCGCCGGTACGCGGCGTCGTAGCGCCGCATGAAACCGATCTGGGCCAGCCGGCGGCCGAGCCGGGCCTCGGCCTCCACCACCCGCAGGGCGCCCATGGAGTCCGGCACCATGGGTTTCTCGCACAGCACGGGCAGCCCCCGCTCGAAGGCCGCGAGCAGGGCCTCCTCGTGCGCGGGGCCGGGAGAAGCGATCAGCACGGCCGCGACCCCGGGAACGTCGAGCGCGGCCACCGGGTCCGTGCGCACGGCGACACCGTCCAGGCCGGCCACCGCCTCCTTCGCCCGTTCCACGTCGGGGTCGGCCACGGCGGCCACCCTGGCACCACTCACCGCTTCGTCGAGGCGTCGTATGTGGTCGGCTCCCATGTGTCCGGCACCCAGTACGGCCACACCCAGCAGGTCACCCATGCGCGCGCTCCCTCTCACCGACGATCACTCGGTAGCGTACGTCGGAGAGGGAACGCTGCCGGGGGAGTGCCTCAGTAGCGCAGCACCCCCGCCAGGCCGTCGGCTTCGCCGAGGGTGCCGTCGGGGACGAAGCGGACCTCGGCGCCGGTCTCCAGACACTGCTCCACGATCTCGTCCACGATGTCGTCGCGGGCGTCCAGATCGCCAGGTTCGACGGGGACGAGGTGGTCGCCGAGGTCGCGAACGGTCGCGCGGAAGTTCTCCTCCACCGCGAGCAGCCGGACGCGGCCGTCCCGGGCGCTCTGCCAGAGCTCGTCCGGCCCGGCCGCGTACGTCCGGTGGCCGCGCGCCGACGTCAGCTCCCTGATCAAGGAGGCGGTGTCCCTCCGTGCCTCCGTCTCCAGCACCGGCCGTATGGCCTGCCACACCGCCTCGGGTCCGGCGTGGGCGAGCCCGCCGTGGCGTACCCGGACGGCGTCCTTCGCGGCGCTGCCGACCTCGTCCAGCAGGGAGAGCGCCGCCTGCTCGCCGGTGACGCAGAGCCGGCGGGGCTGGTCGCGCAGGAGCGTCGCGAGGGCGGTGTCCGCCTCGCGCAGGAACTGGCGCGTACCCTCGTCACGGAAGGTGCTCGGCACTTCGCCGATGCGCTGCCGGCGCTCGGCGTCGAAGTTCTCGCGGCTGCGGGTGAGAGGGAAGCCGCCCGAGCGGTCCTCGACCACCCCCTCGGTGCCGCCGCTCCACAGGGCGATGCGGTCGGTGGAGAGCGTCAGCACCCAGAAGGGGCGCTGACGGCCTGCGCGGAGACCAGGTTGCGGGTGAGGAAGGTGTCCGAGAGGACCACCCGCTCGGGGACGGTGCGGGACAGCGACCAGATCTGGTGCTCACCGGGGGCGGCGAAGATCACCAGGCCGTCCTCTGCGTGCGCCAGGTCCACTTCGGCCAGCGCGGTCGAGCTGTGCCACGACCTCGGCGCGCCGCTCCCGGGTGACGGCGGGGTCGGATTCCAGCCGCTTCCTGGCCTCGGCCACCACATTGCGCAGGCGGACGGGATCCTGGCCGTTCTCGGGTTCGCTGCGGTGGGTCGGCGTCAGCACGGACACCGCCGGGCAGGGACGCGGGCGCCGCAGTTCGGCGAGGGTTGCGGCTGAGTGCGTGCTCCAAGAGAGAACGACAGGGCGGATTCACCTCGCCGGCATTCGGGGTACAAGGGCGTCCCCGAACGCACTGTGTCGTAGATCGCATGCGCTCGGTGAGTGCTGGTCCAACTCCCTTGGACACCAAGCGTTTACCTTTGTTCGGCATCTCGACCGAACGGACTTGCTATGGTGCTACTCGTCGGTAGCGCACCGCTGCGGGGGGATCACGCGCAGCTGTCCGACTCGCGGCTCTCTCGGCGGGGACCGACTCCAACGACCCGGCAACGAGGCCGGGTTGGCAGCGGCCGACGACCCGCCCGTGCGGTCCGCCCCTTGAACTCCTCTTCCGCGCCCACCTCTTCAGACAGGTGAGACTCGTCCCATGGCACGTTCCCTGGTCGATCTACTGACCGCGCACGCCTCGAACCACCCGGAGCGCACCGCGTACCGCCATCTCGTCACCGGTGACTGCGACGGAGAGATCCAGGAACTCACCTACGACCGGCTGGCCACCCGCTCCCGGGCCGTCGCCGCCTGGCTGCAGGAACGCGGACTGGCCGGCTCGCGCGCCATGCTGCTGTACCCTCCCGGCCCGGAGTTCATCTGCGCCTACCTCGGCTGTCTCTCGGCCGGTGTGGTCGCCGTACCGGGCGTGCCCCCGCAGGGCCGCGCGCAGAACCACCGCGCGCTGACCCGGATGAAGCGCCTGGTGGCCGACGCGGACGCCAGGGTCATCCTGGGCGGCCGCGATGTGATCACCGCGCTCGACGGCATGGCCGGGCACCTGCCCGAACTCGACGGGATCGCCCGCGTCGCCACCGAGGACATCCCCGATGACGCGGCGGCCGCCTGGCGGGAACCCGAACTCACCGCGGACTCCGTCGCGTTCCTCCAGTACACCTCCGGCTCCACCTCGGCCCCGCGCGGCGTGGTGGTCACCCACGGCAACCTGCTGGACAACGAGCGGGTCATCACCGAGCGCATGGGCCACACGCCGGGCACCATCGCCGAGTACGGCCACGAGCTGTTCGTCAGCTGGCTGCCGGTCTACCACGACATGGGGCTCATCGGCCCGGTCCTGAACACGGTGTACCTCGGCGCCACCGCCACCCTCTTCTCACCCTTGCACTTCCTGCAGCGGCCGAACCGCTGGCTCACCGCCGTCAGCCGTTACCGCCCGCACACCAGCGGCGGCCCCAACTTCGCCTACGAGCTCTGCCTGAAGCACGCCGACCCGGAACTGCTCGACGGTCTCGACCTCAGCTCCTGGAAGGTCGCCTTCAACGGGGCGGAGCCGGTGCGCGCGGCCACCCTGCGCCGCTTCGCCGACACCTTCGGCCGCGCCGGTTTCCGCCGCGAGGCCCTCTACCCCTGTTACGGCCTGGCCGAGGCCACCCTCATGGTCACCGGCGGCACGGTGGACACCCCACCGACGCTGCTCGCGGCCGCCGACGGTGCCCCGAACGCCGGCGAGGCCGACGCCGCCGCCGTCGGCTGCGGCCGGCCCGGGCCCGGCGTCACCGTGGCGATCGTCCACCCCGAGTGGCACAAGGAGCTGCCCGAAGGCGAGATCGGGGAGATCTGGGTGGGCGGAGCCAGTGTCGCCAAGGGCTACTGGCGCAACGCCCTCGCCACCCGCGAGAGTTTCCGCGCCCAACTCCCGGACCGCGAGGGCCGGTTCCTGCGCACCGGTGACCTCGGCCTGCTGCGCGACGGTGAACTGTTCGTCACCGGCCGCCTGAAGGACCTCATCGTCATCGACGGCCGCAACCACTACCCGCAGGACCTGGAGCTGACCGCCGAGCTGGCCCACCCCGCCCTGCGCCCCGGCTGCACCGCCGCCTTCTCCGTGGACGCCGGAGCCGAGGGCGAACAGCCCGTCCTGGTCGCCGAGACCGCCCCGGACACCGCCGGCGCGTCCCAGAAGATCACCGACGTGATCCGCAGCGCCCTCGGCGAGGCCCACGGCCTGTCCGTGCGCGACGTCGTCCTGGTGCGGCCCGGCACCATTCCCAAGACCTCCAGCGGGAAGATCCAGCGCCGCGCCACCCGGGCGGCATACCTCGACGGCACCCTCGCGGTGGTGACCGCACCCGCCGTGCCGTGACACCGCCGGCCTCCGGCGCGCCCTTCGGCGCCGCAGGCCCCGGTCGCGGTCCTTCGGCCTTCCCCGCCGGCCGTACGCCGCCCCTTCGCCGTACCGCACCGCCCGCCGTCCGGTACGGAATCCAGCCAGAGCCCGAGTTCACGAGGACACCTGCCCAGATGCCTGCGAACGAGTCCCCGAAGCAGACCCCCGAGCCGTCCCTGACGACCTCCGAGGGCGTCCGGGCCTGGCTGGCATCGGCCGTCGCCGAGGCGGCCGGAACCGAGCCGGCGCATGTCGACCCGAACCGGCCGCTCGCCGAATTCGGCCTCGGATCCCGCCGGTTGGTCGCCCTGGTCGCCGAACTCGGCACGCTGACCGGCCGCCCGCTGGAACCATCCCTCGTCTTCAACCACCCCACGATCGCCGCCGTCGCAGAGGCCGTCTTCGAAGAGGTGCCGACCCCGAACCCTTCCGTCTTCGGACAGGTGCCGACCCCCACCCCTGCGCCGGCCACGGCCGTGGACCGCAGCGGCCCCGGCGACGACGTGGCGATCATCTCCATGGCGTGCCGCTTTCCCGGCGGTGCCGACGGTCCCGAGGCCCTGTGGCGGCTGCTGGCCACCGGTGAGGACGCCATCTCCGAGGTACCGGCGGGCCGTTGGGACACCAACGGCCTGTACGACCCCGACCCCGAGGCCACCGGCAAGGCCTACACCCTGCGCGGCGGCTTCCTCGACGGCGGCATCGACCGCTTCGACGCGGCCTTCTTCGGCATCTCCCCGCGCGAGGCCGCCGCCATGGACCCCCAGCAGCGGCTGCTCCTGCAGACCACCTGGGAGGCCGTCGAACGCGCCGGAATCCTTCCGGAGTCCCTGAACGGCAGCTCCACCGGCGTCTATCTCGGCCTGTACGACAGCGGTTACCTGGCCTCCGCCTCGCTCGGGCAGCTCGACGGGCACGTCGGCACCGGCTCGGCGGCCAGCGTGGCCTCCGGACGCATCGCCTACACCCTCGGCCTCGAGGGTCCGGCGGTGACCGTCGACACCGCCTGCTCGTCCTCGCTGGTCGCCCTGCACCTTGCGGCACGGGCCCTGGTGAGCGGGGAGTGCGACCTGGCCCTGGCGGGCGGCGCCACGCTGCTGGTAACCCCGCGCGGGCACGTGGAGTTCAGCCGGCTGCGCGGGCTGTCCCCGTCCGGGCGGTGCAGCCCCTTCTCCGCCGACGCGGACGGTGTCGTATGGGCCGAGGGCTGCGGTCTCGTGCTGCTGAAGCGGCTCGCGGACGCGCGCCGGGACGGCGACCGGATCCTGGCCGTCGTCAAGGGCTCGGCGATCAACCAGGACGGCCGCAGCCAGGGCCTCAGCGCTCCCAACGGCCCGGCTCAGGAGCGGGTGCTGCGCGCCGCCCTGGACGCGGCCGGACTCACTCCCCACGACCTCGACCACGTGGAGGCCCACGGCACCGGAACCCGGCTCGGCGACCCCATCGAACTACGGGCCCTGGCCAACGTGTTCGGCCCGGACCGCCCGGCCGACCGCCCCCTCGGCATCGGCTCCCTGAAGTCCAACATCGGCCACACCCAGGCGGCCGCGGGCATCGGCGGAGTCATCAAGACGGTCCTCGCCCTCGGCCACGCACACATGCCGGCGTCCCTGCACGCCGAGCACCTGACCGACCACATCGACTGGACCGGCAGCGGGCTGCGCGTGCAGAGCGCCGGGCAGGCCTGGCCGCGCACCGAGGACAGGGTGCGCCGGGCGGGAATCAGCGCGTTCGGGATCAGCGGGACCAACGCCCACGTGGTCCTGGAGGAGGCCCCGGAGCCCTCGAACGAGTCCAGCCCCGCGGAGCCGACCGCCCCCCGCCCCACCCTCTTCCCCCTCTCCGCCCGCAGCCTCCCGTCGCTCCACGGCCAGGCCGCCCGCCTGCTCGGTGCCCTCGAAGCACGCCCGGAGCTGCCGCTCCCCGCGGTGGCCGCCACCCTCGCCCACCACCGCACCCACTTCGACCACCGGGCCGTCGTCCAGACGTCCGACCGCACCCAGCTCCTCGACGCCCTGCGCACCCTCGCCGACGGGCACCCCGACCCGGACCTCACCGCAGGCCCCCGGCAGGGCACCCCCGCCGGAAAGCTGGCCTTCGTCTTCCCCGGACAGGGCAGCCAGTGGGCCGGGATGGCCCGCGACCTGCTCGACCGGGACCCCGTGTTCGCCGACGAGCTGGACCGCTGCGACGCCGCCCTGCGCCCGTTCACCGAGTGGTCCGTGGCGGCCGTGCTGCGGGGCGAGGACGGCGCCCCGTCCCTCGACCGGGTGGACGTAGTCCAGCCCGCCCTGTTCGCCGTGATGGTGTCGCTGGCCGCCGTGTGGCGGGCCCGGGGCGTCCGCCCGGACGCCGTCATCGGACACAGCCAGGGCGAGGTCGCCGCGGCCTGCGTGGCCGGCGCGCTCAGCCTCAACGACGCGGCCGCCGTGGTCGCCCTGCGCAGCCAGGCGCTGACCGGCCTGTCCGGCACCGGCACCATGGCCGTGATCGCGCTGCCCCACACCGAGGTGCTCGCCGCACTCGACGGCCTGGCCGGACACGTCTCGGTCGCCGCCGTCAACAGCGGCCGGGCCACCGTCGTCGCCGGTGCCGTCGAACCGCTCGAGGACCTGCTCACCGGTCTCGAAGCGCGCCAGGTGTTCGTCCGCCGCCTCGACGTCGACTACGCCTCCCACAGCGCCCAGGTCGAGCCGATCCGCGCACTGATCCTCGAGGACCTCGACGGCGTCACCACCTACCCGACGGACGTCGCCTGGTACTCCACGGTCACCGGCGAACCGGTCACCGAGGAGCTCGCGGCCGACTACTGGTACACCAACCTGCGCGAGACCGTCCGCTTCGCGCCCACCGTCGAGCGCATGCTCGCCGACGGGTACCGTCACTTCGTCGAGCTGAGTCCTCATCCCTCCCTGCTCACCGCACTGCGCACCGTCGGCGAGGACACCGGCCACGACCTGACCGCCGTCGGCTCGCTGCGCCGAGACGAGGACGGCTCGGCCTGCCTGGACCGGGGCGCCGCCGAACTCCACGTCCACGGACGGCGGATCGACTGGCGCCGCCTGGTCCCGGACGGTGACATCGCCGACCTGCCGACCTACGCCTGGGACCCGCGGCGCCACTGGACCGAACCGGAGACCGCGGCCGGCGGCCCCGCCCTGTTCGACCGCGCCGCCCATCCGCTGCTCGGCATCCAACTGCAGTCCGCCGACGATACCCGCTGGACCTTCCGCAACGAGTGGTCCCCGGCCACCGCGGACTGGCTGGCCGACCACACCGTGTTCGGCCGCACCGTGGTCTCCGGCACCACCCTGATGGAGCTGTGCCGTGCCGCGCTCGCCGTGGCCCGCCCGGACGCCGCGGCCGACGTCACCGACCTGCTCCTGCTCAACCCCCTCGTCCTGCCCGGGTCCGGAACGGTCGAGGTCTCCGTCGAGGTCGTCACCGCCGGTCCCGTACCCGAGATCACCGTGCACAGCCGCCCGCGCGGCCAGGACGCCCCCGGCTGGACCCTGCACGCCACCGCCTCGGCCGCCGAGCCGACCGCGCTCACCGCAGGCCGCCCCCCACAGTGGCCGGACACCGCCGAAGAGGCGTGGACCGCGCAGACGTACGACCGTCTGGCAGCCCTCGGCCTCGGCTACGGGCCCGCCTTCCAGGCCGTACGGTCGGCGGTCACGACCGGCGACGGAGAACTCCTCGCCCGCCTCCGTCTGCCCTCCACCGCCCGTGACGTGGCCGACCCGTACCCGGTGCACCCGGCCCTGCTGGACGCCGCCCTCCATGTGGCCGCCGCTCTCGGACCGGCCGACGGGCGTGCCCTGCTCCCCGTCGCCGTGGGCCGCTCGGTCCTGCCGCCCGGCGGCACGGACCGGCTGACCGCGCAGGTGCGGCGCACCGGAGGCTCGGGCACGGACCTCACCCTGGACGTCGCTCTGTGGGACGCCGACGGCCTGCCCGCCGGACGTCTGGAGCACGTACGCCTGCGTGCCGTCGACCCGGCCGACCTCGACGCCGGCTCGGAGAACGCGCGGCATCTGTACGAGGTGGCCTGGGCGGAGGTCACCGAGGAGCCGGCGACGGCACCGGACGCCACCTGGGCCGTGTCCGGCGACGGTGCCGACCCGCGGGTCGAGGCCGCGCTGCGCGGCCTGGACCGCCGTGAGCCGGGCGCCGACATCGTCGTACGGTTCTGGCCGCGCCCGGCGGCGGAGGAGGAGCCGGCCCGTGCGGCGCACGAGGCGGCGGCCGCCGCGCTCGCCGAGCTGCAGCACCTCATCGCGCTGTGCGAGGAGCAGGCGCCCACGCGCACCCTGTGGGTGACCCGCGGCGCCGTCGCCGCCTCCGACGGCGACCCGGTACCCGGATACGCCCAGTCGGTGCTGTGGGGCCTGGTCCGCAGTGCCCGTGCCGAACACCCGGATCTCGGGCTGACCCTGCTCGACCTGGACGCCGACCTCGGTCCCGACCTTGTCGACGGCGACCTCGTGACGGCGCTCGGAGCGGCCGCCGGTCTGGCCGACGAGCCCGAACTGGCCTTCCGCGGCGGGAAGTTGTTCGCACCCCGATTGGTGCGCGCCCGCCCGGCGACCACCTCCCGTGCCGCGGAGGATGCCGGCCCGCCGCACCCGGCCTTCCCCACGGACGGAACCGTCCTGATCACCGGCGGCCTGGGGGCCGTCGGACGGCACATCGCCCGCCTGCTCGCCGAACAAGGCGTTCCCCGCCTCCTGCTGACGGCCCGCAGGGGCCCCGACGACCCCAGAGCCGCCGAGACGGTCACGGAGCTGGCCGCGCTCGGCGCCGCGGCCGAGGTCGTCGCGTGCGACGTCACCGACCCCGCAGCCGTGGCCGGCGTGATCGCCCGCGCCGGCGAGGAGTCGCCCCTGCGCGGTGTCGTGCACTGCGCCGGGATCCTGGACGACGGCGTGACGGCCCAGCTGACGCCCGAGCGGCTGGCGCGGGTGCTGCGCCCCAAGGTCGACGGAGCCCTCCACCTGCACCGGCTCACCGCCGACGCGCCGCTGGACCTGTTCCTGCTCGTGTCGTCGGCCGCCGGTGTCGTGGGCAATGCCGGCCAGGGCAATTACGCGGCCGCCAACGCCCTCCTGGACCAACTCGCCCACCGCCGGCGCGCCCTGGGCCTGCCCGGTGTCTCCGTCTCCTTCGGCGCCTGGGCCGGTGAGGGCCTCGCCGCGGCCCACGCCGACCTGGACCGCATGGCCCGGCTCGGCCACCGCGCCCTCACCCCGGACCAGGGCCGCGACCTGGTGGCGCTGGCCCTGCGGCGAGGCGCCCCGCACCTGGTCGCCTGGGCCCTCGACCTGCCCCGTCTGCGCGCCTCGGACGCCACCGGGGGCGCCCTGTGGCGCTCGCTGCTGCCGCCGCCGCGCAGCACCGCGGACGCGGGGGACGCCCTGGCCGACCGCCTGGCCCGGCTGCCCGAGTCCGAGCGGGCCGAGCGCGTCCTGGCCCTGGTCCGCGACGAGGCCTCCCGCGCCCTCGGCCTGCGCTCGGCAGAGTCGGTACGTGCCGACCAGCCGCTGCGCGACCTCGGCATGGACTCCGTCACCGCCGTCGAACTGCGCAACCGCATCGGCGCCCGCCTCGGCACGCGCCTGCCCGCCACCCTCCTCTTCGACCACCCCACCGCCGACCGGCTGGCCGCGTACCTGCTGACCGGCGTGCTGGGCCGCACCTCACGCACGGTGCGGTCCGCTCACCCGACCGCCCCCGCCCCCGACGAGCCGATCGCCATCGTGGCCATGGCCTGCCGGCTGCCCGGCGGAGTCACCGACCCGGACGGCCTGTGGCGGCTGGTCGCCGAGGGCCGGGACGCGGTCGGCCCGTTCCCGGCCGGACGCTGGGACGTGGAGGCCCTGTACGACCCCGACCCGGACGCCCTCGGCAAGTCCTACGCCCGCGAGGGCGGCTTCCTGGACGACATCGAGTCCTTCGACGCGGGCTTCTTCGGCATCACCCCGAGGGAGGCCGCCGCCATGGACCCCCAGCAGCGCCTGCTGCTGGAGACCGCCTGGGAGGCCCTGGAGCGCGCGGGGATCGTGCCGGCCCGGCTGGCGGGCAGCACCACCGGCGTCTACGTCGGCATGTTCGGCAGCGACTACCTGGCAGGTTCCCGACTCGACCAGCTCGACGGCTACGTCGGCACCGGCTCGGCGCTCAGCGTCGCCTCCGGCCGGCTGGCCTACGCGCTCGGCCTGCACGGTCCGGCGCTGACCGTGGACACGGCCTGCTCGTCCTCCCTCGTCGCGACACATCTGGCGGCCCAGGCCCTGCGCGCGGGGGAGTGCGACCTGGCCCTGGCCGGCGGGGTGACGCTGATGGTGACCCCGCAGACCTTCGTCGAGTTCAGCCGGCTGCGCGGCCTGTCCCCGACCGGCCGCTGCCGCTCCTTCTCCGACGACGCCGACGGCGCGATCTGGGCCGAGGGCGCCGGCATGCTCGTCCTCAAGCGGCTCGGCGACGCCGAACGGGACGGCGACGAGGTGCTGGCCGTGCTGCGCGGTACGGCCGTCAACCAGGACGGCCGCAGCCAGGGCCTGTCCGCGCCCAACGGCCCGGCCCAGGAGCAGGTGGTCCGCCGCGCGCTGGAGCGGTCCGGACTGACACCCGCCGACATCGACTACGTCGAGGCCCACGGCACCGGCACCACCCTCGGCGACCCGATCGAGGCCAACGCCCTGGCCGAGGTCTTCGCCGGCTCCCGCCCCCCGGACCGCCCGCTCCTCCTGGGCTCGCTGAAGTCCAACATCGGCCATGCGCAAGCAGCTTCGGGCGTCGCCGGACTGATCAAGGTCGTGCAGTCGCTGCGCCACCAGACCCTGCCGCGCACCCTGCACGCCGGCACACCGAGCCGTCATGTCGAGTGGGACGGCAGCGGGCTCCGGCTGCTCGTGGAACCGGTCGCCTGGCCGTCGACGGGGGAGCGGGTGCGCCGCGCGGGGGTCAGCGCCTTCGGCATCAGCGGGACCAACGCCCACGTCGTCGTGGAGGAGGCCCCGGCCAGACCCGCCAAGGACATGGAACTCCCTGACGGCAAGCGGCTGTTCACGCTCTCCGCACGCAGCGAGGCCGGACTGCGCGGACAGGCGTCCCGGCTCGCCCGGTACGTCACCGCCGACACCGCCCTCTCGGACGTCGCCCACACCCTGGCCCGGCACCGCAGCCACTTCGAGTGGCGCACCTCGGTCGTCGCGGGCGACCGCGACGAACTGCTCTCCTCGCTCAAGGCGTTGAGCGGCGGACGCAAGCCCCTGCCCGCACCCCGCGAGGACCAGACCGGCAAGGTCGCCTTCGTGTTCGCCGGACACGGCGGCCAGTGGACCGGCATGGGACTGGAGCTGCTGTCGCGGTCGGAGGCCTTCCGGGCGGAGCTGACCCGGATCGACGCCGCCGTCGAGCGGCTGGCCGGCTGGTCGGTGCTCAACGTGCTCCGCGCACCCGAGGAGTTCTCCCCCCTCGACCGCACCGAATACCTCCAGCCGGTGCTCTTCGCGGTCAACGCGGCCCTGGCCGCCGCCTGGCGGGAACTCGGCGTCACCCCGGACGCGGTCGTCGGCCACAGCCTGGGCGAGATCGCCGCCGCCTACAGCGCGGGCGCCCTCACCCTGGACGAGGCCGTGACCGCCGTCACCGCGCGGGCAGCCGCGGTCGTCCCGCTCGTCGGGCACGGCGGCATGCTCGCCGTGGAACTGCCGCTCGCGGACGTCGAGGACCTCCTGGAGCCCTGGGCCGGCCGGCTGTTCGTCGGAGCCGTCAACAGTCCCGGCGCCACGGCCGTCTCCGGCGACGCCGAGGCGCTCACCGCACTGCGCCGGCACCTGGAGGAGCGCGGCACACCCAGCCGCGTCCTGTCGACGCCGTTCGCCTCGCACACCCCGCTCATGGAGCCCCTGCGCGCGGAACTCCTGGACCGCTTCTCCGGCATCCGGGGCACCCGCACATCCACTCCGCTCTACTCGTCGGTGCGCGCCGAACCGGTCCCCGGGGACAGCCTGGACGCCGCCTACTGGTTCGCGAACCTGCGCAGCCCGGTCCGCTTCGCGGACACCGTCACCCGGATGCTGGACGACGGCTACCGCTACTTCGTGGAACTCAGCCCGCACCCCTCGCTCACCCCGGCGATCGAGGCGGTCGCCGCCGAGGCCGGGATCGACGCGGTCGGGGTCGGCTCGCTGCGCCGCGGCCGGGACGGGCACGACGTACTCCTCGGCAGACTGGGGGAGTTGTACACGGCTGGACACACGCCCGACTGGACGGCGCTCTTCCCGCGCGGCCGCCGCACCGACCTCCCCACCTACGCCTTCGCCCGCGAACGCCACTGGCTCACCCCCGTCCAGGCCACCTCCACCGGCGGCTCCCCGCTGCTCGGCACCCATGTGCAGGCCAGCGACGAGCCCGGCCGGGACCTCTTCCAGAGCGAGATCGACCTGAACGACAGCCGCTTCGCCTACCTGACCGACCACAAGGTCACGGGCGAGGTGTGGCTGCCGGGCGCCGCCTTCCTCGACATGGTGCTGGAGGCCGCGACCACGCTCTCGGACGGCGACGAGGTGCAGCTGGCCGACGTCCGGTTCCTCCAGCCGTTGCGACTGGACGCCGACCGGCCCGTACGGCTGCAGCTCGTGCTGCGGCCCGCCGAGGACGGCTCACGGGACTTCTCCATCGCCTCGGCCCCCGCCGGTGAGCGCCGGTGGGAACGGCACGTGACCGGGCGCCTCGCCCTCACGCAGGAGCCCGCCCCGGACCAGGGCCCGGGGCTCGCGGACCTGCGTGAGCCGTGCACCGAACGGGTCGATCTGCCCGCCGTCTACGCCGGTCTCGCCGCCCTCGGCATCGACTACGGCCCCGCCTTCCGGGGCCTGGAGGACGGCCACCGGAACGGCGGCACCACAGCGGTGGGCCGCCTGGCGGCCAGGCCCGCCGCCGGTCACCTCCTGCACCCCGCCACGCTCGACGCCGCCTTCCACACGGCCGCGCTGCCCGCGGCCGCCCCGGAGGGCAGGGCGTTCGTGCCGGCCGGCGCCCACCGCGTGCGGTTCACCGGTCTGCGCACCCCACCCGCCTGGGTGAGCTGCGACCTGCGCGACCTGGACGGCGACACGGCCGTCCTCGACCTGCGCCTGTGGGACGACGACGGCCAACTCGTCCTGGCCGCCGACGAGTTCCGGCTGGCCGCGCTCTCCCCGCTGGACGGCGCCCTCTTCGAGACCCACTGGCAGCCCCGCCCCGAAGCGCAGGAACCGCCGGCCGGGGCCGGCTGGCTGATCGTCGCCGACGAAACGGGGGTGGCCGACGAAATCGCCCGCCGCCTGGGCGACTGTGCCCCGCACGTCGTCGCCCGCCGGGGCACGGAGTACGGCGCCGACGGCCCCGGTCGCTACGTCCTCGACCCGGCCGACCCGGCCCAGTGGGCGCGCCTGCTGGACGACGCCTTCACGCACGCGCCGCCCGAGCGGGTGGTCCAGCTGACCGCGCTCGACGCCCCGCCGGTCTCCGACGCCGTCAGCGCCGAGGAAGCCGCCCGGCTCTGCTGCCTGACCACGCTGCACCTGGTCCGGGCCCTCGCCGAGCGCCGGCGGCCGCAGGGGCGGGCACCGCGCCTGTTCGTCGTCGTACGCGGCAGCCAGGCCGCCGGTGACAGCACGGCGGTGACGCATCCGCAGCAGGCGCTCGCCTGGGGCTTCGGACTCGCCGTGGCCCAGGAACACCCGGAACTCGCCACCACACTGATCGACCTGCCCACCGACGGCGGCACCGAGCAACTGTGGACGCAGTTGTGGCACGCGGACGACGAACGTCTCCTCGCGCTGCGCGGCAGCGGCCGCCTCGTCCCGCGCCTGGCCCGTACCCGGCCCGACGACGCGGGCCACCCCGAGCAGCCGGACGGCGTGCACCTGATCACCGGCGGTCTGGGCGGCCTCGGCCGTGTCGTCGCCGAGCGGCTGGTGCGCCGGGGCGCCCGGCGGCTCGCCCTGCTGAGCCGCGGCACCCCCGACGCGGCCGCCACCGCCTGGATCCGGGACCTCGAGCAGCGCGGGGTCACCGTGCACCTCGCCCGCGCCGACGTCGCCGACCGCGCCGGACTCTCCGCCGCCCTGGACGCCCTGCGCCACGCGGCCGGTCCCGTCACCACCGTGGTCCACGCCGCCGGTGTCCTCGACGACGCCACCCTGGCGAACCTCACCGAGGAGCGCGTCCGGCGCGTCCTCGCACCCAAGGTGCTCGGCACCGCCCTGCTCACCGAACTGGTGCCAGAGGCCGGGAACCTGGTCCTGTTCGCCTCGGCGGCCGGTCTGCTGGGCTCGGCGGGCCAGAGCCCGTACTCGGCGGCGAACGCCTTCCTCGACGCGTGGGCGCACCACCTCTCCAGGACCGGCCGACGGGCGCTCAGTCTGGACTGGGGGGCCTGGTCGGGCGTCGGCATGGTCGCCGGGTCCGGCACCCGCGCCGCAGAGACCAGCCGCTCGGGACTGGTCGCCTTCTCCCCGCAGGACGGCGGCGAGCTGTTCGAACGGGTGCTGACCACCGCCCGTCGCCAGCTCGCCCCGATCGCCCTCGACCGGGACCTGCTCGCCCTCGACCCGGACGCGGTGCGCAGCCGCCCGCTGCTCGCCGACCTGGTGACCGCCCCGGCCGGCGGCACGGACACCGACGACCTGGTGAAGAAGGTGTTCGCGGCCGCCACCGCGCAGGAGCGCGCCGAGTGGCTCGAGACCTATGTGCGGGCCCGGGTCGGCGAGGTCTCCGGCGGAGCCGTGGACGTGTTCGCCACCACGGCCCTGAAGGAACTCGGCCTGGACTCGCTGATGCTGGTCCGGCTGCGCAACGCCTTCGCCCGCGAGCTGGGCGTGGAGCTGCCGGCCTCCGACGTGTTCTCCGCCGCCGACATCCGCGGCCTGGCCCGCGCCCTCGCCGAGGCACTGCCCGAGCGCGCCGCACCGGCCGAGCGGGCCGGGAGCGGACCCGCGCAGGACGTTCCGGAGACCGAACTGCGGCCGGCGACCCGCGATGTCGTACGACTCCTGCGCAGCGCCCAGCCCGACATGCCCGACGCGGCCCACGGCGTCGGCCTGGCCGTACGACTCACCACCGCGACCACCCGGGAAGCCCTCACCGGCATCCTCGACCGGCTCGCCGCCCGGCACGCGGCCCTGCGCACGGCCGTCGTCACCGGCGCCGAGGGGGGCCGGCAGCTGCGGGTGGACCGGCAGCCGCCCGCGCCGCTGCTGCGCTGGACCGAAGTCATGGAGGCGGACGCCGCCGAGCGGCTGCGGCTGCTGCTGGAGCCGGCGTTCGACCTGGCCGTCCCGCCGCTGTGGCGGTTCGAACTCGCCGACGGGGACCCGCGGGGCCAGGTCCTCGTGTTCGGCGCCCACCACGCGGTCAGCGACCTGCAGTCCCTGCTCCTCGTGGCCGCGGAGATCGACGCCGAACTGTCCGGCACCCTGCTGGACGACACCCTCACCAACCGGGACATCGACCTGCTGATCGAGGCCCAGCAAGGCGGCGGCGACGGCCCCGGCGACGACTGGCGCGCGGCCTTCGAGGGCAGCGAACGGCTCGACCTGACCCTCGCCCGCCCGCGCCCGCCGACCCGTTCCTACCGGTCCGGAAGCGTCACCGTGACCCTCCCCGACGGGCTCACGCAGCGGATCTCGGCCGCCGCGAGCGCTCTGGCCGTGACCCCCGCCGCGTTCTGCCTCGGCGCCCTCACGGTGCTGCTGGCCAGGAAGCGGGAACGGGAGCGGTTCGTGCTCGCCGTGCCCGTGGACACCCGCATCCACGCCGACGCGTACGGCGCGGTGGGCTTCTTCGGTGTTCCCGTGCCCTTCCCGGCGCAGGCGGCGGCGGGCGAGCGGGTCGCGGACGTGCTGGTGCGCACCGACCAGCGCCTGCGGCAGATCCTGGCGAAGGGCGCCATGTTCTCCGACGTCCTCGCCACGCTCGCCCGGCAGGGCCTGCACCGCCCCAATGCACCGCTCGTCGAGGTGTACTTCAACTACGTCCGTTTCTCCGGGGAGTTGAAGCAGCTGGACGTGCTGCCCGCCGGGGTCGGCCACACCGACCTGGACCTGATGGTCACCATGACCCCGGACGCGGGCACCGTCCGGCTCGACCACAACCTCGACATCCTGGACGCGGACACCGCGACCGACCTCGGGGAGGAGTTCCTGCGGCTGCTCGCGGAGACGGCCGAGGACGCGACCGGACGCGTGCGCACGACCCCCGTGACTGCTGCCGGGGACGCGGCGGGACGTGGGTCTGCGAGGCCGGTGGCTGCTGCCGGGGACGCGGTGGGGCGTGTGCCTACGACGCCCGCGACTCCCGTCGACGGTCCCCGTCTCGCCCTCGCCGCCACCTTCGCCCTCGGAAACCTGCCACTGATGTGCGAGGCGGCGCTGGAGGACGAGCGGGCGACCGCCGCCGAGGCGCCGTACCACCAAGTGCTCGCCGCGCTCCAGGACCCGTCCGGCGTCCTCGCCGACCCGGCCACCGCCGTGGCAGTCGTCCTGCTGCGCGCCGCCGACCTGGAGCGCTTCGGGCCGGTGGACGACACGACCCTCACCGAACTGCGCGGCGCCTACCCGGCCGCGCTGAAGTCCCTCGCCGAACGCACCCGCAGGCCACTCGTCGTCGGCGTCCTGCCGACCGCCCGGGCCCAGGACCGCTTCCTCGACTGGGAGCGCGCAGTCGCCGCCGACCTGGCCGCACTGCCCGGCATCGCCGTGCTCGGCCCCGACGAGTGGACCCGGCACCGCACCGTCGAGGACCCCTTCGACGAGCGCACCGAGCGGCTCGCCCACCTGCCCTTCACCCCGGCGTTCCAGGCGGCCGTCGCGCTGCGCCTGGCCGAGACGGTACGGGCCGTACGGCGCCCCGCGCCCAAGGTGATCGCCGTCGACGGAGACGAGACCCTGTGGGGCGGAGTGGCCGGTGAGATCGGCCCGGACGCGGTGGATCTCACCGGCCCCCGCGCCCTGCTGGCCCGCAGGCTGCTCCAGTGGCGGGCGGCGGGTGCGCTGCTGGCACTGGTCAGCAACAACGACGAGACCACGGTCCGGGCCGTCCTCGACCGTCCCGACAGCCTGCTGAAACCCGAGCACTTCAGCGTGCTCTCCGCCGCCTGGGGCCCCAAGCCGGGCCGACTCGCCGAAGCCGCCCGGACCCTCAACCTGGGCCTGGACACCTTCCTGTTCCTGGACGACAACCCGGCCGAGATCGCCAGGATGCGCGCGGCGCTCCCCGAGGTGCTGTCCGTGACCTGCCCTGCGGTCACCGGACTCGACGCGTTCCTGGGCCGGTTGTGGCCCCTGGTTCCGGCCGCGGCGACCGCCGAGGACGCCCTGCGGGCCGGCTTCTACGCACAGGAACGCGAGCGGGACGCCGTCCGCGAGGGCGCCGGGTTCGAGGAGTTCCTCGCCGAGCTGAACCTCGAGGTCGACATCCGCGAGCTGGCGGGTGCGGACGTCGAACGCGGCGAGCAACTCGTCCGCCGCACCAATCAGTTCACCCTGCGCGCCCGATCCGCCGACGGCGGCGACCTGGCCCGGTGGCGCGAGCAGGGCGAGGTGTGGACGGCGGCGGCCCGGGACCGGTTCGGCGACTACGGCCAGATCGCGCTGCTCGCGGTCGGCGCCGACGGCGACCAACTCGACGTCCACGCCTGGCTGATGAGCTGCCGTGCCCTCGGCCGGGGCGTCGAGGAACGCCTGCTCGCCTGGCTCGCCGACCGGGCCGAGCAACTGGGCTGTGCCAAGGTCCGGCTCACCGCGGAGCGCACCCCGCGCAACGCACCCGCCCGCCGGCTGCTGGCCGCGCTCGGCGGCGGCGACCCGGACGACGAACGGCTGGACGTCGTGGCCACGCCCGACCACCTGCGGGCGTTCCGCTCCTGGGAGCAGCAGTGAGGAACAAGACCAAGCACAACGCGAAGGGCTCTCATGCGTGACGTGAACGAGGAACCGGCGACCGCCGGCCGGCGGGCGACCGCCGAGTCGATCGAACGGGGCGGCGGCGGACTCGGCGTGGACGACCTGCTGGCCAGGGTGCGGGCGGCGGCGACCGTGCCCCAGCCCGACCAGCCGGCGGCGCCCGACCTGGACGGCCTGACGGCCACCATCGCCGCAGCGGCCGGCCGCCACCTGCCCTCCGGCCGGCTGGCGCCCGACGCCGACTTCTTCGACGCGGGTGGCACGTCCGTCGACGCGGTCGAGCTGGCCGCCGAACTGGAGGGCGAACTGGGCATAGAGGTCGACCTCGACGAGGTCTTCGCGGACGCCCGGCCGGTCAGCCTGGCCCGGCGGTGGCTGCCGCTCGTCGGGGACCCGGCGGCACCGGCGCACTCCGCCTCCGAGGGATCCCCGGCCGCACCGGCGGTCACCGCGGACGCGCCGGCCTCGGCCGGGCCGACCGTCTCCCCGGGTGCGGAGTCCGTGCCCGCGTCAGCGTCCCTCGCGTCCCCCGTTCCCGCTCCCGGCACCCTCCCCGTCCCGGCCCCCGGCACCCCACCCGCCGTCTTCGGCACCCCGTACCGCGTCGGCGCCCCCCACTCCAGGGCCCGTCAGGAGGACCTCGACCAGATCCTCGCCGATCTCGCCCTCGCCGACCGGCTCCCCTTCACCGACGTACCCGAACCGCTGCCGCCGCGCCGCATCCTGCTGACCGGCGCGACCGGCTTCCTCGGCAGTCACATGCTGCTCGACCTGCTGCGGCACAGCGACGCCCACGTGTACTGCCTGGTCCGCGCGGCCGACCAGGCGACCGCGACCGCACGGCTCGGTACCCAGCTGCGGAGCTACCAGCTGCCGTGGTCCTCGGAGGTGCGCCGGCGCATCACCGTGCTGCCCGGCGACATCCGCCGCCCACGCCTCGGTCTCACCGACGAGCAGTGGCACACCCTCGCCCACGAACTCGACAGCATCGTCGGCGTGGCGGCCGCCGTGGACTTCCTGCGCGGCTACCAGTCGCTGCGCGCCGGCAACGTCCTCGGCACGCTCACCCTTGCCGAACTGGCCGCCACCGGCCGCCCCAAACCGCTGCACCACATCTCGTCCATAGCCGTGTTCAACGAGATCGGCATCACCTCCATGGGAGAGGACGACCCCCTCGCCCACGTCGACCGGCTGATCTCCGGCTACGACCAGTCCAAGTGGGCCGCCGAGGTCGCCCTGCGTCGCGCCCGCGACCACGGACTCGTCGTCACCGCACTGCGCCCCGGCGGCATCGGCGGCCACACCAGGACCGGCGCCCACAACCCGCTGGACCTCAGCAGCGGCCTGATCTCCGCCTTCGGCCGCTTCCGCACCGTACCGGCGTTCCGCCATCTCAACGCGGCACCCGTGGACTGGGTCAGCCGGGTCGCGGTCGCCGCGGTCTGCGAACCCGACGCCTGGGGCTTCGACTACAACCTCACCGGCGTGCCCAACACCCTCGACGACGTCCTGCGGGACATGGCTCTCGGCGGCATGCACGTACGCGTCCAGGACTGGGACGAGTGGCGTGCCGACACGCTGGCCCGCCTCGAAGCCGAGCCGGTGCCCGAACTCGCCTTCCTCGCCCGGGTACTGCAGAGCCCCACCGCGCTGAAGCTGTGCGAGGCCACCCTGAAAGGCCCCGCCGCCGTCGCCGAACGCACCGACGCCCTGGTCGCCGCCCTCGGCCTCGCGCCCGCCGCCCGCTACGACGCCCAGGCCCAGCTGAGGACCTTCGAGAAGCTCGCCGCCGACGGCCTCGCCCGGCTCCCGCACAAGGACGACCAGCCCTACCTGTGGTTCTCGGAGACGACCGAGGGCACCGTGGGTCCGGTCGGCGCCGCTGCCGAGACCCCCTGCTCGATGGCGCTGACCCTGTCCATCGCGAGCATGTACCAGCTGGTGAAGGAGCGCCGGGTGGACGTCACCGGCGAGGTGACCTGCCCGGCGATCCACCCCGAGCCGCTGACGGTGGAACGCGGTGACGTCTGGGTCCGCCCCGAGGAGGGCATCCCGCAGCAGCACGGACTGCGCCACCAACTCCTGCGCTACCGGCTGAAGCTGCGTGACGCGGACGGCGGTCTGTGGTGGCTCGAGGGCCGCAAGTACGCGCGGGCCCGGCGGGACCTGTGGCGGCAGACCCGTGCCCTCACCGTGGAGATCGGTCGCGACGGCGAGGCCGCGAGTCTGCTCGGCGAGGTCGTCGTACCCGCCGACTCCTACGTCCGCGACCAGATCGACGGCATCCGGGTCGACCCGCGCCTGACCGGTCAGGAGAAGCGGGCCGCCAAGCTGACCTGGCTCGCCTGGTTCGGTGTGGAGATGGGCCGCGGACTGCTCGCCCCCTTCGCCCGGGCCGCCGCGGACCTGCTCGACCTGCGCCGCACCCCCACCCTCACGGAGCCCAACCGATGATCTTCAGGACCACCCGTTCCAGGACGGCCCGGCCGGCGCTCCGCACGGTCCGCACCGCCCCGGCCCTCCGCCCCCTGCGCCACCGTCTCGATCCGGCCCGCGTCGAGGAGATCCCGTTCCGCACGAGCGACGGCGTCCGCCTCGGCCTGACCCGCGTCGGCACCGGCGACCCGACCCGGCCCGCCGTACTGCTCCTGCACGGGCACACCGCCTCCGCCGACATGTTCCTGCTGCCCGAGACCCGCAATCTCGTCGACGTCCTGCTCGACGACGGCTACGAGCCCTGGCTGCTGGACTGGCGGGGCAGCCGGAGGCTGCCGTACAACGAGACGGGCCGCCGGTACACCTACGACGACGTGGCCCTGTACGACATCCCGGAGGCCGTCGCCCGCATACGTGAGCGGATCGGCGAGCGCCCGCTGTTCGTCGTGGCCCACTGCATCGGATCCCTCACCCTTTCGATGAGCCTGGCGGCCGGACTGGTGCCGGGGCTGGCGGGCGTGGTCTCCCAGGGGGTCTTCCTGACCCCCAAGCTGGCGGGCCGGACCTCGTTGCGGATGTCCGTGGCGGGGGAGTTGCTGAAGACCCGCATCGACCACATCCCGGTCGACTTCCGCAGGGTCGGCCTGTGGTCGAAGTACACCCCGCTGTTCGCACTGGCCTCGCGGGGGGCCGGCTGTCCCGATCCGACCTGCCAGATCCTGCACAACTCGGCCTGGGGCACAGGCGCTTCGCTCTTCGTCCACGAGAACCTGGACGGGACCACCCACGACCGGCTCGCCGAACTTCTCGGCCCCGCCCCGCTGTGGATCCTGCCCCACCTGCGCCGGATCGAGCTGGCCCGCAGCGTCGTCCGCTGGCACGACACGGACCACCGCTACCGGGCGCTGCCGCCCAACGCGCTGGACGCCGCCGACCGCATCGACACCCCCGTCCTGCTGCTCGCGGGCAGCGAGAACGGGCTGTGGCTGGACTCGCAGCGGCTCTGCCACGACGTGCTGGCCCGCCGACAGCCGCAGCTGGACGTCTCCTACACCGAGATCCCGGGCTACGGCCACCTGGACACCTTCCTGGGACGGGGCGCCGCCCTGGACGTCTTCGGGCACATCCTCGAATTCCTCGGCGCACGCCACTGAGAATTGATCGTCGAACGCCGGTGACGGAGGGCCGTGCGGCCCGTTACCGTACCGGTCAGTAACAGGACCGCACCCCAGGAGGCCCCCATGCCGCAGCTCGACGTCGACGGAGCCGTACTGACGTACGACGACGAGGGCCCCCGTGACGGCACGGACGTACCGCTGGTGTTCGTCCACGGCTGGACCGCGAACCGGCACCGCTGGGACCACCAGCTGGCGCACTTCTCCGCCGGCCGGCGGGTGATCCGGCTGGACCTGCGCGGGCACGGGGAGAGCACGGGGGCCGGGGTGCGCACGATCGCGGAGCTGGCGACGGACGTCCTCGCCCTCCTCGATCACCTGAAGGTCGAGCGGTTCGTGCTGGTCGGCCACTCCATGGGCGGGATGATCTCCCAGACCATCGCCCTCTCCCACCCCGAGCGGGTGGAGCGGATGGTGCTGGTCAACTCCATCGGCCGGATGACCTACAGCCGGGGCCGGGGCCTGCTCATGGCGGCCTCCACCCTGGTGCCGTACAAGCTGTTCGTCGCGACCAACATCCAGCGTGCCTTCGCCCCCGGTCACCCGCGTGAGGAGATCCGGGAGCACATCCGCTCCTCCGCCGGCACCCCGCGCGAGGTCGTCATGACGCTCTACGGCGCCATGCGGGCCTTCGACGTGCTGGACCGGGTCGGCGAGATCCGCACGCCCACCCTGATGGTGCACGGCTACCACGACGTCCAGCTTCCGGTGCGGCAGATGCTGCGCATGGCGAAGGCCTACCCGGACGCGGTGGTCCGCATCATCGACGCGGGCCATGAACTGCCGGTGGAGAAGCCGGCCGAACTCACCGCGGCGCTGGACTGGTTTCTGACCGCGAAGGCCTGACCCAGGAGCTGTTTGGGGAAGTTTTTGCCCGTGGCCGGTTCCTGCCGCCCCGGCCCGGTGCCACCGCGTTCCGTCGATGTCGCGCAGGCAAAACCCGGCCGAAACCCCGGGGGAGCGCAGGCCGTCCGGGCGACGGCCGCGTTGACCGCCGCCCCTGGCTGACGGACGCTCGTCATATAGGTGCTCGATACAACTGGTTCGGCGGCCGTCTTCTGCGTACCCGGGAACACACAGGTGAGCGCGGGGCCGGCCGTCGGCCGGAGGCGGGAGGCAGCGTATGTGCGGCATCACCGGATGGGTCTCCTTCGACCGCGACCTGGCCACCGAGGCCGACGCATTGCATGCGATGACCGAGACGATGGCCTGCCGCGGCCCGGACGACCGGGGGACGTGGACGGAGGGCCCTGCCGCCCTCGGCCACCGCCGGCTCGCCATCATCGACCTCCCCGGCGGCCGCCAGCCGATGTCCGTCCGCACCCACGAGGGAGCCGTCGCCCTCGTCTACTCCGGGGAGACGTACAACTTCACCGAACTCCGCCGGGAACTCGCCGACCGCGGTCACCGGTTCACGACCGACTCCGACACCGAGGTCGTGCTCCACGGCTACCTGGAATGGGGCGACGCCGTGGCCGAGCGGCTGAACGGCATGTACGCCTTCGCCGTCTGGGACGGCCGCCACGACCGGCTCGTGATGATCCGCGACCGTATGGGCGTCAAGCCGTTCTACTACCGTCCGACCCCGGACGGCGTCCTCTTCGGCTCCGAGCCCAAGGCGATCCTCGCCAACCCGCTGGCCCGGCCCCGCGTCGGCCTGGACGGCCTGCGCGAGCTGTTCACCATGGTCAAGACGCCCGGACACGCCGTGTGGGACGGCATGCGCGAGGTCGAGCCGGGCACCGTCGTCACGGTCGACCGCTCGGGCCCGGCCACCCGTGTCTACTGGCGGCTGGAGACCCGGCCGCACACCGACGACCGCGACACCACCATCGCCACCGTCCGCTCGCTCCTCGACGACATCGTGCGCCGCCAGCTGGTCTCCGACGTCCCGCGCTGCACCCTTCTCTCCGGCGGTCTCGACTCCTCGGCCATGACCGCGCTCGCCGCCCGGCACCTCGCCGAGCAGGGCGAGAAGGTCCGCAGTTTCGCCGTCGACTTCGTCGGCCAGAGCGACAACTTCGTCGCCGACGAGTTGCGCGGCACCCCGGACACGCCCTTCGTGCACGACGTGGCGGAGCTCGCCCGCACCGACCACCAGGACATCGTCCTCGACTCCCAGTCCCTCGCCGACCCCGCCGTACGCGAACGGGTGATCCGCGCCCGGGACCTGCCGGCCGGCTTCGGCGACATGGACACCTCGCTGCTGCTTCTCTTCCGTGCCATCCGCGACCAGTCCACGGTCGCCCTGTCCGGCGAGTCCGCCGACGAGGTCTTCGGCGGCTACCTGCAGTTCTTCGACGAGGAGGCCCGCCGCGCCGACACCTTCCCCTGGCTGGTGCGCTTCGGCCGCCACTTCGGCGACGACACCGACGTGCTGCGTCCCGACCTGGCCAAGACCCTGGACCTGGAGGGATACGTCGCCGACGGCTACCGCACCGCGATCCGCGGCATCCACCGCCTGGACGGCGAGAGCGACTTCGAGTACCGGATGCGGCAGATCTGCCACCTGCACCTGACCCGCTTCGTCCGTGCCCTGCTCGACCGCAAGGACCGGATGAGCATGGCCGTCGGCCTCGAGGTCCGGGTGCCGTTCTGCGACCACCGGCTCGTGGAGTACGTCTACAACACGCCCTGGTCGCTGAAGTCCTTCGACGGCCGGGAGAAGAGCCTGCTCAGGGAGGCCACCGCGGACGTCCTGCCGCGGTCGGTGTACGAGCGGGTGAAGAGCCCGTACCCGTCCACCCAGGACCCCCGGTACGCCCGTGCCCTGCAGGACCAGGCCAAGGACCTCCTGGCCCGGCCCTCCCACACCGTCTTCGACCTGGTCGACCGGGAGCGGGTCCGGGAGGCCGCCGAGCGCGACGCCCCCGTCAGCACCCAGGTCGCCCGGCGCGGCCTGGAGCGCACCCTGGACCTGGCCCAGTGGCTGGACCTCTATTCCCCGGAGCTGACCCTCGGCTGAGCCCGAGCGCCCGGTCCGCGGCCGCCGCCGTCGGCCGCCACCACGTCGTCACCGGCTCCCACACCCTGACCTCGCTCCCGGTGCCGAGCCGGGCGGCGGTGAAGGAGCGGCCCCACTGGGAGGCGGACGCGGCCACCGTGATCGCGCCCACCCGGCGGGCCTCGGGGTCCGCCGGGTCGGCGATGGTGCGCACGGCCGCGTAGGCGGTCTTTCCCGCCCCGAGCGGGTACGTCCCGCTGCCGCCCTCCGGTACCGGCAGTGCGGCCCCGTCCAGGTCGCCGAAGGTGACCGTGGGGACGCGGTCGACGGCACAGGTGCGGGCGGTCCGGTTGGTCACCTCGACACGTACCACGGAAGGATCGGCAGGGGCCGCCTTGGCCCGGATCGTCAGGGCGTTCTCCGTGCAGCGTGCGGGCTTGGCGTGCGCCTGAGCCGCATGGCTCTGCGGCGCGGTGAGCAGCAGGGCCGCGACTGCGGCGGAGACGGCGGGTACGGCGATGGCGGCGCGGATGCGCATGGCGGTTTCCCCTGTCGCGGTCACCTACGGGTACGGCGGGCCGAGGCGCGCCTGCCCTGTGTGACCTCCGGGACGGCCGGGAGGTTGTTCCGGATTCGGGCCTTTCACCCGCTTGCACTACCTATGTCGTCAATGGGTGGTGTTCGTGGTGGATCTCCAGTCCTTCCCGTCCGCCGGGCAGGAGCTGCCGCTCGCCGGCAGGGAGCCGTACAGCAGGAAGTCGTTGACCTTCCGGTGCACGCACGTGGACGACGAGTAACCGGTGTGTCCCTCGCCCTTGTTGTCGAGCACCACGGCCGACGAGCCGAGCCGTTCGGCCGTCTCCACGGTCCAGCGGTACGGCGTGGCCGGGTCGCCACGCGTGCCGACCAGCAGCATCCTGGCCGAAGGGACGTTCTTGACCTGGTCACGGATGTAGTTCGTGCCCTTGGGGCGGCCGTAGCACATCAGCACCTGGGTGAGCCGGAAGCGGCCGAAGACCGGTGACGCCTGCTCGTAGGCGGCCCGCAGGTCCTTGAGGTCCTTGGTGATCTGCGCGTCGCTCGGCCGGTCGGGGTCGTCCGCGCAGTCGATCGCCATCAGCGCGGTCGGCAGGTTGTCCGTCGGGACGTCCTGGGCGTCCACCAGCCCGCCGCCCTTCCTCTGCCGGTCGTGGCCCGTGCCGTGCCCCTCCTGCCGTACGGGCACGGCGAAGCCGCCGCCGGAGACGAGGCTGAGCACGCCCCGGGTGTCGCCGTCGTCCACCAACGCGCCCAGCGCCCGCTCCAGGGTGGGCCACAGGTCCTTGCTGTAGAGGGCCTGCCCGATGGCGCCCACCAGGTTCTGCCCGGAGAAGGCGCCGCCGAAGTCCGTGGGCACCGGGTTCTCGTCGAGCGAGCGCACCAGCCGGACGACCTGGCCCCCGGCCGCGCGCCGGTCCTGCCCGAACGGACAGGCGATGTCGGTCGTACACCAGTCCAGGAAGTCGTCCAGTGCCGTCTGCTGCCCCTCGGCGCCCGCCACCCCCTGCTCCGACAGCGACTCGGTCAGGGTGTCCACGCCGTCCAGGACCAGCCGGCCCACCTTGTGCGGGAACTGTGCCGCGTACACCGCACCGAGCCGCGTGCCGTAGGAGAAGCCGAGGTAGTTGAGCTTCTTGTCGCCGAGGGCCTGGCGTATGACGTCCATGTCGCGGGCGGCGTTCACAGTGCCTATGTGCGGCAGGACCGCGCCGGCGTGCCTGGCGCACTCGTCGGCGGCCTGCCGCAACCGCTTCAGCAGGGCCTGGGGGCGGCTGAGGTCGAGGCTCTCGCCCGTCACCGGTGCGAGCCGGCCGCCGCCCTCACCGCAGCTGACGGGGGAGGACCGGCCGACGCCGCGAGGGTCGAAGGTGACCACGTCGTACCCGTTGGTCAGCTCCATGAACGCTTTCCCACCCGACGTGAGTTCGCGGATGCCCTGCCCGCCGGGACCACCGAAGTTCAGCAGCACCGAGCCGCTGGACCTGCCGGTCGCGCGGTAGCGGGCCAGCGCCAGGTCGAGGGTCCCCTTGCCGGGGTGCGCGTAGTCGAGCGGGACGGTCACCTTCCCGCACTGGAGATCCTTGGGCGTGTCCGGGTCGCCGCAGGCCCCCCAGGACACCTTCTGCCGGTAGAAGCGCGACAGGTCGGGCTGCGGCGGGTCGGCGGCCGCCGCGGGCAGCCCGGCGCCGAGCAGCGCCAGGGTGAGGGCTCCGGCGCCCGCGCAGCGCCGCACGGCGGGCCGTGTGGTCAGCTTGGCCAGCATCGATCGCCTCCCGGGGCCCACCCGCTGCGGACCGGGGCAGCGCCCTCGCTCACCATAAGCGGGCCGCGTGCGGGCCGCCTCCGGGCGAGCGGACCCGCATCCGATGATCTCCTCTTCGCCCCCTTCCGGTGCGATAAATCATCATTCGATGATGCACATGTGTTTCGAAGAAACATGTCGCCCGATGGGGTGAAAGAGGAATTAGCCATAACTTGGACGATTCGCGTGCGTTGTAGCGGATGCGGGTGAGTGCCCGCGACGATGTTTGGAAGGCAGGAAACCTATGAGACGGGCTACCCGAAACGGTGTGTTCGCCGTCGTCGCAGCTTCCGGTGCCATGGCCGTGGCCATGCCGGTGTCCGCGGCCTATGCGGCCGACGGGGCCATCGCCGACGGAGCGGCGGCCGGCTCACCCGGTGTGCTCTCTGGCAACACCGTCCAGCTCCCGGTGCACGTCCCGGTGAACGTGTGCGGCAACACCGTTGACGTGGTGGGGCTGCTCAACCCCGCGTTCGGCAACGGGTGCGCGAACGGTGGTGGGGCCGGTTCGGCCACGTCCGGCGGCGGTGCTTCGGCGCGGGGCAGCGCGACGAATTCGCCAGGTGTGCTCTCTGGCAACACCGTCCAGCTCCCGGTGCACGCCCCGGTGAACGTGTGCGGCAACACCGTTGACGTGGTGGGGCTGCTCAACCCCGCGTTCGGCAACGGGTGCGCGAACGGTGGTGGGGCCGGTTCGGCCACGTCCGGCGGCGGTGCTTCGGCGCAGGGCAGCGCGACGAATTCGCCCGGTGTGATTTCTGGCAATGACGTTCAACTCCCCGTCCATCTGCCGGTGAACGCCAGCGGCAACAGCGTCGACGTGGTCGGCGTGGGCAACCCGGTCTTCGGCAACCACTCCGTGAACAACTCGGTTGACCAGCCCAGCGTGCCCAGCGTGCCCAGCGTGCCCAGCGTGCCCAGCGTGCCCAGCGTGCCCAGCGTGCCCAGCGTGCCCAGCGTGCCGAGCCAGCCCAGCCTGCCCGGCCAGCCCACGACCCCGCCGCCTGCGCCGACCCGGACGCCGCCGGCCCCCACCAAGGCCCATCCCGCCCCGCACACCCCCGAGGACGTCTCGCACCCGGCCTCGCAGCCGTCCGTGGAGACCCTCGCCCACACCGGGGCGGACCTGACGGCACCCGCGGTCGCCGGCAGCGCCGCGCTGCTGCTCACCGGCACGGCCCTGTACCGGCGCTTCGGTCCCCGCCGAACCCGCTGATCGAATCCCACACCACGGTCCCACCGGACGCCGGCCCGGTGGGGCCGTCGGCGTGGGCCGGACACGCTTCCTCGCGAACCGGCTCGTCGACCGACGTGGCCGAAACAGAGCCCGGCAGGGGCGCTGCGTCCGGTGGTCATGCTCTCCCTGCCCTTCGGCTGTTCGTTTCCCGCGTCCGCGCTGCCATCCGTGTCCAACGCGCCCGTCCGGCACGGCGGTTCGCGGCAGACAACGGCTGATGCGCGCGTGGCGCGGCCCGGGTTGATCGGCGAGGATGCTGCGGTGCGGTCGCCCTACAGCGCCGCGCGGCACGCCGAACCCCGCTGAATGGAGCGCACCGATGACCTCTCCGGCCCCCCAGGACCTCGTCGTCACGCAGGCCACCCGCGCCGACTGGCCGGTGATCAGCGGATGGGCGGCGGCGGAGGGCTGGAACCCCGGGCTCAGCGACGGCCCCGCCTTCTTCGCCCAGGACCCCGAGGGATTCTTCCTCGGCCGGATCGACGGGGAGCCGGTCTCGGCCATCTCCGTCGTGAATTACGGCGCCGACTACGCCTTCCTGGGCTGCTACCTCGTCCGCCCCGACCTGCGCGGCCACGGTCACGGCCTCACCACCTGGAAGACCGCCCTGGCCCATGCCGGCAACCGCACCATCGGTCTGGACGGAGTCGTCGCCCAGCAGGACAACTACCGCCGGTCCGGCTTCGAACTCGCCCACCGCACCATCAGGTTCACCGGCACCGCCGCCGAGGCCGCCTCACCCACGGGTGTGCGCCCCGCCGGTCCTGCCGACCTGGCCGCCATCACCGCCTACGACAGCGCCTGCACGCCGGCCGACCGCCCGCGCTTCCTCGGCGAGTGGCTGACCGGCCCCGGTCACCGCGTCCGCGTCCGCCACGACGGCGACCGCCTCACCGGCTACGGCGTGATCCGCCCCGGCCACGACACCCTGCGCATCGGCCCCCTTTTCGCCGACACCGCGGACGACGCCCGGGCGCTGTTCGCCGCGCTCACCGCCGACGTACCCGGCCGTGAGGTCGCCATCGACGTGCCCGAACCGAACACGGCCGGCGTCGAGCTGGCCCAAGAAGCCGGCTTCACACCCTTGTTCGAGACCGCCCGGATGTACACCGGGCCGGTGCGCG
Organism: Streptomyces sp. NPDC007905; assembly: GCF_042959345.1. NCBI lineage: Bacteria > Bacillati > Actinomycetota > Actinomycetes > Kitasatosporales > Streptomycetaceae > Streptomyces > Streptomyces sp. NPDC007905. Next base: position 15,035 of record NZ_JBIBKS010000007.1, on the reverse strand, counting down.
AGCACGCGCAGGAGCGGGTCTTCGGGGTCACGACGCTCGAACTGGGCTGAGGTGACAGGGCACCCGGAGCGGAGGGGCGGCCGCCGCTCGACCGGCTCGGGCCTGGCCCGCCGACCGCCGCACCGCCGCCGTGGCGTACCTCGGGCAAGACACCGGCGCCCGGCCGCGACCGTCGCGGCGTGAGCGCGGCGGCGGACAGCGCCGCCCGGGGCGGTGCCCCGGCGCCCATCGCGTCCCGGGGGCCCGCAATCCCGACCGGCTCGCCGCCCACCTGTCCGTGGTGCGGCCGGACGGTGCCGCCCCGGGCGGCCGGTTATTCCGTTGCCCCGCCCGGGCGGGGATGCTGGAGTGAGGTCATGGACCACGCCACGGTGCTCGCCCTCTACGACCGGGACATGCGCGAGGGCGCCGCACCCGACGGGCCCGGAGCCCGGGTCGAGCGCACCGGCGAGGTCGTCCGCCAGGTCGCCGACGCGCAGGGCTGGAACGGCGTCGTCTGGTCCGCCCTGGACGCGCGGACCGCGGACCGGGTGATCGGCGAACAGATCGCGTACTTCACCGGCCTCGGCCGCGACTTCGAGTGGAAGCTCTACGGCCACGACCGGCCGGTGGATCTCGGCGCCCGGCTCACCGCGGCCGGATTCCGGGCCGAGCCCGAGGAGACGCTCCTGATCGGCGAGGTCGCACGACTCGTCCTGGACGCCGAGCCGCCCGCCGGGATCCGCTTCGTCCAGGCCATCGATCCGGCCGGCGTCGACCTCGTCGTGGGCGTCCACGAGAAGGCCTTCGGCACCGACGGCACCCGGCTGCGCCACCGGCTCCTCGCGCGCCTCGCCGCCGACCCGGGCACGGTCGTCGCCGTCGTCGCGCTCGCCGGTGACGAGCCCGTCAGCGCCGCCCGCATGGAACTGGTGCCCGGCACCCGCTTCGCGGGGCTGTGGGGCGGGGGCACCGTCGAGGCATGGCGGGGCCGGGGCATCTACCGTGCCCTCGTCGCCCACCGCGCGCGCGTCGCCGCCGCCCACGGCTACCGCTACCTCCAGGTCGACGCCTCACCCATGAGCCGCCCGATCCTCGAACGCCTCGGCTTCCACGCGCTGAGCACCACGACGCCTTGTCGCTACGGGAGCTGACCGCTCCCTCAACGACGGAACCGCGCCCGGTCCAGCGCGGCGACGCCCACCGCCGCGAGGGCGATCTGAATGAACCACTCGATCCAGTCGGGCCCCTTGGTGTTCGCCACCCCGAACCCGGCGGCGATCGCCGAGCCCAGCAACGCCGCCGCGATGCCGACGACGATGGTCCACAGGATGCCGATGTGCTGCCGCCCGGGAACGACCAGTCGGCCCAGCACACCGATGATGATCCCGATGACAAGGGCACTGATGACGCCTGAGATTTCCATGTCCAGCCCTCTTCGCCTCGATCTCCGCTGGTATGCCATGTGCCCGCTGTAACCGGACGCACTCCGTTCCGCTCAGTGCCGGGACTTTCTGTTCACCGGACCGTCATGCCATGTACCTTTCAACCAATCGACGCGTGTAGAACCCTCAAGCGGGTTCTACCCGCGCAGACTTGGCGCCCGCACCGCCTCTCCCCACCCCTCATGGAGGTTCGCCGGATGCTCGGATCGAGGAGATCCCGCCGCAGATGCACCACCGCCCTGGCCGGACTCGGGCTGCTCGTCACCTCGGCAGCCCTGCAGATCGGCACGAGCGCCACCCCCGCCCACGCGGCCACCACGCACCGGATCTTGTTCGACAACGCCCACGCCGAGACAGCGGGCAACGCGGACTGGATCATCTCCACCAGCCAGCCCGACCCGCTCGGACAGGACTCCTCCCCGTCCTCCGAGACCGACTGGACGGGCGCCCTGTCCTCCTGGGGCGTGGCCCTGCAGAAGGCCGGCGGCTACAGCCTGAAGACGCTGCCCTCCGGCGCCGCCCTCGGTTACGGCGGCTCGTCCGCCACCGACCTGTCGAACTTCGACACGCTGGTCCTGCCCGAGCCCAACACGCTGTTCACGACGGCGGAGAAGACCGCCATCATGAACTTCGTGAAGAACGGCGGCGGCCTGTTCATGATCTCCGACCACACCGGCGCCGACCGCAACAACGACGGCGAGGACGCGGTCGAGATCCTCAACGACCTGATGACGAACAACAGCGTCGACTCCACCGACCCGTTCGGCTTCTCCATCGACTCGCTGAGCATCGGCTCCGACCACCCGTCGGCGATCAGCGACAGCAGCGACCCGGTGCTGCACGGCTCCTTCGGCACCGTCACCAAGAGCCTGATCGCCAGCGGGACGACCGCCACGCTCAAGCCCGCCGACAACTCCAGTGTCAAGGGCTTGCTCTATCGCACCGGTTACTCCGGCAACACCGGCGCCTTCTTCCTCACCAGCACCTTCGGCAGCGGCCGCGTCGCCTTCTGGGGTGACAGCTCACCGATCGACGACGGCACCGGCCAGTCCGGCAACACGCTCTACGACGGCTGGAACGACTCCGGCGCCACCGACGCCGCCCTCGCCCTCAACGCCACCGCATGGCTGGCCGGTTCCGGCAGCAGCGGCGGGGGCGGTGGCGGCACCGGCACCTGCACCGCCGCCCAGCTGCTGGCCAACCCCGGCTTCGAGTCCGGGGCCACCTCCTGGACCGCTTCCAGCGGTGTCATCACCAACGACACCGGCGAGGCGGCCCGCACCGGCTCCTACAAGGCCTGGCTGAACGGCTACGGCTCCGCCCACACCGACACACTCGCGCAGTCGGTGACCGTCCCCGCCGGCTGCACCGGCGCCACCCTGAGCTTCTACCTCCATGTCGACACCGCCGAGACGTCCACCTCGACGGCCTACGACACCCTGAAGGCGCAGGTCCTCAACAGCGGCGGAACGGTGCTGTCGACCCTCGCGACGTACTCGAACCTGAACGCGGCGAGCGGCTACACCCGGCGCAGCTTCAGCCTCGCGAGCTACGCGGGCCAGACGGTCACGATCAAGTTCACCGGCACCGAGGGCTCCACCCTCCAGACGTCGTTCGTCGTCGACGACACCGCGCTCGACGTCAGCTGAACCCTGAGGGGGTGGGCCGCTTCGGCCCACCCCCCGGCGGTTCACGCGGCCGGGACCGTCCGCTCCGGCGTGTTCCAGCCGGAGACCCGGACGTGGGGCACCGAGCCGTGCAGATCGGTGGTCCGGTAGGTGGCGGTCAGGGTCACCGACTCACCGGGCCACAGACCGACCTCGTTGTCCGACCAGCGCACCGGGAGCACCGGCTTGCCCTGCGCGTCGACCAGGTGGACGTCCGTCAGCAGCGACGGCGTCTTCCCGCTGCCGGTGTTGCGCACGGTCACCGTGGTGGTCGCCATGCCGCCGGACGACTCGGTCGACGCCGTCGCCGACACCGGCACCTGCGCCATCGGGGCGAGCCCCCTGAAGTCGGCATAGCCGGTCGTCGGCGTGTAGTACCAGTCGGTCTTCGCCCAGTCGAGCGTGTCGGCCTTGGTGGAGAGCCAGTACACGTTCCGGCTCACCTCCTTGCCGTCCGCGTCGGTCAGGGTCAGCCGCAGCAGGTACGTGGCCGACAGCCCGCTCACCGACGACGGCAGCGTGAGCGCGGTGCCGTGCGCGCCGTCCCCGCCCACCGTCATCCCGGTGACCGTCCTGTCGTACTTCTGCGTGCCGTCGGGGTTGAACAGCGTCGCTCGCGCGGTGAGTCGGTTCGCGGAGTCGTGCCGGTTGTTCACCACGACGACCGAGCGGTCGTCGTAGGAGTACTGGATGTGCAGCGGCTCGTTCGCCTTCTTCGCGCCGAAGTAGGCGCCGCCCTGGTCCAGGTAACGGTCTGTCAGCTGCCAGTGCAAGGACGTCCAGCCGCTGTTGAACATCCAGTAGATCACCCCGGTGGCCGGCTTGCTCGCGTCCGTCGCATTGCGCTCGTAGGCCTCGTACTGGGCGCGCACGTTCTCGTACTGGGCCAGCTGCGCCTTGCGCACGTAGTCGGCGAGGCCGGTCGGGGCGCCGTACCGGCCGGTGAGCGCGTCGTCGTAGATCTTGAGGGTGCCGAACACGGACGAGGGCGAGCGGTGGTACTGCCTGGCGTCCGGGTTCCTCCAGAGGGTGTCGAGTTCGGCGGGCGTCATCATCCGGCGCAGGGTGTCGAGCGTGGGGATGTCGGGGCCCGCGCTGGTCTCGGAGTTGAAGCCGGTGGCCCCGCCCTCGCGCTTGGCGTACCAGTAGCCCGGCGGGACCCAGTCATAGGGCCCGGTCATCTTCATGCCGGAACTGCCCAGCTGGGGGGAGGACTTGTCGGAGGCGGCGGCCACCACCGGGGTGGGCCAGTCGGCGGCCTTCAGGGCGTCCAGGTAGGTCTTCTCGATCCTCGCGTCGGGCGCGAAGTCGCTGCCGATCAGGAAGGAGATCACGCTCGGGTGACCGCGCAGCCGGGCGGCCTCTGCGGCCATGGACGCCTTCGCCACCGGATAGTCGGCGGCGGTCCACTTCTCCCCCTTCTCACCGACGTTGACGTTGCCCTCCCACTTGTCGCAGCACTCCCAGCCCGGCAGCGTGAGCACGCCGTGGCGGTCGGCGAGGTCGAAGAACTCGTCCGGCTCGATGTGGCCCTCCAGGCGGATGGCGTTCAGCCCGAGGTCGAGGGCGTACTTCAGTCGGTCCTCCACATAGGTGGAGTCCCAGCGCAGGAACTCGTCCGGGGACCAGCCGCCGCCCTTGATCAGCAGCTTGCGGCCGTTGATCCGGTACTGGCGGGCTCCGTCGGAGTTCAGGGGCGCCTGCACATCGCGGATGCCGAAGGTCTCGTGTGCCGTGTCCGACGGCGTGCCGGACACCGAGGCGGTGAGGTCGAGGTCGTACAGCGGCTGCCCGCCCATGCCCGCCGGCCACCACACCTTCGGGGAGGTGAGGCGCAGTCCGGGCACGTCGGCGGGGGAGAAGGTGACGGTCTTCGTCTCGTGCGCGGCGAGCGGCACGCTCCGGGTGAAGCGCGTCCCGGCGACGCTGCCGGTGACCTCGGCGGTGACCGCCGCGCCGGTGTCGTTGCGGGCCTGCGCCTTGACGGTGAGATCGGCGGTGGCCAGCGAGGGCACGGCCAGCCTGGTCACCACGTGGGCGTCGCGGAGCGCGACCGGGCCGTCCCGGCGGACCAGGACGTCGCGCACGATGCCCATGTTCCGGTCGGGCGGTGGCTGGAGCCAGTCCAGCCACCCCATGGTGAGGTCCTTGTTCGGGTCGTTGGGCCGGACCCGCAGGGCCACGGTGTTCGTGCCGGACCGCACCAGTGAGGTGATGTCCAGCTCGTGACGGGTGTAGGCGCCGGTCACGTCGGCGGCCCCGGCCACCTGGTGGCCGTTGACAAAGACGTCGGCGGCCGAGACGACACCGCTGAAGTCGAGGTGGGTGCGCCGGGTGGTGTCCGCGACGGTGAAGTCGGAGCGGTACCACCACGGGACCTGGAAGTCGTCCTTCGGGATCCTTTGCTGGTCGGTGGAGTGGAACGGGTCGGCGTACAGGCCGTCGGCGAGCAGCGCGGCCAGGACCGTGGAGCGGGGGCCCGCCGGATACCAGCCGCTCGCCGGATACCCGGGGGAGGAGACCGCCGCCGCGGAGTCGGTCACCTTCGCCGTGGACTGGATCGCGTATCCGGACAACGGAGTGGCGGACCCGGCGGCGGACGGGACATGGGTGACACTGGGCTGGTGCCCGTACTCGTGCGGCGCCCGGTTCCGGTCCACGGGCCCGGCCCAGGCTCCGGTGGTGAGCATGCCGAGCAGGCTCAGGAGTACGGCGCCCATGACGAGCCGGCGTCCGGGGGCGGGGCGAGGGAACACGGTGGTCTCCAGCCTCGTAAAGTTAGGAAACTTTACTAACCTGGCTCAAGGTAGGGGGCGGTGAGGGGCATGTCAACGACCGTGGCCGCCACGGGCCTTGGCGGCGGGTGCGATCGGGTCAGCCGTCGCCCGTCCTGCGCGCGAACACCAGATCCCGTGCCGTGCCCAGCGCCGTCGCCACCGCGCCCAGCAGCACCGCGTCCTCGCCGAGCCGGCTGGGCGCGATGCGGGGCCGGAGCGGGGTCAGGGTGCGCAGGTGCTCGCGGACCGGCCCGAGCAGCAGGTCCACGCTGTGGCCCACCCCGCCGCCGAGCACCACGAGGTCCGGGTCGAGTACCGCGGCCGCGGCCGCCACGGTGTGCGCGATCCGCTCGCCCTCCAGTTCCACCGCCCGCACCGCGGCCGCGTTGCCCTGCCGGGCGGCGTCGAACACGGCCTTCGCCGTGAGCTGCCCGCGCATCCCGAACTGCCGGGCGGCCTCCACCACGGCCACCCCGGACACCGCGTCCTCCAGCCGCTCGGGCTTCTTCCGGCCGGGCCAGGGCAGGAACCCGATCTCCCCGGCCAGCCCGTGTGCCCCCGTGAACAGCCGCCCCTCGCCGACGACGCCCATCCCGAGGCCGGTCCCGATCAGGATGTACGCGAAGAGCCGGCTGCCGGCGCCGATGCCGTACGTGTACTCGCCGAGCGCGGCCAGGTTGGCGTCGTTGTGCACCTCCAGCGGGACGTCGAGCTCCTCGCGCATCCGGTCGAACAGGCCCGCGCGGCCCCAGCCCGGCAGGTGCATCGCGTACCGCACCCGCCGCTGTTTCTCGTCGTACACACCCGGCGTGCCGACCACGCCGTGCACCACCTCGGTGGGGTCCACGCCCGAGTTGCCGATCACCTGGCGGGCGGTCTCCACGACCAGCTCGGCCATGGCGGCGGAGGTGCGGGCCCGGTTGCGCACATCGGCGCGGGCGACCACCGTGCCGTCCAGATCGACGACGGCCACCCGCAGCCAGCCGCGGCCGATGTCCACCCCGAGCGCGTACCCGGCGGCCGGGTCCGGGGCGTACAGCACGGCGGTACGGCCGCGCTCGGGGGCATGGGTGCCGACCTCGTGCACCAGTCCCGCCGTCTCCAGCGAGGCCAGCGCGCTGGACACCGTCGGCTTCGACAGGCCCGTCTCGCGGGCCAGTTGGGCGCGCGATGCGGCGCCGAGACCGCGCAGCCGGTCCAGGAGCAGCCGCTCGTTGGTGCTGCGCAGGCGGCGGTGGCTCCAGGGCTGGTCCTGCTGCGCTTCGACGTCACGGGCGGGCATCGCACCATTCTCATGCATTCCCGGCGCCTACTTGACGCCTCTAGTAAGGCTCCTTAACTTTATCGGCCAGTCAGCCCGGCCGGGCGAGGTCCCGCCCACCACGCGGTCCGTGCGCCCGTCGCGTCAGGAGTCCCCATGTCCGGTAGCCCGCCACCCTCGGGTGGCTTCGTCCGCCGTGTCGGCCTGTTCCAGGCCACGGCCATCAACATGAGCCAGATGTGCGGCATCGGCCCGTTCGTGACGATCCCGCTGATGGTCGCCGCGTTCGGCGGTCCCCAGGCGGTCATCGGATTCGTCGCGGGCGCCGTGCTGGCGCTCTGCGACGGACTGGTGTGGGCCGAGCTGGGCGCCGCCATGCCCGGCTCCGGCGGCAGTTACGTCTATCTCCGCCAGGCCTTCCAGTACCGCACCGGACGTCTGATGCCGTTCCTGTTCGTGTGGACGGCGATGCTCTTCATCCCGCTGATCATGTCCACGGGCGTGGTCGGCTTCGTCCAGTACGTGGGTTACCTCGCCCCCGGCCTCGGCCAGACCCAGGGCGACCTGATCGGCCTCGGCGTCATCGCGCTGGTCGTGCTCCTGCTCTGGCGCGGCATCGAGCACATCGCCCGCATCACCGCCGTGATGTGGACGGTGATGATCGCTTCCGTCCTGCTGGTGATCGTCGCAGCGGCCGGCGACTTCAGCCCCCACCTGGCGTTCACCTACCCCGCGCACGCCTTCGACCTGACGAGCGACCACTTCTGGCTCGGCTTCGCCGCGGGCCTGACCATCGGTATCTACGACTACCTCGGCTACAACACCACCGCCTACATGGGTGCCGAGATCAAGGACCCGGGCCGGATCCTGCCGCGGTCCATCGTCTTCTCGATCCTCGGCATCATGGCGATCTACCTGCTGCTGCAGATCGGCACGCTCGGCGTCGTCGACTGGCACCGCATGGCCGACCCCGAGGACATCGCCTCCACCTCGGTGGCCTCGGCGGTGCTGGAGGAGACCTGGGGCAAGGGCGCCGCCGACACGGTCACCGTGCTGATTCTGATCACGGCGTTCGCCTCGGTGTTCACCGGCCTGCTCGGCGGCTCCCGGGTGCCCTACGACGCCGCCCGCGAACGGGTCTTCTTCCGCCCGTACGAGAAGCTGCACCCTCGGCACCGGTTCCCGATGCTGGGCCTGGCGACCATGGGCGTGATCACGGCGATCGGCTTCCTGATCGGCCGCCACACCGACCTCGCGACCCTGATCCAACTGCTCACGACGGTCATGGTGATCGTCCAGGCGCTCGCCCAGATCGTGGCGCTCACGGTGCTGCGCAGGCGCCAGCCGACGCTTCACCGCCCGTACCGGATGTGGCTCTACCCGCTGCCCAGCATCCTCGCCTTCGCGGGCTGGTGCGTGATCTACGGGTACGCCGACAAGAACTCTCCCGGCCGCCATCCCATCGAATGGTCCCTGGCCTGGCTCGCCCTCGGCTGTGTGGCCTTCCTGATCTGGGCACGGCTGGAGAAGGTGTGGCCGTTCGGGGAGAAAGAGATCAGCGAGGAGTACGCGGCCGGCCGGGACCCGGACGCCGAGCCGGTGGCAGGCTGAGGCAAGGGCTTCTCACCCACGAGGACCCTGTCGACGACGGCGAGCGCGGCGACGTCGCCTACGGCGGCCCCTCGGTGTCCCCCCTCGAGTCGCTGCCGACGACCGGTCGCACCGTGCCGCGGGCGCCCTGGCAGGGGCCCGGCCGCTGAGCCGCGCGCACGGGGAGGCCGGTCCGCCCGGGCGGACCGGCCCCGCATTCTTCGTGGCCTTCACTTTCTTCGCTGGGTCCTCCCTTCCTCGGTCTTCTCTTCAGGGTCTGGGGACGCTCTTCTCAGGGCCTGGGGACACTCTTCGCCGCCGTACCGGCGCACAACAGCCCGAGGACGATGGCGAGCGCGCCGATGACGACGTTGTTGACGACCACGCCGGTGTCCGGGCTGCTGCCCACGATCCACGGCGCGATGATCATCCAGACACCCATGGCGCACATGGCCCAGCTGAGGCCGTACATCCGCGCGGGGGCCGTGGTGAATCCGAGTGCCAGCAGGCCTATCGCGATGCCCATGATCAGGTTGTGGGTCATCAGCGCCGGCTGACTCGTGGCGTAGTGAAGGATCCACGGAGACGCCGCGCAGTACAGGCCGAGCAGGAACACGGGCCCGTCCACCAGCGCCACATCACGACCACCGAGCATACGGGCGTAGCGTGCCCGCATTTCGGATACATCGGGGTGGGTCGCCATGTCACCCCTGTGCGAGACATTCGCCATGACTGTCTCCCTCGTGACCTACGGCCCCGACCGCGTCGGGGTCGGTTACTAAGGCGCCGCCTACCAGTCTGCTCTTATTCGCCCTTTATGTGTAGGGGTCGGAGTGGCTCGTCGTGAGCGGGCGCCCCGGACGGGAGGAAACCCCCGGAGAGCACCGACTCTCTCCGGGGGCCGTCGCACAGGAGTGACGCCTCAGTCGCGCCCTCACGGCACCTGCACCGTTTCCGCATCGACCGCTCCCGTCGACTGCCCGAGCGAGCGGCGCAGCCGGTGCAGGCCGCGCCGCGCGTGACTCTTCACGGTGCCCAGGGGCCATCCCGTGCGGGCCGCGATCTGCGTCTGGGTGAGGTCCTCGTAGAAGGCCAGGTGCAGGACCTCCCGCTGCGGGCCGGGCAGTTGGGCCAGTGCGTGACGGACGAGCACACGGTCCAGCACCGCCTCGGGCCCCGGGGTGACGGTGCCGCCCTCGAGCGCCAGCGCCGATCCGGCGGCCGCGACCAGGTCGGCGCGCCGGGTCCGCGCCGTCAGGGCGTCGACGATCCTGCGCCGGGTGATGCCGACGATCCAGCCGGCCAGCGGACCGCGCTCGGGCCGGTATCCGTTCCGCCCGCGCCACACGTTGAGGAACACCTGCTGGGTGACGTCCTCCGCCTCCCTGGCGTCGCCCAGCGAGCGCCGGGCCAGTGCGTACACGAGGCCGGACCAGCGCCGGTGGACCGCGGCCAGACATGCCTCGTCGCCCGCCACCAGGCCGCGCGCCAGTTCCTCGTCGCCGTACGGCTCCTCGGCCGCGGCCGGTCGTGGCGCCTGGGCCGCCGGTTCCGGCGCACGGCGCGCGGTGGCGACGCTGCTGGGTGCCGGATTCGAGTACATGACCACGGCTCCTCGGGTGGGACGGTGCCGCCATCGTCGGAGCCGGGGACCTGCCCGTTCAACCCGCATCGATTCTGCACCGTATAGTCGGCCCATGGACGGAAAGCGCGCCGGGCCCGGACCGCCGGCGGAGGCAGGGCTGACCACGGGTGCCCTCGCCCGCCGGCTCGGGGTCTCACCCACCACACTGCGCTCCTGGGAACGCCGTTACGGCATCGGCCCCGCCGAGCGCGCGGCGGGCCGGCACCGGCGCTGGGCGCCCCGGGACGTGGTAATGCTGGAGACGATGTGCCGGCTGACCTCGGCCGGTGTGGCCCCCGCCGAGGCGGCCCGGGCCGCACGGAGCGAGGCGTCCAGGGGCGGGCCCCCGCCCACCGCCGTGCACGACGAGACGGCCACCGGCATGCGCCCGCCCGCACACGCCGGGGCGGCCGGCCCGCCACCGTCGGGCGACGTGCGCCGGGGCCTGGCCCGCGCGGCCGTACGCCTGGACGCGCCGGCCGTCGAGGAGCAACTCGCCGCCGCGGTGAGCGAACACGGTCTCCTCCGCACCTGGCAGGAGGTGATGGTGCCCACCCTGCACGCCGTGGGCCGCAAGTGGGCCTCGGCCGGAGACCGCTACGTGGAGGTGGAGCACCTGCTGTCCTGGCACATCTCCACCACCCTGCGCCGGCACACCCGGCCGTCCCTCGCCGCGCCGGGCGCCGCGACGCCCCGCCCGGTGCTGCTGGCCTGTGTGCCGGGCGAACAGCACACCCTGCCGCTGGAGGCGCTCAACGCCGGGCTGAGTCAACTCGGCATCGCCACCAGGATGTTCGGCGCCGCCGTCCCCGCCGAGGCACTGGCGGCCGCGGTGGGCCGCCTGGGGCCGGCCGCCGTGGTGCTGTGGGCGCAGGCCCGCTCCACCGCGAGTCTGCCGCTGGCGCAGCACATAGCCGCCACCGAGTGGGGCGTGAAGGGAGCCCGGTCGCAGCCGCTGGTCGTGCTCGGCGGCCCCGGCTGGGCGGGCCGGTCCGGCCGGGGCATGCTGCGCCCGACGAGTCTGCCCGAAGCCCTCGACTCGCTGACGGTGGTCTGCGGGCGGCCGGGATGAGAACCGTGCGGCGCCGCGGCCCGGACCCCGCTCAGTCGCGACCCCGGGCCCGCCGGAAGCGGGCCAGCCCGTCGGCCAGCGCGACGACCGGGTCGGGATAGTCACCGGCGGCCGCCCGTTCCAGACCCGGGAGCTTCCACGGTTCGTGGACCGCGCCGCCCCGCACACCCCGTAGCTCGGGCACCCACCGCCGCACGTAGGTGCCGTCGGGGTCGTACCGCTTGGCCTGGGTGACCGGATTGAGGACCCGGTTGGGGCGGGTGTCCGTGCCCGTCCCCGCCATCCACTGCCAGTTCAGCTGGTTGTTGGCCACGTCCCCGTCGACCAGCAGCTCCAGGAAGTGCCGGGCGCCCACCCGCCAGTCGACGTAGAGCGTCTTGGTGAGGAAGCTCGCCGTCAGCAGGCGGCCGCGGTTGTGCATCCAGCCCTCGTGCCGCAGCTGGCGCATCGCCGCGTCGACCACCGGATAGCCGGTGCGGCCCTCCCGCCAGGCCTCGATGTCCGCGCGGGCCGTCCGCTCGGACCGCCAGCGATCGCGCTTCGCGCGGTAGTCGGCGGCGGCCGCCGCGGGCCGTGCCGCCAGCAACTGGCGGTGGAAGTCCCGCCAGGCCAGCTGCCGTACGAACGCCTGCGGACCGGGGCCGTCGGCCGCGCGCGCCCGCTGGACCACCTCGACGGGGGACAGCGTGCCGAAGTGCAGGTGCGGGGAGAGCCGGGAGGTCGCCTCGCCGGCCAGGTCGTCGTGCCCTTCCTCGTAGGCGGTGACACCCGAGCGCAGCCAGTCGGTGAGCCGTCTCCTGGCCTCCCGCTCACCGCCCGTCGCCAGTCCCGGTGACACCCCGGGCACCGTGGCCCGGCAGGGCAGGTCCTCGGACGCGACATCCTCCGGTACGCGGACGGTCCGGGGCGCGCCGAGGGCGTCCCGCAGCGGCTGTGCCGACCACTGGCGGAAGTACGGCGTGAACACGGCGAAGTGGTCCGAGGAGCCCGGGGTCACCGCCCCGGGGGCCACCGCGGTGGTCACCGTGTCGTGGAAGTGCACCCGCCGCCCCTCCGCCTCCAGGGCGTGCCGCAACCGCCGCTCGCGCCGTTGGGCGTAGGCGCTGACATCCGCCGCCAGGTGCACCTCGTCGGCATCGGCCTCGGCCGCCACCTTGCACACCTCCTCGACCACGTCACCGGAGCGCACCACGAGCCGCCCGCCGCGCCGGCGCAACCCCTCGTCCAGGTCACGCAGGCAGTCGGCGAGGAACGCCAGCCGGTTGGGCACCGCGAACCCCGCGTCCAGCACGCCTTGGTCCCGCACGAAGAGCGGGATCACCTGGCGGCCCCCCTGCAGCGCGGCCCGCAGCGGCGGATGGTCGTGCAGACGCAGATCGGCGGTGAACAGGACGACCGAGACGTACATGGTGCGGCTCCGAGGGGCTCCGAGGAGAGGAGTGTGGACGCTGATCTCTTCCGGCCCGAGGGGCCGGACGGATGCGCGCTCCGGGCCGCGGTCCGGCCGGCCGCCGCATGCGTGCGTCAGTGGGCGGACGCCGGAGGCCGGAGCCGGATGCGTGGGTCAGTGGACGGACGCCGGAGGCCGGAGCCGGATGCGTGGGTCAGTGGACGGACGCCGGAGGCCGGAGCCGGATGCGTGGGTCAGTGGGCGGACGCCGGAGCCGGCCGGGCCGCCGCTCGGGCGATGTTGCGTGCCATGCCTCCGAACACGACGGCGTGGAGGGGCGAGATGCTCCACCAGTAGGCGTGGCCGAGCAGCCCGCGCGGATGGAACAGGGCACGCTGCCGGTAGCGGCTGCGACCCGGGCCGTCCGGCTCGGCGCGCATCTCCAGCCAGGCGAGTCCGGGCAGCCGCATCTCGGCCCGCAGCCGCAGGAGGTGTCCGGGCTCGATCTCCTCCACTCGCCAGAAGTCCAGCTCGTCACCCACCCGCAGCCGCTGCGCGTCCCGGCGGCCCCGGCGCAGCCCGACACCGCCGGCCAGCCGGTCCAGCAGGCCGCGCAGGTTCCAGGCGAGCGGGAAGGAGTACCAGCCGTTCTCCCCGCCCACGCCCTCGACCACCCGCCACAGCTCCTGTACCGGCGCGTCCACCACGGCCTCGCGGTGGTCGGCGTAGAGGCTGCCGCCCGCCCAGTCGGGATCGGTCGGCAGCGGATCACTGGGGGCGCCGCGCGGAGCGGCGGACGACCAGCGCGTGGTCACCTTCGCCTCCCGCACCCGGCGCAGGGCCAGCCGCACCGCCTGGTCGAAACCCAGCGGATGCCCGGGCGGATCGGGCACATGGCGGGTGATGTCGTGCTCCCGGCAGACGACCTCGTGCCGCAGGGACTCGGTCAGCGGCCGGGCGATGGAGGCGGGTACGGGCGTGACGAGGCCCACCCAGAGGCTGGACAGACGCGGGGTGAGGACCGGCACGGGCACGATGATCCGCCGGGGCAGACCCGCGACGCGCGCGTACCGGATCATCATGTCCCGGTACGTCAGCACCTCGGGCCCACCGATGTCGAAGGCGCGGCTGACGTCCTCGGGCAGGCGGGCGCTGCCGGTCAGGAGGCGCAGGACGTCCCGTACGGCGATGGGCTGGATCCGGGTGCGCACCCAGCTCGGGGTGATCATCACCGGCAGCCGTTCGGTGAGGTAGCGCAGCATCTCGAAGGAGGCCGAGCCGGAGCCGATGATGATCGCGGCGCGCAGCACGGCGGTCGGCACCCCCGACGCCAGGAGGATCCGGCCCACCTCCGCGCGGGACCTGAGGTGCGGGGAGAGCGCGTGCTCGGGCACGCCGGCCGGGGTGAGCCCACCCAGGTAGACGATGCGGCGTACACCGGCCGCCTTCGCCCGCTCCCCGAAGATCCGGGCGGCGCGGCGGTCGGTCGCCTCGAAGTCCTTGCCGCTGCCGAGCGCGTGCACCAGGTAGTAGGCCACGTCGACGTCCCGCATCGCCTCGGCGACCGAGGCGGCGTCGGTGACGTCGCCCCGCACCACCTCGGCCTCGCCCGCCCAGGGGTGGTCGCGCAACTTACCGGGGGAGCGGACCAGGCAGCGCACACGGTGTCCGGCGGCCAGCAGCTCGGGCACGAGCCGGCCGCCGAGGTAGCCCGTGGCGCCCGTCACCAGGCAGCGCAGTCCCGCCGCACACTCGTCGTGGTCCATGGCTCCGGTCCTCCGCGTCGGTGGCCCCCTCCGGTCACTTCCCGCTGCGGGCGGCTCGTGGATGCACATCGTCCCGCTGGAACCCGGCTGGGTGACATGCCCGCAGCGATCGGGGGCAGCCGGACGAGTACAGGACGTACATTTCATGAGACTGTCCGCACTGGAGGTGACCGGCCGTCATGGAGGCGAAGGTGTTGGAGCGGTTCCCCGCCGGGGCACCGCGTGGATCATGGCCCGCGGAGGAGTACGCGGCCGCCCGCCGCGCCGAGGGTGAGCCCGCGACCGTGGTGATGGACCTGAAGTCCGACGCTTTCCTCGTCGTGGTCGAGCAGGACGCCGGCGGCCGCACCTGACCAGGGCCGTCAGCGTCGTGGTCGAGCAGGACGCCGCCCGCCCCGGGCAGGGGGCGCCGCCCCTCCGCCCGCAGCGCCCCCGCGGGCCACCAACCGGGGGTGGGCGTCCCC